>DASVLX010000045.1:0-3475 GCA_036384655.1 Pseudonocardiaceae bacterium
CCTCGCGGTCACGGTCGCCGCCGAGGTGTTCGGCGACGCGACACCGTTCACCTGCCCGCTGGCCGGCCCCGGCCGTGGCGCCCGGCGTCGCCGCTACACGCGAGCGCTCGCGGCGGCCGCCATCGTCACCGGGGTGCTGGCGCTGCTGTGGTGGCTGGCCGGGTGGCCGGCCTGGGGCTGGCAGGCCTCGTTGGTGCTGTTCCCGATCGGCGCGTTGCTGGCCGAGGACCGGTTCCGCAGCCTCGGCTACGCCCGTCTCGGCCGCTCGTTGGTGTTCCGGCAGGGCAGCCTGGTCCGCCGTCGCTACGCGCTGGCCGACGAGGGCGTGATCGGCTGGACCATCCGCGAGTCGTTCTTCCAGCGGCGGCGCGGCCTGGCCACGCTGACCGCGACGACCGCGGCCGGCCGGCAG
Organism: Pseudonocardiaceae bacterium; assembly: GCA_036384655.1. Lineage (GTDB taxonomy): Bacteria > Actinomycetota > Actinomycetes > Mycobacteriales > Pseudonocardiaceae > DASVLX01. Next base: position 413 of record DASVLX010000045.1, read on the forward strand.
TACTACGAGGGCGTCGACATGGACGTCGCGGCGGCCGTGCGGCTCGCCGATGAGGTCCATCCCGGCCTGCTCACGCCGTTCCTGGTGGAGCGGGAGAGCTAAGTCAGAACTCCTCGTAGACCGCCGGATCCTGATTGACCAGCCGACCGTCGGGCCGGCCCAGCGCCGAGATGGCGGACATCTCGGAGTCGGTCAGGGTGAAGTCGAAGATGCCCAGGTTGTCGGCCTGACGGTCCGGATTCGACGACTTCGGGATCGGCAGCACGCCGAGCTGCAGATGCCAGCGCAGCACGACCTGCGCGGCACTGCGCTGATGGTCCTTGGCGATCGTGGCGAGGACAGGCTCGGACAGCAGCGCGCTGCCGCGCCCCAGCGGGCTCCACGCCTCGGTGACGATGCCCAGCCGCTCGTGCACGGCGCGCTGCTCGGCCTGCGGGAAGTAGGGGTGCATCTCGATCTGGTTGACGGCGGGCACCACCCCGGTGGCCTCGATGATCCTGTCGAGATGTTCCGGCAGGAAGTTGGACACGCCGATCGACTTGACCAGGCCCTGCTTCCGCGCCTCGACCAGTGCCTGCCAGGCCTCGACGTAGAGATCCAGCCGGGGCAGCGGCCAGTGGATCAGGTAGAGGTCCAGGTAGTCCAGGCCGGTGCGGTAGACGGACTCCTGCACGGTGGTCAGCGCCTCGTCGTAGTGGTGGTGACGCCCGGGGAGTTTCGAGGTGACCCACAGTTCGTCGCGGGGGATACCGCTGGTGCGGACGGCCCGGCCCACGGTGCCCTCGTTCTCGTAGTTGAACGCCGAGTCGAGCAGCCGATAGCCGTGCTGAATCGCCTCGTGGATCGCGGTGACGCCGGCTTCACCGTTCAGGCTGTACGTGCCCAGCCCGATGGCGGGCAGCGTGCTGTGGTCATGCAGTTCCACGACGGGTACCTCGGGAATGCTTGGCATCGTTCTCCTCATCCACGCCGATCCGCTTGATCCCGGAAACGCGTTCGACACTAACCGAGCTCTGTCTGGTCAGTAGGCCAGTTCCGACCAGCAGAACAGTTTCGGGCCCCGCTCGCCACAGGACGAACGGGGCCCGAGCCGGTCGGCCGTGGACCGTGCCGAGGAATCGGTGTGGGCTCAGTCCAGGCGGCGGCCGGAGGGTTCCTTGAGCGCCAGCGTCAGCGGGATGCCGATCAGGAAGAACAGGCCGGCGATGAACTCGGTGCTGCGCAACCCCATGCTGGCCAGCAGCACCGGAGTGGCGAGCGCGCCGAGGTAGGCACCGGCCTTGCCGATGCCGGCGGACAGGCCGTGCCCGGTGGCGCGCACGCCGACCGGGAACGACTCGGCGGCCAGCACCATGGTGGTTGAGCTGGGACCGAACGTGGAGCCGAACGAGGAGATCCCGAACACCAGCACGAACAGCAGCACGTTCGTGGTGATCGCCGGGATCACGCCGATGGCCAGCAGCGCGAGCCCGCACACCGCCAGGCCGGTGATCTGCTGGACCCGGCGGGGGATCCGGTCCATCAGGCAAATCCCGAAGACCAGGCCGGTGACGCTGAACGCGATCGCGAGGATCAGGTTGATCGCGGTCACCTCGGGCAGCGTCGGGTTGGGCACAATACTGTCCACAATGGTCGGTTGGGAGATGCTGTTGCCGTAGACGGCGACGTCGTAGGCGAACCACGCGCCGGCCGTGCCCAACAGTGTGAGCAGCAGCTTTCGGCTGGTGAAGAACTCCCGGAGGGTGGAACGGCGGCCCTCGCCCGCGCCGATCTCACCGATCACCGCGCCGGGCGCCACACTGTTCAGGTCGCTGGCGGCGCGGATCCGGTCGCCCACCACCGACGCGGTGAACCGGGGCGACTCGGGCATCTTGCGTCGGCTGTAGAGAACGCCCAGGGCCGGCAGCGCGCCCAGGCCGAGCATGAGCCGCCAGGCCAGGTCGTGGTTCACGCCTGCGGACAACAGGGTCAGCGCGACGATGAACGCGGCGATCTGGCCGAACGTGTAGGCCGAGAACATCATCGTGACCTGCTTGCCCCGGCTCTTCCGGTTGGCATATTCGGTCATGATGGTCGCGGAGATCGGGTAGTCGCCGCCGATGCCGATGCCCAGGATGAACCGGGTGACCAGCAGCCAGGCGAAGTTCGGCGCGAAGGCGGTCGCTATCGCGCCGATGGCCATGATCGCCGCCTCGATCCCGTACACCCGCTTACGGCCGATCAGGTCGGCGATCCGGCCGAAGAGCAGCGCCCCGATGAACGAGGCGATCAGCGCGGTGCTGCCGATCAGGCCAACCTGCGTGGCGTTCAGGCGGTATTCCGGCTTCAACAGCAGCAGTGCCGTGGAAATGACATTCAGGTCGTACGCATCGGTGAAAAACCCCATTCCGGAAACGATGGCGGTTTTCAAATGGAACATGCTGGGCCGTGCCTCGTCGAGCGCGTGGCCGACCAGATCGGACTCCCGATCAACGGCCACGGGCGCGGTCAAGGTTCTTGCGGTCAAGGTCCTTCTCCTCCACCCGCTGTCAACTTAGGACCGTCATACCCTCGCGCCGCACGGTGAATTCCGGTGGAATCAACGGCGGACGGAACCGTAAGTGCCCGGGAAACCGCTAGCAGGTTGTTGGCGGGTTGGTCGTGGTCAAATCGCACTGAGTATCGGACCGATATCACCGCGGATTCGATAATCGAAGAGTCCCTTTTATCCCGAAATCGTGGCGACCAGTTCCTCGGCCAGGTGAGGGGTGGCCGCGACCACGCCGGACCAGCGGCGGGTCAGGTCGGGGTCGACCTCCAGTGGCCGGCCGAACGAGTCGAGCACCGCGCCACCGGCGGCCGGCACCAGCACCATGGCGGCGGCCAGATCCACCAGTCGGTGGGTGTCGCTGCCGGCGTCCGCGAAGCCGTCCGTGGAACCCTCGGCGACCAGCGCCGCCTCCAGACAGGAGGTGGACAGGATGCGAATCCGCGCGGCCCGCGCGGCCACCCGCCACCACGGCCGCTCCGCGCCCGGATGCGGCCGCAGCAGACTGATCGCGGCGCCGTCCAACCCGGTGCGGC
>DASVLX010000046.1:0-5348 GCA_036384655.1 Pseudonocardiaceae bacterium
CGGCGGCCGCGTCGTCGGCGGCCCGGGCGCGGTTCGGCCGCGCCCTGGTGTCCGCGCTGGACTCCGCGCGCACGGTCAAGCTCGCGGCGGCGATCCCCGAGGTGCACAGCCACCTGCGCCAGGTCGACTCGGGCCGCGTCGCCGCCGCGGTCAAGGAGCACCGGGTGCAGGCGTTCCTGGACGGCGTACCGATGGTGATGGTGCAGTGCGGCGTGGTCGCGTCGTGGGCGATCTACTTCTGGGACGGCTGGAGCCTGGCGATCGCCCTCCTGGTCGCCAACGCGGTCGCCGGGTTCGACTGGTTCGGCCGGGTCGCCGGCATGGTGGTCACCGAGGCGCCGGGCACGCGGGCGTGGCAGAAGGAGACCGCCCGGTTCGCCGGCGGTGCCGACCTGATGGACCTGCCTCCGGCAGTGGACCTGGTCAGCGGGCAGGCTCCCGAGCCGGCCGCGGTCGAGCGGGTGCCGCTGGAACGCCTGGAGCTGAAGGGCTTCTCCGCGATCCACGACGACGGCACGATCGGCGTCAGCGACCTCGACCTCACCGTCGAGGCCGGTGAGCTGGTGCTGCTGGTCGGACAGGTCGGCTCGGGCAAGTCCAGCCTGCTCTCGGCCCTGGCCGGCCTGATCGAGCACGCAGGCTCGCTGCGCTGGAACGGTCGCGAGGTCAGCGATCCCCAGGCCTTCCTCCGTCCGGCGCAGGTCGCCCACGTCGCGCAGGTGCCGCGGGTGCTCTCCGGCAGCTTCTCCGAGAACGTGCTGCTCGGCCACCGGCGCGCCTTCGACGACCCGGTCGCCGCGGCCCGGCTCGGCCGCGACATCGAGGAGGCCGGTGGCAAGGACGCCCTGGTCGGGCACCGTGGCGTCCGGCTCTCCGGTGGGCAGGTCCAGCGCCTCGCCCTGGCCCGCGCCCTGGCGGCGGACGCCGAGCTGCTCCTGGCCGACGACGTCTCCAGCGCGCTCGATGCCGCCACCGAGATCGAGCTCTGGGCGGCGCTGCGCGAGCGGCGTACGACGGTGATCGGCGCCACCGCCAAGCGGGCCGCCCTCGCCCAGGCCGACCGCGTCGTCGTCCTCGTCGACGGCGGGGTCGCGGCGGTGGGCCCGTGGTCCGAGCTCGCGCCTGCGTGGAGCCACCTGGCGGGGTGAGCCGCGGGGGGTCAGGTCTTCTTCAGCTCCTCGGCGAGCATCACGATGCTGCCGCTGGGGCCGCGGACGTAGGTCAGCCGGTAGAGGTCCTCGTACGTCGCCACGCCCCGCAGCGGGTGGCAACCGTGCCGTGCCGCGATCGCCAGCGCCTCGTCGAGGTCGTCGACCGAGAAGGCCACGCGATGCATGCCGATCTCGTTGGGCCGGGTGGGCTCCGTCTCGATCGCGTCGGGGTGGATGTACTCGAAGAGCTCGAGGCGCCCGTTGCCGTCCGGAGTCTGCAGCATGGCGATCCTGGCGTGGTTGCCGTCCAGGCCGACCGCGGTGTCGGTCCACTCCCCGCTGACGGTGTCGCGGCCGAGGACGGTGAGTCCGAGGTCGGTGAAGAAGGAGATCGCCTCCTCGAGGTCGCGGACCGCGATGCCGACGTTCTCGAGCTTGATGGGCATGCGCCGCACGTTACCGAGTCCGTCGAGGCGCAGACGCGGCTGCCTTCGCGGCCCGTGAGAACGAGGCCTGCGAGCTGCAGCGAGGAGGACCTCGTCACGCAGCGTGTGTGCGCATGAGGCAAGGGGGGTCAGGACGCCGCTACCTCGCGTCGATGATCTCGCCGTTGCGGGGCAGCCAGCCACCGAAGGTGATGGGCACAGCGGTCGCGTTGAGCACGTCGGGACGGTCCATGGCCTGAACATGGACATGCGGTTCGGTGCTGTTGCCTGAGTTACCGCACCGCGCCAGCGTCTCGCCCACCTCGACGCCCTGACCAAGGTGCACCTGGATGCTGCCGTGTTGCAGGTGGCACAGCGCAACGACCGGGCCGCCGCCCGTCTCGATCATCACGTGGTTGCCAGCCAACTCCGTCCAGCCCGCTGCGGCCCGGCGCCGTTGGGCGAGGGCATAGCCGACCGACGGCAGTCCGCGGAACGCATCGTGACCAGGCGACGTGTGACGCACGCCTACGACGACGCCCTGGGCAGGCGCGCGGACGGCGCGCCCGAAGCCTGGGAACCGCTCTGCTGGCTCGGGACGCAGAAGGGACCAGAACGTGATCGGTGCCGTGCGGCCTGCCTCGTTGACTGGCACGAAGTCGATCGCAAATGACGTGGCCAACAGGGCTGTGCCGTGGCTGGGCACTCGATCCGCGGGGCTGTTCCGGGTCAGCCAGCGGCCCTCGAACGGGTATGCCAGGTCCACTGTCGGCAACATCGGGAACTCCCCACGCTCGGACCGTGAAGATCCCATTCTGCTGCGGCCCGGGCCATGCGGCAGAGGTACCGGTGTCGCCGTGCGACCGAGGTGGGGTCACCCGAGGAGCGGTCCGTGTGCCGAGCTCGGAAGGAATCGGTAGCCCGAGTAGGAGAACGCGTCGAAGTGCGCGTCGTACCCACCGGCAAGCAGGACCGAGAGCAGCGGGACCAGGCCCTGGCACGACGCCACGCCGTTCCACGGAGATGCCGTCGCTGTGCACACCGGTCTGTCGCCGACGGTGAACACGACCTCACGTCCGGTGTCGCCGAGTCCGAGCAGAGGCAACGGATTGCCTCCCGTGTCGGTCAGCGTTGCGCGCGGGAACAGCCGGACGGCGCCGAGCGTGCCCAACCTCGTCGAGACCGGGTCTGCCGTGAGCTTGGTGGCCACGATCCTGGGCACGATCGTGGCCGTCAACGCTGCGGTGCGTGCACCGTCGGGCGCGTTGCTCGGCACCACGAGCTCAGCCGACTGCGGGCCCATGTCGAACCACGGGATGACGGTGACGTCGATCTCGCAGGAACTCCCGGGAGCTACCGGCGACGTGCAGGTGTTGCGGCTCACGAAGAACTGGCCGGAGTCCGCGCCCGTCACGGTCGGTCGTTCGAGAACGAGATCCAGGGTCCCGGTGCTGGCCACGGTGAAGGTGCGCGTCGGCGGGTCCGCGACAGGCCCGCCACCCCCGTATGGGCTCTGCACCGGGACGTCTCCGAAGTCAGCAACCGACGGGTTCAACTCGATCCCGGCTCCGTCGGTGTCAGCGTGTGCCGGGCCGAAGCCCGAAAGCGTGACGGTACACGTCACGACGACGAGCCCGGCAAGACGTCGAATGCCCCTCATGGTCCCCACAACCCTTCGGTCAGCTGGACGAGGCGGGTGCGCACGTCCCGTCCGCGGTACGTCGAGTGTGGCAGAGGGATACGCCGCCCGCCCCGCTTGACTGGACCGCCCTTTGACAGGTCTGCCCGGATCTACTGAGTCATCCGCGCTGGCCACACCCGCGATCTGTTGGCATCCGCCAGTCAGGCGTCCACCATGCGGTGAGCGCCGGAACTGGCCCGTGTCTTCAGCTCACCCGGTCCCTCTGCGACGGTTCACTCTGCCCGCAGGCTGGTGCCAGCTCGCGGCGGATTGACGCGTGTCGGCGGGCCGGACCCTCGGCTGCTGTTGCGGTGGCCGGTTGGCAGTCATAGGTGCTGTGGCGAGTGCGATCACGAGAGAGAGTGCGACGTGCCGGCGCTGGGTTGGGTCTCATCTGGGTTCCGTGAAGTTGGGATCGTGTCAGAAGGTGCGTTCCGGGAGGGGCTTGATGAGCGGGTCGAGGAGTCGGGAGGACTGCTCGACGGTGAGGACCTCTGACGGGTCGAGGGGGATGATCTGTCTCGTGGACTCGTCGATCTCCCAGACGTCCTCGCCGATGAGGCGACCTTCGTCGTCGTAGGGCCAGATCATGTGCTCAACGTTGGCGACCAGGTAATGGGCTTCGGGGTCGGCCGGGGCGCCGGCTTCGATGAGGAGCTGCCCGGGGGTCTGCTGGTAGATCGTGGCGGTGGAGACGATCATGTTGTCGCCGACTGCGAGTTTCTCGTCGGTGGCGTAGAAGATGCACTGGGCGGTGCGCGACCATTCTTCGTAGACGCTCTGGACGGCTTCAGCGCCGTCGAGGACGGTGTTGATGCCGAAAACGTTGAAGTGATAGACGGGGTGCTCAACCGTCATCTCGGGGGCGAAGATGTCCTTCCAGCGCCCGGCCATCTCCAGGTAGCGATGGCGGTTGTAGGCCTGCAGCAGCCAACGATGGCGCGGGTTCGTGGTCGTCTCGAGCAGACACTCAACGGCGATGTTGGTCTGGGTGATGTCGAAACGACTCATGGAGCTCTCCCTTGGTGAGTGGCCTTGGCGGGTGCCTCCAGCCTCACCTCCGCAAACCCCGGATGTCTTGACTCTTGGCGACATGTTCTTGACTCTGGACGACATGTCGCTGATCCGGGGAACCGCGCTCCAAGGGTTCACGAGCCTTGTCGGCGACTTGGGTGCCGACGCCCAGGAGTTGCTCCGCCTGGCGCACTTGGACCCGGTGGCCGTCGGCAACCAGGACAGCTATCTGGAATACCGCGGCGTCATCGCGGCCCTGGAGGCTGCTTCGCGCGTCACCGGGGCCGGCGACTTCGGTCGGCTCCTGGCGCACCGTCAGGGACTCGACATCCTCGGTCCGCTCGGTGTCGCGGCTCGGACCGCTCCCACGGTAGGTGCGGCGCTGGCGTCGATCGAGAAGTACATGGCCGTCTACAGCCCGGCGATTGCCATCACTGTCACCTGGTCACCGGGCGAGGACCAGGCGAGGTTCGAGTGGCGCATCATCGTCGAACGGCCACCTGCGCACCGGCAAGCAGCCGAACTCGCGCTGGGGGTGACCTGCCAGGTGTTCCGCCTCCTGGCCGGCCCGGAGTTCCGTCCCACCCGAGTTCAGTTGCGGCACCATGCCCTCACGGCCGCGGACGAGTATGAGGAGTACTTCGGATGTCCGGTGGAGTTCGCGACCGACTCCTACAGCTTCCGGTTCCCTGCCGAGGTCCTCGCGCTGCAGCTTGATGCGGATAGCGCGGTGCATGCGGTCGTCGCGGAGTACCTCGACACTGTCGCCGTCCCACACGCAACGAGCATTGTCGAGAACGTTCGACGGTTGGTTCGCACGATGCTGCCCACCGGCGGCCTGACCCTGGACCTGGTCTGCGCCCAGTTGGCGGCGCACCCCCGGACTCTGCAGCGTGATCTGGCGAAGAAGGGCACCTCCTTTGCCAGCATCGTCGACGAAGTACGGCGCGAGGAAGCCGAGCGGTATTTGCGTGAGACCGAGATGCCGCTCGGGCAACTATCCGGCGTCCTCGGTCTGAGCGAACAGAGCACACTGACCAGAGCGTGTCACCGCTGGTTCGGGCTACCGCCCTCCAA
>DASVLX010000047.1:0-34727 GCA_036384655.1 Pseudonocardiaceae bacterium
GTAGCCGCCGGGCCGGGCCCTTGGCGCGCTCGGCCAGCAGCGCCGCGCGACCCCAGAACTCCGGCTTGTCCCAGCCCACCGCCCAGGTCACGCCGGCCTGCACCGGGCTGATCTCGGCGGACAGCTCGTGGCCGTGCAGCGGATATCCCATCTCGGTGCGCAGGGTGTCCCGGGCGCCGAGCCCGGCGGCGCGGCCGCCGTAGCCCTGCGCGGCGGTCAGCAGCGCGTCCCACAGCAGGGTGGCGGCGCCCCGGCGGGGCAGCAGCTCATAGCCGTGCTCGCCGGTGTACCCGGTCCGGCACACCCGGACCGGGTGCTCCTCCCACTGCGCGTCGACGAACGCCAGGTAGTCCAGGTCGGCGGGCAGGCCGACGGCGTTGAGCACGTCCGCGGAATGCGGCCCCTGGACCGCGATCACCGCGTAGTCGGTGTGCTGGTCGCGGACCTCGATGCCGTCCGGCGCGACCTCCGTCAGCCGGCGCACGATCTCCGCGTTGTTGGCGGCGTTGGGCACCAGGAACACCTGATCCGGACCCACCAGATAGCAGATCAGGTCGTCGACCACGCCACCGTTCTCGTCGCAGCACAGCGTGTACTGCGCCTGGCCGGGACCGATGCGGCTGAGATCGTTGGTGAAACAGCGGTTCACGAACTCCGCGGCGCCCGGACCGGTGATCAACGCCTTGCCCAGATGCGACACGTCGAACACGCCGACCGCCTCACGCACGGCGTTGTGCTCGGCCACCACGCCGTCGGCGTACTGAATCGGCATCTCCCAGCCACTGAACGGCCCGAACCGGGCGTCCAACGCGGCATGCGCGGCATGCAGCGGGCTGCGCAGCAACTCCGGAGTCGGGTCGGGCAGCGGGGACTCGACGGAGGCCTGGACAGGCTTGGTCACCGGCCTACGGTACCGCCGGGCTGGTGCCGGAGTGCGGCCGAAAGGGCCATCAGGATGTAGCGAACGACCACGAAGCTCGCGGCGATTCCCATCGCCGCCACCGGGCCCAGCGCCCAGGCGAGCACCGCCGCCACCGCCCCGATCAGCACGGCGGTCGTGACCGTCCGCCAGCCCGAGGCCTGCTCCGGCGACCGGCCAGCCGACCGGAACACCGAGGCTCCGGGCCGGCCGCGGCCGATGATCCGACGCCCGGTGCGGCGGACATCCCAGAACACGATCAGCAGCGCCAGGACGCTCGCCACCAGCGCACCCACGAACAGCAGTGGGCGCAGCTCCGAGGCGTCCGCCGCGCCGAGGGCGTCGCGCAGTGGCGCGGGCGACACCGCCAGCCGCTCCGGACCGAGTTGGTACAGCACCGCCCAGGCCACTGCCAGGAAACCGGCCAGCGAGACCAGCGGAACGATCAACCGGCGCCGGCCTCGGGTCACCCGCTCCGGCCCGGCCGGTTCGGCGAACGCGACCAACATCACCCCGGTCGCGGGCAGCACGCCGCTGAGGCCGACCGATCCGGGGATGCCGGTGGGCACCGGCACCCCGGTCGACGGCGGCGCGGAGATCGCCACGCACACCGCGACGAGCGCGCCGAGCGCGATGAACATGACCACCAGTCCGACCACCAGCAGCGCGGTGGGCGGTCGCAGCCGCAGCGCGTCGGCGGCGGTCACGAACACCAGCACGCACAGCGCGGCGAGCAACGGATGGGTGGGCATCGCGTAGGCGCCGAAGCTGTCCGCGAGCGCGGCGAGCACGGCCAGCCGGGCGAGCAGCCAGATGATGTCCGCGGCCAGCGTGATCGTGCCATGCGAGGCCTCGTCGGCGGCCTGGCCGCGGGTCCGTCCGATGCGGCTGCCCACGACCCGGCCCAGCGGTCGCGCGAACACCGCGATCACGGTCGCGATCGCACCGGCGGCGACCGCCGCCACGAGAAGGTACCGGCCGGACAACAGGGCGGTCGGGGCGAGCGCGGCGAACACCCCGATCCCGATCGCCGCGGTCAGTCCGGCCGCGATCGAGTCGGTGGGATCGGTCGACTCCGCGGCCGGGTCGGCGCTGGTCATGCCGGAACAGTGGCACGGCCGGTTTCGCGGTCCGCTGCGGACCCGCCGAATGAATTCGTTAGCATTCCGTAGTTAACCCCTGTTGGTTGTTTTGTTGCCCATGCGCTAAGGAGACCGCGTTGCCCACACCCAAAGTCGCGTTGGTCGGAGGCGAGTCCGGCGCGCTGGCCGCGCTGGCGGTCGACGTTCTGGTGGTGGGCACCCTGCCCGGTGACGGCGGGGTGGCCCTGGCTCCCGGCGCCGATCAGGTCGACGCCGCGCTGGACGGCCGCCTGGTCGAGCTGCTGAGGTCGGTCGGCGCCACCGGCAAGGCCGACGAGGTCGTCAAGCTGCCGACGCTGGGCAAGCTCGCCGCGAACGTCATTCTCGCCGTCGGCCTGGGCAAGAAGGCCGACTCCAACGGCGCCTCCGCTGCCACCGACGAGAAGCCGGCGGTCAGCGCCGAGCAGGTGCGGCGCGCCTCCGGCGCGGCGGCGCGGGCGCTGGCCGGCACCAAGCGGGCCGCCTCCGTGCTGTCCACCATTGATCTGGGCGCGGCCGTGGAGGGCACCATCCTGGGTGCGTACCGGTTCACCCGCTACAAGTCGGACGCCGGCGACGAGCCGGTGCGCCGGGTTGACCTGGTCAGCCCCGAGGACGGCACCCCCAAGCAGCACCGTGCGACGCTCAAGGCGGCCACCGCGATCGCCGAGGCCGTCACCACCGTCCGCGACCTGGTCAACACCGCGCCGAACGATCTCTACCCGGCGAGCTTCGCGCAGCGGGCCGCCGAGCTGGCCGAGGCAGCCGGCGTCGAGGTGACCGTGTTGGACGAGAAGGCGCTGCGCAAGGAGGGCTTCGGCGGTGTGCTGGGGGTCGGCGGCGGTTCGTCCCGGCCGCCCCGCCTGGTCCGGCTGCGCTATGTGGGTCCCAAGCCGAAGGCGAAGGTCGCGCTGGTGGGCAAGGGGATCACGTTCGACACCGGCGGCATCTCCATCAAGCCGCCGTCCGGCATGGACGAGATGACCTCCGACATGGCCGGCGCCGCGTCCGTGATCGCCACCGTGCTGCTCGCCGCGACACTGAAGTACCCGCTGGAGGTCATCGCGACCGTTCCGATGGCGGAGAACATGCCCTCCGGCACCGCCTACCGACCCGGTGACGTGCTGACCATGTACGGCGGCAAGACGGTGGAGGTGCTCAACACCGACGCCGAGGGCCGGCTGATCCTGGCCGACGCCGTGGTGCGGGCGGCCCAGGACGAGCCGGACTACCTGATCGAGACCTCGACGCTGACCGGCGCCCAAGTGGTCGCGCTGGGCAAGCGCACGGCCGGCGTGATGGGCGCCGACGAGTTCCGCGACCGGGTGGCGGCGATCGCGCGCGCGACCGGCGAGGGCGGCTGGCCGATGCCGCTGCCCGAGGAACTGCGCGGTGATCTCGACTCCAAGGTGGCCGATCTGGCGAACGTCACCGGCGCGCGCTGGGGCGGCATGCTGGCGGCGGCCATCTTCCTCCGCGAGTTCGTGCCGAACGGCCTGCCCTGGGTGCACATCGACATCGCCGGGCCAGCGTTCAACTCGGCCGCTCCCTGGGGCTACACCCCCAAGGGCGGCACCGGTGTTCCGGTCCGCACCCTCGCCGCGGTGCTGGCCGACATCGCCGAGAAGGGCTGAGCCGGAACGGGTTTGGATTGTCAGGGTTGTGCCACGGGGCGCGCGGCCGGGTACGCGGTCAGCGCCCGTGGCTGACCCTGTTCGCGATCAGCAGCACGATGCCGGCGAGTATCACGATCCCGAGTGCGATCGCGCCGATCCCACCGGTGGCGATGGTGAACACGATGGACAGGATCAGCAGCACCGTCCAGATCATGCCGATGGTGGTGTTCCGGGTGCGGCGGCCGCCGTCCTGGCCGGTCGGCTCCGGCTGTTCGGTTTCTTGCAGTTCAGGCGGTGGTTCGGTCGGCAGTTGCTGAGTCGGCTGCTGCTCGGGCTGAGGTTGTTCTGCCTGGGCCTGCTCGGTCAGGTGCTGGTCCGTGCCGGGGGAGTTGGTCATGATGTCCCCTCCCTTGCTATCCCGGTGGACACGGACGCCCGATTGGACGTCCGGGTGGACACAGCCTGAGCGTGTGCCGAACCCGTCCCCGGTCACCATGAGCGAACGACCCCCACGGTTCGGGCAACGGTCCCCGAACCGTGGGACGTTCGTCTCGCGGGTGTCCGTGCGGAGATCGGTTTCTCGTCATCGGCCGATCACTCCGTCGGGAGTAACGCTGTTGTTGCCGCGCGAGCGAGAACGGCCTGGCTTGTGGCGGACAGCCCGAGCCGGTTCCAGTGGAAGATCACGATGTGAGTGAGGATCCCCCGCAGTCCTCGGCCCAGATTCCCCTGCTTGGCGGCGTGACCGAGTTGGTCGCCAGCGCGCTCGAACGCGGCGAGCCACTCGATTGCCCCTGCGGCTGGTGCTCCCTTATCGAAAAGGTCGATTCGGGATGGGTTACTAAGCGTGACCACGGGCCGCAGCACAGCGGCCAGATAGTCGATCTTGGCAACGTCGACGGTGGTGGGCGTGGGTCGCAGGCAGGTGACGCGATCAAAGATGTCGCCGCGTTCGAAGATGTCGAGGCCGGCACCGTGGAACAGGCCCGTCAGCAGCAGGATGGACAGCTCGCGGCGGCCTAGGTCGGACTTGGCGTTTCGCACATAGCGCAGGACTCCCCGCGAGTCGGTGCAAAACAGGTCGTGCACGATGGCGATACCTGTCATGCCACCGAATGCGGCCGTTTCCGGCTCATAGATCGTCGGCCACCACCGCGTGAGGTGGCCTTCGACGGTGAGGTCGTCGAGTACCTGGCTGATGGACGCAGCGTTGGCGTTGCGTAGTCGCAGTCGCCAGCATGGGTACTTGCGTAGGAACCACCACCCGGTGAGTAAGCCGTCGGCGCATAGCGCGTCGAGTGCGGGAGCGAGCCGTGTCGTGGCCGGTGTTTCGGCGGTGGCCCAGTCAGGGAATTCGACGCGGATGTCGTACCAGCCTTGTTCGGCGTGCCGTTCCAACGCCGTCAAGCCAGCGGCGTGGTAGAGGCGGACCGCGTCGTCAAGGTCGATGGGGTTGAAGCCGTACTCTGCGGCGACTGTTGAGAGGTCGCGGCCGGTGAGGACAGCCTGAGCCGCGGCGGCCAGTTGGTCGCCTGGCCTCAGAATCATGTGATCAGCAGGCATTTGTCCCATCCTGATCGTGGTGGCGTGGTGCTGCGGGTTGTTTCGAGAACTAGGTCGAATCCGGCCCGGCCGATCAGAAACCCGTCGCCGGTGACCGATTCGCCGCGTCGGCTGAGCCGGGAGGCCAGGGCGGGGAGGTGCCAGCTGATCGTGTCGTGGGGAGAGTCGAGGGCTGCGCGGTAGATGGTCTGGTACAGCCCGGCCATGCCGTGGCAGATGCCGGGCTCGGCGGCGCGGCGGAGTTGGTCGCCGGCGAGACACGCCGCCAGCGCGTTTTCGGCGTCCTCCTGCCGGACCGGATCGGCTGTGGCGATAGCGGCCAGTTGCAGCGCGCGGGCGACGCCAGGCGTTCCATAGCACCATGACGGGCGGCCAGGACCGAGCTGGTCGGTTCGGCCCATGCGGAGTTCGCTGCGGGTAATCCAGTGCGGCCACCAGGGGATACCGTCGCTGTTCTGACGCCACTGGTCGAACCAACCGGTGAGGGCGGCGATAGCCTGCCGCTGGCCGTCGACTTCGTGGCCGTGCCGGGTGGCTAGGGCGAGGAAGGCGAGCAGGCCAGCGGCGCCGTGGGCCATGCCGAAATTGGCATGTCCGCCGGGTGTGGGCACGTTCCGGTCGGGGTCGTGGCCGGTCCACCAGCCGGGTAGTTCACCGTCATCGTCGCGGCGGGGTCTGGTCAGACTGATGATGTACCTGAGAACGTCGGTGAGCGCGTCGCTGCGGGGGTCATATGCCAGCAGCAGCGCACCGATGCCGGTCAGTCCGGAGAAGATGTCGACGTCGCCGAAACTGACTGGTTCACCCTGGTCACGCCTGGCGGTTGCGATCGCCAGGCGTGTGCGGGCCAAGCGGCGCGTGTGCTCGTCGAGTGTGACGGCGGCGGCGCGATAGCGCGGGTGGCGGTCGGCGGCGGCGTGTAGGACGAACGCGATCGCGGGCGCGCCGTAGTACAAGCTGGCGTATTGGGCCCCGTCGATGGGCCCCGACATCAAGTTCCGGATATGTGCGTGTGCTGTCTGCCAGCTTCCGGTGCCGGCCCATGCCCGTTCGATATACAGCAGTGCGGTTCCGGCCGCGCCCTTGGCCAGCGACTGGCGGATCGCATCGTCATCGGTGAGCACGACGGAATCGACGTTCATAGGGTCGCCATTAGAGCCAGACACCGCCGGGCGGCGGCACGAGCGAGCCGTCCAGTTTCCCTCTCGAACGTGGGGTCGATGCCGACAGCGCGCACATGGTGATCATGCAGCAGGGTGCGTAGCACGCCCACCGGGTCACGCTGCTCGGCGAGCACCCCGTGATAGATCGACAATGCGGTCGCCCGTGCCGCCCACGCCTCGATGACATTGGGCCCACCGGGCAGCGCACGCACGACGCGCTCGTCACTGGCTAGCTTGACGGCGTGATCACGTACGGCACGATCGAGCGGGCCATGTTCCTGCGGTAGGCAGTCAAGCAGCGCCCGGTGACCCGTAACCGGATCGGAAGCGAAGGACGCCGCCAAGAGCGCCATCGACGCTGCGGCCCAGGCTTGCGGAGGAATCCCAGAGCTGCTGGCAGCGGAGATCTGCGTGCGTGCTGCGGTCGTGTCGGTGGCGAACACGTTCTCGGCGGCTTCTAACGCATGCCCGGTTCCATAGCGAGCGGCGTGTTCATAGTGCGGCGCCAGCGTGAGGTGATCGGGCAGGCCACGAGTGGCCAAGTCCGCCGCGAAATCGGCGATCGCGGCCGCCACCGTCCCGTAGCAAGCGGGGTCGGCGAGGCGAAAAAACACCGCCACGTGCTGATCGGTTTCCGGGTGGATCATGTCACGGTGTCGCCGTACCCACCAACGTGTGACCAGGTCACTGAGACCGTCGGCTAGGCGCGGCAGATGGCTGGTGATGATCTCATCAAAACGTGCGGGGTTGCCGGCGAATTGGGCGTGGACCACGCCACAATGACCCGGCCGGTGGACGGTGCCGGGCATGCCGGTCACCGGCAGCCGCCGCGTGGGCGGGTCAATCGCCGTCATCGGAATCAGCAGTTCCGCCGGGCGTCCGATCCACCCGTCGCTACCTTCCGGGCCGTCCTCGTGTAGCTCGACCCGGTGGCTGCGGCCGAGTTGGACCCGGAGGACTTCACGATCGAGCTGATGGCCGAGGTCCAGTGGCATGCGAAGTTCGTCATGGCACAACACGACCCGGTCTGGCACGCCCCACCGGAGCCGCCACGCCGACAAAGCCGCGCCGAAGTCCCGGCCGCGTAGATCGCTGGGCGTCAGCCGCCATCGGGCTGGCAGCAACACCGTGCGGTGATAGCGGATGCTCGGCACATAGGGCAGAGTGCGGGACGATCCGAGATCGAATCCCCGCAGGACCGCGTTCCGCGCATCGGCGACCTCGGCGATGAAACGGGCCAGAGGCGGCATATGACTCCGGGTGTTCAGCGCGTGCGGGATCACGGGCACCACACGGCGGCCGGTCGACTGTTGCACCAGGTACATCTGGGCGGCGTCGGCGGTCACCGTGAGATCGTCAAGGCTGACCCGCCTGATGCCTGTGCGGGCAATGTTGGGGTGCTCAGACAGCCACAGGACATCCGGTAGCAGAACGGGCACGCGGACCACGTTCTCACTGCGGGGAAGTCGCGGTGGAAACGACAACTGCACCGCCACAGTGCCGTCCTTGCTGCTCGGGTAGGTCGCGGTGAAGCGCGCACGGTCAGGCTCGCCGAGTAGCGCAACGAATCGTCCAGCCATGCTGGTTGGCACGTGCGGTGCGGCGGTGATCCGAATCCGGAACTGACCCCGGTTAATCGCCTCGGCCGAGACTGCATCGATGATGAAGCCAACCTCAACCCGTTGCGGCGGCACCAGATCGGCGTGATCGCCCACCGTGAGGCTATCAATGTCGGCGTCGGTCAACACGATTTCTTCCGAGCCAGACACCAATGCCTGTTGGATCAACGCCGCCAGTGCCGCATCGCGCTCGGTCAACGCTCGCCACGCCGGCCGCGCACGCGGTGCGCCGAGATAGCCAGTCGGATAACCCAGCCCGGACTCGGCCACCAGCTCGCACACCGGCACCAGCGCACCCGGCCCGTACCTGGCAAGGAAACGAGCCTGGTAATCCATCCATGCCGCAGTGCCGAACGGTTGTGTTCCCGTCCGCAGCAGCACGCTCGCCGCGAGCTCCGCCTCAGCCAGCACACGGTCAGGCACAACCACCCGCGCATCGAGCCGTGTGTTCAGGGCGAGTACCTGATCCGCCGGCGCCAACTGGTTCATGCGTGCGGTCACCATTTCGCGGATCGTCCGCGCCCGCGACCACTCTGGGACCGCGTTGTGTCGAGCAAGCTCACCGTCGATCTCAGTCAACTCGCCCAGCAACGCCGCTATCTCGGGCAGATCGCCAACATCGGCGGACCGCAACACCTCGACCAGATAGGACAGCGGATCGACGGTTGTGGCCGGTGCCCGAAGGTTGGTCACCAACAATCCGCCATCCACCAAGCCATGCAACAGCACATGAACTTTTGACGACGATGCCGCAGGGAACTGTTTGACCAGGCGCTCAGCGAGTTCACCGAACCGGATTGGAGAAGTGGCCGCTGCGAGGGCGAATCGCACCGGCTTGGTCAACCGTACCGATGATTCCCGCAACGGTCCCGGATCTGCGGCGAAAGGGTCCGCCCGCGTGTGCACGATGGCACGACCGTCACGAATGATCAACGCGTTGTCTGCGATCACCGTCAACCGTGACCGCAGATCGCGGTCCTTGTCCAGTTGGTTCGTTACTGTGGCTAACCAGGCGCTGTCAGCCCGACCGAAAACCCGATGCCGGACGCCGAAGTACGCCGCTGCGGGTCCAATCGATGCCGCGGTAATGCCGGCGAACAACCCAAATGGCGTTGCTCGCCGCTGCCACCGCGCCAGGTAGGAGCCGAGCGAGACGATCGCGTGCCGCAGATCTTTCCCCGGCCGCCTGCCACCATCAGCCAGAAGGTGATCGATCCGGGCGTCTAACGCCGTGCTGGCCGACCGAACCGCCTCGCGTACCTCAGGACGGGTCCATACCCTAGTCAACCAGGCCATGCCATCCCGTTCGACCGACACGACATCGTCGAGGTCGACATGGTCAGGAAGGTCAAGATCACCGGGATCAGTGGTGGCACGGATTAGGATTGCGCCTGCGTGCCGGAATCGCGTTGCAATGGCCATGATCATCCTCTTATGACGTTCACTGTGGGGTGCTGTCGACGTGTGTGAACGCCGACAGCACCCCAACGAGGGGATCAGTATGGGTCGTTACTGAACGTGGTGCACGCACTGGTCGCGCAACTCGCACCGCAACCATCGTCCGTATCGCACGACGGTCCAGCGACGCGGGCTGTTGACTCGGTGACGCGCAGGTCAAAGTCAAACTCCGCGTCATCAATCACCGCGTCCTCAGCCAGTGCATCGCTCATTGCCAGCAGTGGGGACATGGGATTTTCACCTCTCTTCTTATGCCGATGGGATGGCTGGTCTTGGCGGATTGAATCCGATCAGTTCGACGGCCAGGAGATGGAGACCAGTCCGTGGGTCTTGGTCACCACGGCCGTTTCGGCACCGAACTCGGGTTGGCTGGTTCCGTTGGGCCAGTAGGCGAACGTCGGTTCGGCGCGACCACGAGCCCTCTGATCCCAATCCTTAATGGAGTTGACCAGTGGGGTGGCGGCACGGTCCGCGGATCTGCCGTACGCCCGCGTGCCAAACTCGGCCCCAGTACCGTCCGAGGTCTTCCGGACGGCGAGATAGGCGAACGAATCGCCGCGGACGACACCGAATGGGAACCAGCTCCCGCGCTCGGCGGCCAGCGTCGTTCCGTCCTCGGCAGCGAGCTTGCAGAATCCGGGCAGGAATGACGCGAACCACAAATGCAGGTCAGCGAATGAAACACCGTTCTTGATCGTCACCCCGGACCACGTCTCGACCCGATCGGTCGCCAGTACCCCGTCAAGCAGGCTCATGTCCGCCGGCACATCGGCACTGTCAAATCGGAGCTTCACATGATGGCCATTCGGGTCGGGCAACAGGAACACGCGCTCGGCATGGGCTCCTTCGCCCTGCATCGGGACGAACCCGCATACTTCGGCAGACCTGCTCTCCCAGTGATCAGCCGTACGCCGAAACGCGATCGACCGGGACACTCCATTCATCCGCAACGGCACCACGATCGTTCCGCCATCGGCCAACTGATTAAGCCAGGCCGGCGCGATATCCCAGGCTCCGACAGTCACCACGATCGCGTCCACCGGGCTGTCGAGCTGTGGCACCGGATGCTCCGCGTCGACCGTCACGACTGTCACGCGTTCGCCATAGCCGGTCGCGGCAAGGCGGGTCCGCGCCATGTCGACCACCTCTTGATCAATGTCCACGCTCACGACGTGGCCAGACGACCCCACCACTTCGGCCACCAACGCCGCGTTGTACCCGCCGCTGCCGATCTCCAGCACAATCATGCCTGGGCCGAGGTCGGCCTGCTCGATCATCCGAGCCTGGATGAACGGCGCGCTCGTCGACGAGATGACCACGCCATCGGCATCCTGCTTGATCGCCACTGAGTTCGCGTCGTTGTAGGCGACTTCCAACGGTGTCCCGTCTGGCACGAACAGGTGCCTGGGCACGATGCGAAAGGCCCGCGCGACCGCGGGCGAGGTGATCCTCCTGTCCGCCACCAACTTGTCCGCCAGAGCATGTCGAATCTCGGTAGCACGGTCGGCCTCAGAAGCCGATCTCGTCAACTTGGTCATCCAGCGCTCCACATGTGCCTTGGTGCTGGGCCCTCGCCGACCGCACCTGGGCGATGGACAGCGAGGGCCGCCGGTCTTGGCCGGCACCAAGAACGTATCTTGCGTATATGCGCCATGCATATACGTCAGACGAGTGAACCTTCCGTCTGACGACAGCTACTCATGGGAGACTGCCCGACATGGACGACGAAGACGACCTTGCTCCCGGCTCGCTGGTTCGTCGGTGGAGGCTGGGGAAACAACTCCGTGAGCTGCGCGAGGCCGCCGGCAAGAACATGACCGAGGCCGCGAAGTACATCGGCCTGACCCAGCCGACGCTGTCGCGGATCGAGACGGGCAAGCACGCCATCCTGCCGCGCAACGTCCGCCAGCTCTGCCAGTGCTACGGCATCGGCGCACCACTGGTGGACACGTTGATCAGGCAGGCCGAGGAAGCCAGCGACCGCGGTTGGTGGATGACCTACTCGGACACCATGCCCGACTGGTTCGAGACCTTCGTCGGCTTCGAGACCGATGCCTCCGTCATCTTCATCTACGAGTGCGAGCTGATACCCGGCCTGCTCCAGACCGCCGATTTCACCCGGCTCATCCGCGCCGCCCAAGGACCGGCGAGCGAACCGGAGCTGGCGAAGTCCGTCGAGTTCCGGCAGGCGAGGCAACAGCGGCTGACGAGCAAACCACCAGAGCTACACGTGGTCCTCAATGAGGCTGCGCTCCGGCGGCCGGTGGGCGGACCCGAGACGATGGCGGCGCAGATCGAACACCTGATCAGCGTCGCCCGCCAGCCATGGGCGTCCATCCAGATCCTGCCATTCCGGGTCGGACCGCACGCCGGGATCAAGGGTCCGTTCATGATGCTCACACTGCCGGGTGAGGCCGCCCCGAACATGGTGTACCTCGAACAGGACCACGGAGCGATCTACCTTGATCGGCAGTCGGACCTGGTTCGATACGCGCAGGTGTTCGAGTCGCTGGCCAACACCGCATTGGCCCCCACGGACAGCATCGAGTTCATGACTACCGTAGAGAGGGAGTACCTGGGCGAGCAGAAAGGTTAACCCATGATCTCCCAACACCCCGTTGTGTGGCGCAAGTCCAGCCATAGCGCGGGCGACAACGGGGCATGTGTCGAGCTGGCTGGAACCTTGGACCGGCTGCGTGACTCCAAGAACCCCACCGGCCCGGTGCTGTTGGCCGATGTCCCGGCCTTGGTCCGGGGGCTGAAGGCCGGCACGCTCGGCTGAACACCGTCGGTGACACATGAGGGGCGCCCGAAACATTCGGGCACCCCTCACATCACCTCTGGACTGTGCGGCGTCGGACCGGACTAGACCCGGACGGGGTAGTGGGGCTCCGGGATGCGCGGGCGGATGCGGCCCTCGACGAAGATGCCGTGCCAGATCATGAACACCAGCAGCGCCCAGATACGCCGGCTGTGGTCCAGTTTGCCGTCGCGGTGGTCGTCCAGCAGCTGGAGCACGGCGTTGCGGTCGATGTACTGATCGGTCTGGGAGTCGAGCACGATCTGGCGCGCCCAGTCGTACATCTCGGCCCGCAACCAGTGCCGGATCGGCACCGGGAAGCCCAGCTTGCGGCGATTCAACACATGCGGGGGCACCACATCGCGCAGCGCCCGGCGCAGCGCGTACTTCGTGGTCTCCCGGGTGATCTTCTCCTCCAGCGGGATCTGACTGGCGATCGTGAAGACCTCGCGATCCAGGAACGGCACCCGCAGTTCCAGCGAGTTGGCCATGGTCATCTTGTCGGCCTTGACCAGGATGTCGCCGCGCAACCAGGTGAACAGGTCGACGTGCTGCATCCGGGTCACCGGGTCCCAGCCCATCGACGTCTGGTACGGGCGGTTGGTCACGTCGGTGTGCGTGATACGCGGGTCGAAGTGCCGCATCACCGCGCGCAACTGGTCGTCCCGGAAGATCCGCGCGTTGCCGTAGTAACGCTGCTCCAGGGTCAGCGCGCCACGCCGCAGCAGGTCCTTGCCGCGCACCCCGTCCGGGATCTTGGTAGAAACCTTGCCCATCGCCTTGCGCAGCGCGCCCGGCACCTTCTCGAACGGCGCCAGCGACAGCGGCTCACGATAGATGGTGTAGCCGCCGAACAGCTCGTCGCTGCCCTCGCCCGACAACACGACCTTGACGTAGTTACGCGCCTCGCGGGCGATGAACCACAGCGGTACCAGCGCCGGGTCGGCCACCGGGTCGTCCAGGTACCAGATGATCAGCGGCAGGGCCGCCATCATCTCGTCTGGCGAGACCGTGCGCACCACATGCTTGACGCCGATCGCCGCCGCCGACTCGGCGGCCACGTCGATCTCGGAGTAGCCCTTGCGCTCGAACCCGGTGGTGAAGGTGATCAGGTCCGGGTTGTGCTCCTTGGCCAGCGCGGCGATCGCGGTCGAGTCGATGCCGCCCGACAGGAACGCGCCCACCGTGACATCGGCGCGCATGTGCTTGGCGACCGAGTCACGCATGACGGCGAGGATGTCGTCGTAGAGCCGCGCCGAGTCGGCCGGGCCGTTCACCAGCCGGCGCCGGAAGATCGGGTTGAAGTACCGGCGGGTCACCGGCTTGCCGCCGGGGGTGATCGTGAAGGAGTTGCCGGACTCGATGCGGCGGATCGTCTGCTGCAGCGACTCGGGCTCCGGCACGTACTGGAGGATCAGGTAGTGCTGCAGGGCGGTCGTGTCCAGCGCCGGGGTGATGCCCAGCTGCGGGGCCAGGTCCAGCAGGCTCTTCTTCTCGCTGGCGAACGCCACCCCGCCCGGGCCGCTGGCGTAGAACAGCGGCTTGATGCCGAACGGGTCCCGCGCGCCGAACACCACGCGGCGCTCCGAGTCCCAGATCAGGAACGCGAACATGCCGCGCAGCCGGGACACCGAGGCCTCGCCGAGATAGTGGTAGGCGGCGACGATGACCTCGCCGTCGCCGTCGGTGTTGAACTGGGCGTCGAACTTCTCGATCAGCTCAGCGCGCAGCTCAAGGTAGTTGTAGATCTCGCCGTTGAACACCAGCGTGTAGCGGTTCGGCGATTCCGGGGGACCCCAGGACAGTGGCTGGTGCGAGTGTTCGAGGTCGATGATGGACAGCCGGTTGAAGCCGAACACGACCTCACCATCGGCCCACGTGCCGGTTTCGTCCGGACCGCGGTGCCGCATGCAGGACATTGCCCGGAGTACCGCCGGACGGGCGGCTTCCGCGGCTGGTTGGGAGGGACAGACCAGGCCAATCAGACCGCACACGTATCTCGCGCGCCTCTCATGTCGAGTAACTCGGTTTCGCGGGCTTCGCAGGTCGGCGGGACACGGGCGGCGGTGCCGGTCCCGCACGCGGAGGATGTCTCAGTATGCCGCTTGCCGGGGACCGGCTCATCTCAGCCTCGGCCTGGGCCTGGCGACCGCCGCGCCGGGACTGGACCACGGTCCTGCCATGGTCCGGTCACCGTCTCGCCGGTGACGCGGCACGATCTTGCCACCGCGCCGGCACCGCGTCGTTCACTGCCGCACCACCGTCTCACCGTGGTCTCACCTCGGTGTTACGGCGATCTTATGATCATTTTACGGGTCGACACGCCGAACTCGATCGAAACCCGCTCTAGGTGATCAGCGTCTAACTCAGCTAGTCTCCCCCTGACCGTTCCGATCGCTAGTGGTCAGGCAGGAGGCGTGGGGCAGTGGGCCTGAAGCGGGGAAATCGGCGAGCCCGGTTGATGCGGCTCATCGGACTTGTCGGCATTGTCGCGCTCACCGCGACCGGCTGTTCCACCGACGAGGCGGTGCATTTCGGTTGGGTCCCGTCCGCCACGCTGCAGGGCCATGCCATGCGCGAGTTCTGGATGTGGACCGGTTTCGCCTCGCTGGCCGTCGGCGTCCTGACCTGGGGCGCGATGCTGTGGGCGATCACCTTTCACCGGAAGAAGAAGAACTCCGGTGACGAACTGCCCCGTCAGTTCCAGTACAACCACTCCCTGGAACTGACCCTCACGGTCATTCCGGTGGTGATCGTCGCGGTGCTGTTCTACTTCACCGTCACCACGCAGGACTACGTGCTGAAGAAGGTTCCCGACCCGAACATCAATGTCAACGTCACCGCGTTCCAGTGGAACTGGGAGTTCGACTATCCCGGATACCACACGCCGGACGGCCAGGCGGTGAAGACGATCGGCAGCTCGCAGGAGATCCCGCTGCTGGTGCTGCCGACGAACGAGGTCATTCAGTACAACCTGCGTTCCACCGACGTCGTCCACTCGTTCTTCGTGCCGGCCTTCAACTTCAAGCGGGACGTCTTCCCGGACCCGGAGAAGAACAACCAGGACGCCACGTTCCAGAACACGATCGACAAGACGGGCGCGTTCGTGGGCCGCTGCGCGGAGCTGTGCGGGACCTACCACTCGATGATGAACTTCGAGGTGCGAGCGCTGCCGCAGCCGCTGTTCAATGCCTATATGAAGCTGCGGCAGACGGTCAATCCGCAGACCTCCCAGCCGTACACGGCCGCCGAGGCACTGACGGCGCTGGGCAAACAGGACCCGACCTGCGGCGCGTTGTGCACGCCGTACGCCACCTCCACGCATCCGTTCGACACGTCCCGCACCGCCGGTTCGGCGGTCGGCTTCTGATCCCCGGCGTCGTGGCAGAGCAAGGACTGTGAGGACACCATGAAAATCGAGGGCCGGATCTTCCTGTTGATCGCGGCGTTCCTGTTCGTCCTGGCCGTCGTGTACGGGGTGCTGACGAAGGTCAACTTCAACAAGGTCGAACCGGTCGGCGTGACCGCGTTCATCCTGTCTGGTGCGCTGTGTCTGCTGGTCGGCACCTTCCTCGGTTTCGTGTCCCGCCGGCTGGAGGGGCCACGGCCGGAGGACAACCCCGAGGCGGAGATCAGCGACGGCTCCGGCGAGGTCGGGTTCTTCCCGCCGGGCAGCTACTGGCCGGTCGCGGTCGGCGCGGCCTGCGCGTTCGGCGCCATCGCGATCACGTTCTGGTCGGTGTGGCTGCTGGTGTTGGCCGGCGCGGTCATCCTGTTCACGGTCGGCGGCTTCGTGTTCGAGTATCACATCGGTGCCAGCCGGCAGGAATGATCACCGGCCACGAATGACGAACGGGACGGGTCCTCGGATCCGTCCCGTTGTTCGTCCAGCGGCAGCCCTGACCACGACAGCTACGACGCGCTGGCGCGCAGTTCGGTCGAGCGGGCGATCCAGCGGCTCAGCAGGCTGGCGGTGGCACCGGAGTCCACGGCGGCCGTGGCGGTCGCCAATCCCTGCCTGAGATCGTCTGTGAGGTCATCGGAGAGCCCGCGGTAGGCAGCGATCGCTCCGGCGGCGTTCAGCAGGACAGCGTCCCGCACAGGGCCCGTTTTGCCGGCCGCCAGTTCGTGGATGACCTTCGCGTTCGCCTGGGCGTCCCCACCGCGCAGATCCTCCGGGCTGGACAGCGTGATGCCCAACGCCGTGGGATCGACCCGGTCCAGTCGGACCGCGCCGTCCTTCACCGCCCATACCGTGCTGGTCGTGGTGGTGGTCAGCTCGTCAAGGCCGTCGTCACCACGCACCACGAGCACGCTCGTGCCGCGCCGCGCGAACACCTCGGCCATCACCGGCGCCATCCGCGGGTTGGCGCAGCCGATCAGGCCGGCGGCCGGGCTGGCCGGGTTGGTGAGCGGTCCCAACACGTTGAACGCGGTCGGGATGCCGAGCTCCCGCCGGGTGCTGCCGGCGTACCGGAACGACGGGTGGTAGGCGGCCGCGAAGCAGAACCCGATACCCAGCTCCGCGACGCAGCTCCGGACGGCGTCGGGTGGCAGGTCGATGGCCACACCGAGGGCCTCCAGCACGTCCGCGGCGCCGGACTTGGACGTCGCGGCGCGGTTGCCGTGCTTGACCACCGGCACGCCGGCGGCGGCCACCACGAGGGCCGCCATCGTCGAGATGTTGACCGAGCCCTTCCGGTCACCACCGGTGCCGACGATGTCGACCGCGCGTACGTCGATGTCGACCAGCCTGGCGTGTTCGATCATCGACCGCGCCATGCCACCGATCTCCGCCGCGGTCTCGCCCTTGGCGCGCAACGCGACCACGAACCCGGCGATCTGCGCGGACGTGGCCGTCCCCGACATCACCTGGTCCATCGCCCACGCCGCGTCGGCCTCGGTCAGATCCTCGCCGGCGGTCAGCCGCAGCAGCACGGACGGCCAAGTCTGTTCGGGCGGGTCGAACTGCTCGGATGGGTCGGATGCCGCCGGGTCGGACGCCGCTGGACTGGCGGGCTCGGTCATCCGGCCACCACGGGCGCACGCTGGGTGCGGCGCAGCACGTCGGCCACGGTCTCGGCGGCCGCCAACGGGTCCAGCGGGTGGACCAGCACCGCGTCCGCCTGCGACCAGGTCGCCAGCCAGCGGTCATCGGCGCGGCGCAGCACGAGAATGATCGGCGGGCACTCCTTCAGCTCGTTCTTGAGCTGCCGGGAGATGCCCATGCCGCCGGTGGGCTGCGCCTCGCCGTCCAGGATCGCGAGGTCGATCTTCTCGTGGTCGACCAGGTTCAGGACGTCCTCGATGGTCGCCGCGTCCCGGTAGGTCACTCGACCGAGATCGGGAGCCGGCCGACTACCGATCGCCATCTTGATCGCCTCGCGCACCTTCGCGCGGTGACTGAATACCAGGATGCTGGTGACTTCTGTCATCTCTTACTGAACCTCCGCTGACCCGCGGGAACCTGGCGGTATTTACTGTCCCCATGACCTTAGTGCCTGCCGTGGAGGCGCTGCCAGGACGGTCGTAGACCCTGGTCCCCCTGGTTACCTCCGGTAACGACGTGGTGTCGTACCGGAGCGGATCGCGACACGCCCGTGAATCTGGGGCTGTACAGATCGCTTCAACAAGCCATAATTCGTCGCGTGACTACGGCAGCGCCCAGCCTCGGCCAGCGTGTGCACTCGCTGAACCGACCGAACATGGTCAGCGTGGGCACGATCATCTGGCTGTCCAGCGAACTGATGTTCTTCGCGGGCCTCTTCGCCATGTTCTTTACGGTGAAAGCCCAGAACACCGCTCCTGACTGGCCGCCCAAGCCAGCCGAGCTGGATATCCCATACTCGCTGCCGTTCACGATCATCCTGGTGGCGTCATCCTTCACCTGTCAGATGGGTGTGTTCGCCGCCGAACGTGGCGATGTGTTCGGACTGCGCCGGTGGTACTCGTTGACCTTCCTGATGGGCCTGATCTTCGTCTGCGGTCAGGCTGGCGAGTACTACATGCTGGTCACACAGCACGACACGACGATCTCTTCGTCGGCGTGGGGCTCGGTCTTCTTCGTCGCCACCGGCTTCCACGGACTCCATGTCATCGGTGGTCTCGTAGCCTTCATCTTCCTCATGGCCAGGACGAAGATGAGCAAGTTCACCCCAGCCCAGGCGACCGCCAGCATCGTCGTGTCGTATTACTGGCACTTCGTCGACATCGTCTGGATCGGCCTGTTCGCCTGTGTTGAACTCCTGAAGTGACCACCCGAAGTGACATTCCGCGGACGCTCCCGCCCGGACCCGAGGAACCACATGACGACGAAGGAATCAACTGCCAACGAGGGCAGTCTCCGACCTCGCGGTAAGTTGCGGCGCCGGATTTCCGGCATACTCGCGCTGGGGGTCGCCCTGGTCGGCGCGGGTGCGCTGTACAGCGTGCTGACGCCGACTCCACAGGTCGCACACGCCGCGGACAGTGACAGCGGCAATGCCGCGTTGGTCGCCCAGGGCAAGCAACTGTTCGAGAACACCTGCATCTCCTGCCATGGTTCCAACCTGCAGGGCGTGTCCGGCCGGGGCCCGAGCCTGATCGGCGTCGGCTCGGCGGCCGTCTACTTCCAGGTCTCCACCGGCCGGATGCCGCTGACGGCGCAGGGCGCACAGGCCGACGTCAAGCCGGTGGCGTTCACCCCGCAGGAGATCGACGCGTTGGACGCCTACGTCGAGTCGATCGGCGGCGGTCCGCAGCGGCCGACCGAGAGCGGCGCTCAGTTGATCGGTAACGACCCGGCCCGCGGTGGTGACCTGTTCCGGCTCAACTGCGCGTCCTGCCACAACTTCACCGGCCAGGGCGGCGCGTTGTCCAGCGGCAAGGCGGCGCCGTCGCTGCAGAGCGCGTCCCCCGACACGATCTACACGGCGATGCTGTCCGGTCCGCAGAACATGCCCCGCTTCTCCGACCGCCAACTGACGTCGGACGAGAAGAAGGACGTCATCGCCTACATCAAGTCCGTGCAGGGCCAGAGCAACAGCCCCGGCGGTTACGCGCTGGGCGGCATCGGCCCGGTGTCCGAGGGCTTCGCGATGTTCGCGGTGGGCGTCGTCGCGCTGATCGGCGTGACCCTGTGGATCGGAGCCAAGGCATGAGTGAGCCGAAGGACCCGCGGGTGCCGAGCGACGAGCAGCTCGCCACCATGAGCCGCGACGAGCTCGTCCGCCTCGGCCTGAAGCTCGACGATGTCGAGTTGGTCGAGTACGACGAGCCGTGGCCGGTCAAGGGCACCCGCGCGGAACGCCGGGCCGAGAAGATCGTTGCCGGCTGGTTCGCCCTCGGCCTGATCGCCGCGATCGCGTTCATCGTCATCTACATCGCGTGGCCCTGGCAGTACCGGTCGGCCGGCCACCAGGCGCTGTACCTGCTGTACACGCCGCTGCTCGGCGTCACCCTCGGGCTGGCGGTGCTGTCCCTGGGCGTCGGTGTGATCACCTACGTCAAGAAGTTCGTGCCACACGAGGTCGCCGTCCAGCAGCGCCATGACGGCCCGTCCGACGAGGTGGACCGGCAGACGACGGTCGCCCTGCTGTCCGACGCGGGCAACCGCAGCACGATCGCCCGCCGGTCGCTGATCTTCCGCACGGCGGGCGCGGCCGCCGGCGTGTTCGGCCTGACCCTGGTGGTGCTGCCGCTCGGCGGGTTGATCAAGAACCCGTGGGCCAATTCGAACACCAACCAGTCGCTGTGGCACACCGGCTGGTACGAGCCGCCGGGTCCGACCGCCGAGCGGGTGTATCTGCGCAAGGACACCGGTAACCCGAACGAGATCGCGTTGGTCAGCCCGGCCGACATGGACGCCGGCTCGATGCAGACGGTGTTCCCGTTCCGCGAGTCGGAGCGCGGTAATCCGGAGAAACTCCAGGCGGCACTGACCGAGTCGGACAATCCGGTGATGCTCATCCGGTTGCGGCCGGAGGACGCCGCGAACGTCATCAAGCGCAAGGGCCAGGAAGACTTCAACTACGGCGACTACTACGCCTACACCAAGATCTGTAGTCACCTTGGCTGCCCGACCTCGCTGTTCGAACAGCAGACCAACCGCATTCTGTGCCCGTGTCACCAGTCGCAGTTCAACGCGCTGGAGTACTGCAAGCCGATCTTCGGACCGGCCACCCGTGCCCTGGCGCAGTTGCCCATCGAGGTCGACGCGACGACCGGATACTTCTACGCTCGGCATGACTTCATCGAAGCGGTTGGCCCGGCATTCTGGGAGCGGTCGTCATGAGTAGCTCGATCACCACACCGACCAAGCCGGCGAATCCCCTGCTCAAGCAACTGGGCACGGCCGCGCATGAACTCGACGAGCGATACCGGGTCGCCAATGGCCTCAAGCGACAGCTCAACAAGGTCTTCCCGAGTCACTGGTCGTTCATGCTCGGTGAGATCGCGCTGTACAGCTTTATCGTGCTGCTGCTGTCCGGGGTCTATCTGGCGTTGTTCTTCGACCCGTCGATGACCGAGGTGACCTACAACGGCAGCTTCGCGAATCTGCGTGGCGTTTCGATGTCGGAGGCGTACGCCTCGACCCTGAACATCAGTTTCGACGTGCGCGGCGGCCTGTTCATCCGGCAGGTTCACCACTGGGCGGCACTGCTGTTCATGTCCGCGATCGTCGTGCACATGATGCGGATCTTCTTCACCGGCGCGTTCCGCAAGCCGAGGGAGACGAACTGGGTCATCGGCGTGCTGCTGCTCCTGCTGGGCACCCTGGAGGGCTTCTTCGGCTACTCACTGCCGGACGACCTGCTGTCCGGCACCGGCCTGCGGATCATGTCCGGCCTGATGCTGTCCATTCCGATCATCGGGACCTGGGCGAACTGGTTGGTGTTCGGTGGCAAGTTCCCCGGTGACGGCGTGCTGATTCCACGGCTCTACGCGACGCATATCGTGGTGATTCCGGGGATTCTGCTGGCCTTGATCGCCTTGCACATCGGTCTGGTCTGGTACCAGAAACACACTCAGTTCCCGGGCGTGCGGCGCAAGGAATCCAACGTCGTCGGCGTGCGGATCATGCCGGTCTTCGCGCTCAAGGGTGGTGGCTTCTTCGCCATCGTCGCCGGTGTGATCGCGGTGATCTCCGGGATCTTCCAGATCAACCCGATCTGGAACTTCGGTCCCTACAATCCCGGGCAGGTGTCGGCGGGTTCGCAGCCCGACTGGTACATGGGCTGGACGGACGGCCTGATTCGATTGTGGCCGGCCTGGGAGGTCTATCTCGGCCACTACATGATTCCGGCCGCGTTCTTCCCGTTCATGCTGGGTCTGCCGATGCTGACCGCCGCCGCGGCCGTGTACCCGTTCGTCGAACGGGTACTGACCAAGGACAACGCGCATCACAACCTGCTACAGCGGCCACGGGACGTGCCGGTCCGCACCGGTCTTGGCGCGATGGCGATCACCTATTTCATGGTGGCGCTGTTGTCCGGTGGCAACGACATCCTGGCGGACAAGTTCGACATCTCGCTGAACGCGACCACCTGGATGGGCCGCATCGGCCTGCTGTTGCTGCCCCCGCTCGCGTACTTCATCACCTACCGGGTGTGTCTCGGCCTGCAGCGGGCCGACCGCGAGGTGCTGGAACACGGCATCGAGACCGGCATCATCCGGCGACTGCCGCATGGCGAGTTCATCGAGGTGCACCAGCCGCTGGGGCCGGTGGACGAGCACGGTCACCCCGTGCCGCTGCCCTACCAGGGCGCTCCGGTGCCGAAGCGGATGAACAAGCTGGGTGCGGCCGGCCACGCGGTGCCGGGCGGTCTGCTGCGGCCCGACCCGGCCGAGGAACGGGTCGCGCTGGAACGGGCGCGGGAGGAACAGCGGGTGAAGGCGCTGGAGTCGGCGCGTTCCGCGAACGAGGGAGGCTCCGAGTCGACGGAGTGATCGACATGGTGGTCGGCTAGCCTGCCCGGGTGTCCCGACTGCTGCTCCGATCCTCGGTGGTACTCGCGGTGGTGGCGCTGGGCATTGTGGGCGCCGCGAGCCGTTCGCCTGATCCGCCGGCGCCGTCGGCCCAGTCGGCGGCGTACCAGTCCGCGGCCGCCTCGCGCGGCACGTCCGCGGCCGTGACACCCAGCGCCACCGCGCCCAACGGATTCGCGGGCGACGCGGCGCAGTGTCCCTACCAGCAGTCCGGCTTCGACTGCGACTTCCAGCGCCGGTTCGCCGCGGTGGAGGCGTACATCAAGACCCGGCCAGGCACGGTCGGCGTCGTGGTCCGGGACCGGCAGACCGGCGCGGTGTGGCGCAACGAGAACGCGAACACCCTGGTGTGGACGGAATCGACCATCAAGCTGGCGATGACCGTCGACCTGTTCCAGCGCGACCGGGCCGGCAAGATCACCCTGTCGTCCTCGGACCGCGACCTCATCCAGCGGATGCTGCACAGTTCGGACGACAACGCCGCCGACGCGCTGTGGGGCAAGTACGCCGGCGCGGACCACCTGGCGTTCAACGATGACTTTCCCCAGTACGGCATGACATCACTGGTGCCCGAGCGCGGCTACGCGAACTTCTTCCCGTACTGGGGATTCCAGAAGTGCACCCCGAACGACCTCGACCGACTGATCAACTACGTGCTGACCAACCTGCCCTCGGACACCCGCGACTACATCGTGAACCAGCTGCGGAACGTCGCCGCCGACCAGCAGTGGGGCGTGTGGGCCGCCGGTCCGGCGGCCGCACCCGGCAACAAGGACGGCTGGGGGCCGGAGGACAACGGCTGGGTGATGAACACGGTCGGCTTCGTCGGACCGGGACAGCGCTACACGCTCACCGTGATGAACAGCCTCAACGGCCACGGCGGCTATGACGACGGCCAGACCACCGACAGCCACATCGCGCAGCTACTGTTCACCGGCCGATCACTTTGATCCGGTGACTGTAATCACTCAATATCCGGCGTTCCGGGCAAGGCCGCAGGCCGCGTGGCGAACTTAGCCACGAACTTAGCCCCGCGCTACCCGATCCCCTGTAGGTTCCGGCGTTCCAGGTGGATGCGCTGCAAGGCCGCAGGGAGCGTGGCGTACTAAGGTACGCGAGCGACCGAGAACGCAGCAGCGCGCCGCCTGGGACGGCGGAACCGGTCAGCTTTCGAGGCCTATGTCGAATGCAGCCTCGGTGTCCGCGCGGGAGTACGAGCGGAACGCGATGTGCGTGTCGGTGTTGATGACGCCCGGCACCTTGTTGATCCTGTTCGGCACGATCTCGGCCAGCTCCTCATGAGCCAGCACCTTGATGATCGCGATCAGGTCGACATCACCGGCGCAGGAGTACACCTCGCTGACGCCATCGATATCAGCGATGGCCTGCGCCACCTCGGGCAGACTGTCGGCCTCGGCCTGAACGAGCACGATCGCGGTGATCACGGACGCCTCCTCGCGTTGAGCAGGTTGATCCTAGGCGATGTCGGGTAGCCGTGCCGACGCCGCTCGCTCGGCCCAGTCCCGCCAGCGTCCCGCGGATCCGGCCGGTTCGGCCCACGGCTGGGTGGTGCGCACCAGCCGGGTGCCCGGCAGCGTCAGCCACCGCCACAGCAGTGCGGTTTCCTCCACCGGCGCGCCGCGCAGTGGCCCCTCGCCGGGCTGCACGGTCTCGGCGGCGGCGACCAAGACGTCGACCACCGGCATGGGCGGCACACCGCGCCGGGCGACCCCCGCGGAGGCAAGCCGGCCGTACCGGATGATCGAGAGCTCCCAGCCACCCTGCCCGTCCGGCCGGGCCGCCACCAGTTCGGCGATGGCGGCCAGCGCGGTCAGCCGCTGACCCCGGTCCAGCGCCCGGATCAGCATGATCAGCCGGTCCCGCCGCTCACCGGCCGCCTCGAATCGCTGTCGCTCGGCCAGGTCGTCCAGTGTGGACACCAGCCGGGTCACCGGTGCGGTGCCGGTGCCGGTGATCAGGGCCCGCAACTCGTCCACCGCCGGCCGGTACTCTTCGGCCGACTGGCGACCCGCGCAGGGCGCGGCGCACCGGCCGAGTTCGGCCAGCGCGCAGGGCAGACCATGCGGATCGCGGCCGGTGATGCGCGTCGTGCAGGGCCGGATCGGCACGGCCTCGTGCACCGCCTCCACCGCTGCCAGCGCGGTGGCCCGGGACCGGAACGGCCCGAGCGCGCCGTCTCTGGGGGTGCGGATCACCGACAGCCGAGGAAACGTCTCCTCGGTGAGTGTCGCCCACCAGGCCGCGTGCGGGTTGCGCGACCGCCGGTTGTACGCGGGCCGGTACGCCACCAGCAACCGCAGTTCGCGCACCTCGGCCTCCAGCGAGTGCGCGCAGGTGACCGTGTCGACCCGCTGCGCCAGCGCGACCATCTCGCGCATCCGGGACCGGGTCTCGCTGGCGGTGAAGTACTGCCGCACCCGGCGGCGCAGGTTGCTGGCGGTGCCGACGTACAGCACCTCGTTGGAGGGACCACGGAACAGGTACACACCGGGCTCGTCGGGCAGCCCGGCGGCCAGCGTCCGCTTGCGGCGCTGGGTCTTCGTCACGGCGGGCAGGAAGTCGAGCAGTTCCTCCAGCGACTGGACACCCATCGAGCCGGCCCGCTCCAACAGGGCGTGCAGCACCTCGACGGTGGTGCGGGCGTCCGCCAGCGCCCGGTGGTTGGGCTGGACGGTGGTCTGGAACAGTTCGGCCAGCGTGGACAGCTTGCAGTTGGGCGTCTCGTCCCGGGACAGCACCCGGCGGGCCAGCTTGACGGTGCACACCACGGGCGGGTGCGGCCAGGGATAGCCGTACCGCTGGCAGGCGGCGCGCAGGAACCCGGTGTCGAACGGCGCGTTGTGCGCCACCAGCACCGCGCCGGCGGCGAACTCCAGGAACGCCGGCAGCACGGTGCCCAGCGCCGGCGCGCCGGTGACCATTACCTGGGTGATCCCGGTCAGCGCGGTGACCAGCGGTGGGATGCCGCGCTCCGGGTCGACCAGGGTGGCGAACTCGCCGAGCACCTGCCCGCCCCGCACCTTGACCGCGCCGATCTCGGTGACCGCGTCCGAGTCCGAGCGGGTGCCGGTGGTCTCCAGGTCGAAGACGACGAACGTGGTGTCCCGCAACGGCGTCCCCAACTCGTCAAAGGACAGTTGGAGATCCTCGTCCACTGTGGTCCTGTCGGTCGGGCTCGTCGGCGTCATGGTCATCGCCGGCAACGTACGACACCGCACCGACAGCCGCGCGATCAGCCCGCTGGCCTCCCGATGATCGGCCCTCTCATGCAATGAGCCATCATATGAAGTGAATCGAACAGATGTTCGATACCGTGAATGTGATCGCCGTCCAATTTGTGGGGTCGCGGGCGGTCGGGCAGTACGTAATACCTGGCCGATGCCCCTAATCTGGAAGGATGAAGTCGTCGGCACGGGATATGGCGCGCGAACCGGAGAGGTCCGGTCCGGTTGACGTGCCCGCGACCGCGGCCGACGACAGATCTGACGGCCCGGTCGGTGAGCGAGCCGAAGCGGCGCCCGACGGCGGCAAGGCCGACGCCGGCGGTGAGCCGGGCGGTGAGTCAGACGACGGCCCAGGCGCCGATCCGAAGCCGGAACCGCTGATCGACTGGGACGAGCTGCCCGACGCGGTTCGCGCGCGGCTGGCCGAACTGGCCGCCGAGGCGGTGGGCGGCATCGCGTCCGTCGACATCCCCTCCCAGGTGCGCCCGGTCGCCAAGTTCGCGCTGGCCAAGCGAGCCAGGTTGGGTGCCGGGTCGCTGATCGGCGGCCTGCGGTCGCACGCGAGTTTCCGGGCCGCCGTCGTCAAATGGGCACAGGAGCACCGGCCCACCCGGCTGGACATCACCGCCTCCGATCCGGCCGCCGCCGCTGCCGCCGGCCTGCTGCTGGGCGCGGAATCGGCCGTGCACTACGTCGAACTGGTGGCCCGGCGGGCCAGCGACGCGGCCGTACGGGCCGAGCGGGATGCCGCCGTGACCAGGTCGGAGCGGTTGCAGACCGAGCTGGACCGGCTGCGCGCGGACCTGGGCCGGCTGGACGGCGCGACCGCCAGGGTGGCCGCGGCCAGCGAGGCCGAACTCGAGAAGCTCCGCAAGCGGTTGCGCGAACAGGGCGTCAAGGTCCGCCAGGCACGGGACGAGGCCGAGGCCGCCCGCGCGGACGCCGAACATCTGCGCGCCAAGATCGAACTGGAACGTAAGGCTCTGATCGCCGACCGGGACCGGGAGCGCGAGCGGGCCGACATCCAGCGTGCCCGGGCCCGTCGGGCCGAGGAGGACGCCCACCTGGCCCGCCAGTCCGCGCGGGAGGCACGGGCCGCCGACGAGGTCCGGCTGGCCCTGCTGCTGGACACGCTGGACGGCGCGGTGACCGGACTGCGCCGGGAGCTGGCACTCGGCGGTGGCGCCGGTCCGCGCCCGGCCGATCTGGTGCGCGGCGCGAGCCAGGTGCAGAGCGCGGTGGGCCGGGCGGATGATCCGGCCGCGCTGGACCGGCTGTTGGCGCTGCCAGCAGTGCATGTGATCGTGGACGGCTACAACGTCACCAAGACCGGCTATCCGGAGCTGCCGCTGTCCGACCAGCGGGACCGGCTGAACTACCAGCTCGCCGCGCTGGCCGCGCGCACCAACGCCGAGGTCACCGTCGTCTACGACGGGGCCGGGGTGATCGCGGTGCCGTCGGCGTCACTGCGCGGCGTGCGGGTGCTGTTCTCCGACCCGGGGGTGCTCGCCGACGACGTGATCCGCGCGCTGGTCACCGAGGAGCCCGAGGGGCGGCCGGTGGTGGTGGTGACCTCCGACCGGGCCGTGGTCGACTCGGTGAAGCGGCGTGGCGCGCATCCGGTGCCGTCCGCCGTCCTGCTGGCCCGCCTCGGCCGGGTGTGATTTACGTCGGCTTTCCTCGGCGTGCGTGGAATACGGCGACAACGCCAACCGACGTGTAGACAGGAGAACGTGAGCAACCTCGACACAGCGCCGGTTCTGAAGGAATGCGGCGGCCGTGCCGCCGTCAGCGCGAAGCCGGTCCGACAGCTCCTGTCCAGCCGGCAGGTGCCACTGGGGGAGAGCACCGTGGTGCGGCGCCTGTTGCCCACCCTGAACCGCCGGATGATCGGCGCCTGGTGCTTCGCGGACCACTACGGCCCGGACGACATCACCACCGAGCCCGGCATGCGGGTCCCGCCGCATCCGCACACCGGCCTGCAGACGGTCAGTTGGCTGCTGGACGGCGAGATCCTGCACCGGGACAGCCTGGGCAGCGAGCAGACGCTGCGTCCGGGCCAGCTCGGCCTGATGACCGCGGGCCGAGCCATCGCGCATGCCGAGCAGTCGCCGGTCCAGCATCCGAGCCTGCTGCACGGCGCCCAGCTGTGGGTGGCGTTGCCGGACGCGGCCCGGTTCATCGCACCGAAATGGGAGTTCCACTCCGACCTGCCCGCGTACGCGGACTCCGGGATCTCCGGGACCGTGATCCTCGGTGAACTGGGTGGCGTCGCCTCCCCGGGGATCACGCACTCCCCGCTGGTGGGCGCGGACCTGTCGGTCACCGCCGGCGCCAGCGTCGCCGTGCCACTGGAACCCGACTTCGAGTACGCGGTGTTCGTCGTCGAGGGAACCCTGGACGTGGACGACGCGCCGCTGGCCCCCGGCCAGCTGCTCTATCTCGGCTGCGGCCGGTCCAGCCTGTCGCTGCGCGCCACCGGCTCTGGCCCCGGCGTGGGGGCCGGCCGGCTGCTGCTGCTCGGCGGTGAGCCGTTCGACGAGAAGATCGTGATGTGGTGGAACTTCGTCGCCCGGTCGGGCGAGGAGATCGCCCAGTGGCGGTCGGAGTGGATGGTCGGCGAGGAGTTCGGGACGGTGCTCGGCTATCCGGGTGCGGCGCTGCCCGCGCCGCCCATGCCGCCGACGCCACTGCGGGCACGAGGACGGGAGCGTTGATGAGCGAGACCAGCGAGACGACGGAACAGGTGAAGATCGTCGACAATCCGCAGGCCAGCCGGTACGAGATCTTCGACGGCGGCCAGCGGGCCGGGTTGGCCGACTACCGGCTGCCCCGCGAGGGCCAGATCGCGATCATGCACACCGAGACGGATCCCGAGTTCGGTGGCAAGGGGCTTGCCGGCAGGCTGACCCGGTTCCTGCTCGATGACGCGCGCCGGCGCGGGCTCGCGGTGCTGCCCTACTGTCCGTACACCAGGCGGTGGATCGCCCGTCATCCGGACTATCTGGACCTGGTTCCCGAATCGGAACGGCCGCGCTTCCAACTGGACGGTTCAGCGACGGAGTGATCATCATCACACTCTGACGAATGGGCTGGGCCAAACGTGTCCCAGGTGGAGCGTGCGCCAACTCATTCGGCGTCGGCCTAGACGGACTGGGGTCCCTTTCGTAACCTGTCCGCGACCTTACGGAGGATTATCACCCAGTCGGGTGATGGCGTGAGGTTACCGTCGGTCAACGAATCGGGGCGCGATCCGGCGGGCGGACACACGAAGGAGATGCCCGCGACGTGGCGTCGATCCGACTGAACCGGACAACGATTCGCGGGGGATTGGCGGCAGCGGCCATGCTCGCGACGGCCGCCCTGCTCCCCACCACGGCCGCTGCGACTCCAGCGCCCACCGCACCATCCAGTGATCCCGTCGCGCAGTTCAAGGCGCTCAGCCAGCAGGCGGACACGCTCAACGAGCAGGTGCTCGCCGCGCAGAACGACCTGGGCAAGAAGCAGGCCCAGCTGGATGCCGCGAACGCCGCGCTGGCCAACGCCCAGCACGCGCAGGATCAGGCCCAGGCCACCATCAACCAGTTCCGTGGCCAGGCCGACAAGCTCGCCGCCGCCTCGTTCGAGAGCGGCAACATGAACTCGGTGTCGGCCCTGTTCACCGGTGAGTCCGCGTCCGACTACCTGGAACGCGAGACGCTGCTGCAGGACGTGGCCAACGACAACAGCACCGTGCTCGACACCCTGCAGGCCGCCTACAACAAGGTCGCGGCCGCCACCGCCGCGGCGGCGCAGGCGCAGAAGACCGCGCAGGACGCCACCAACGCCGCCGCCGCGCTGCTGAACCAGCTGAACCAGCAGAAGACCGCGCTGCAGGCCCAGGAGAACCAGGTCAAGGCGGCCCTGGCCAAGCTGACCGCGACGCAGCAGGCCTCGCTGAAGGGCGGCGGCGACACCGGCACCTTCATCGCGCCCGCCGGGCTCGCCGGCAAGGCGATGAACTACGCGCTCGGCGAACGTGGCGTGCCCTATGTGTGGGGCGGCGCCAGCCCGTCTGGCTTCGACTGCTCCGGCCTGGTGATGTGGGCCTACGGCAGGGTCGGCGTCAGCCTGCCGCACTCGTCCGCCGCGCAGTCCACCATGGGCACCAAGGAGACCCGGTCCAGTCTGGTCCCCGGTGACCTGGTGTTCTTCGGTTCGCCCGTGCACCACGTCGGCATCTACGTCGGCAACGGCGAGATGGTCGACGCGCCCAACGCGGGTGAGGACGTCCGGGTCGAGCCACTGCAGAGTGACTTCGTCTGGGGCCGGCGCATCTCTGGTTGATGCTGGTCAGCACGTTGCCATCGGACTGATCGTGACCCCCCGATCACCCGATTTCGCGATCGTCGTAACCTATCCGAGATCTCGTGACCGTCTGTCGTCCACATAGGACGGCAACGCGAGGTAACCGCCGGCGTCGCTGAGTCGGGGTCGGGCCGGTGGAAGAGCGTATGAAGGAGATGCCGGCGAGGTGGCGTCGAACCGACTGAGCCGAACGATGCGTGGCGCTCTCGCGGCGGGCGTGGTGCTGGCGGCCGTGCTGGCACCCGCCGGGCCGGCGGCGGCGGCGCCCGCCAGCCCGAGCCCGAGTCCCGCTCCGGCGCAGGCCTCCGACCCGCTGGCCCAGTACCAGCAGCTGTCGGGGCAGGCCGAGGTGCTCAACGAGCAGTACCTGTCGGCACAGAACGACTACAACGCCAAGCTGGCGCAGGAGAAGCAGGCCGAGGCCGCGGTGGCCTCCGCCAAGCAGGCGGAGGCCCAGGCCGAGGGCGTGATCGACCAGTTCCGCAGCCAGGCCGACCGGGTGGCGGCCGCCTCGTTCGAGAGCGGCAACATGAACTCGGTGTCGGCCCTGTTCACCGGTGAGTCCGCGCAGGACTACCTGGAACGCGAGTCGCTGCTGCTCGATGTGGCCACCGACAGCTCGACCGTGCTGGACACCCTGCAGGCGGCGTACAACAAGGCCGCGAACGCGGTGACCACCGCGCAGAAGGAACAGAAGGTCCTGCAGGACGCGGCCAACGCGGCCAACGCGCTGCTGACCCAGAAGCAGCAGGCGTTGCAGGCCCTGAACAAGCAGCTGCAGCAGGTGGAACTGGCCGCCGCCAAGCTGAGTCCCACCGACAAGGCGGAGATCACCAGCATCGGCGTGGCCGGTAACTGGGTCGCCCCGGGCGTGCGCGGCGAGGCGATGATGTACGCGCTGACCCGACGCGGTGACTGGTACGTGTGGGGCGCCGCCGGCCCGAGCACGTTCGACTGCTCCGGCCTGATCGTCTGGTCCTACGCGCAGTTGGGCATCAGCCTGCCGCACTCCGCGGCGGCGCTGCAGCGGATGGGTTCCGCGGTGTCGCGTTCCAACCTGGCCCCCGGTGATCTGGTGTTCTTCGGATCTCCCGCGCACCACGTGGGGATCTACGTCGGCAAGGACTCCAGCGGCAACGACCTGATGGTCAACGCGCCCACCTCCGGTGAGGTCGTCCGCGTGCAGACCCTGAACAGCGAC
Source organism: Pseudonocardiaceae bacterium (assembly GCA_036384655.1). Classification (GTDB taxonomy): domain Bacteria; phylum Actinomycetota; class Actinomycetes; order Mycobacteriales; family Pseudonocardiaceae; genus DASVLX01. The sequence continues at coordinate 31,019 of DASVLX010000047.1, forward strand.
TACAGCAACGCCCGCCGCCTGAACTATTGATCCCGGCTTCCCAGGCGGCGCGGGCCGGCGTTCTCGGCCGCTCGCGTAGCTTCACTACGCCACGCGGCCTGCGGCCTTGGCCCGCATCCACCTGGAACGCCGGTCGTCTGGACAGCTCAACTACGGAACCAGGACCGAACGGATAGCGTCCACAGCGTGCGCAGGACTCTGTTACTGACCAATGATTTCCCACCACGGCCGGGTGGCATCCAGTCCTACCTGCACGAACTGGCCAGCCACCTGCCCGCCGAGGATCTGGTGGTCTACGCGCCGGCCTGGCCGCACGGCCCGGAGACGCACACCACGTTCGACGCGCGGATGCCGTTCGAGGTGGTGCGGCATCCGGGCACGCTGATGCTGCCGAGCACCGACGTGCTGCGGCTGGCCACCGACATCATCCGCACGCGTGACATCCAGGCGGTGTGGTTCGGCGCGTCGGCACCGCTGGCACTGCTGGCCGCGAAACTGCGCCGCACCACCGGGATCGAGCGCACGCTGGCCTGCACGCATGGCCACGAGGTCGGCTGGTCAATGCTGCCGGTGGCGCGCCAGGCGCTGCGCCGCATCGGGACCACCGTGGATGTGCTTACCTTCGTCAGTCGCTACACCCGGCATAGGTTCGCGTCCGCGTTCGGGCCGATGGCGGCGCTGGAACACCTGCCGTCCGGGGTCGACGTGAAGACCTTCCGGCCGGACGACGGCGCTCGCCGGGAGATTCGGGAGCGCTACAAGCTCGGCGACCGGCCGGTCGTGGTGTGCGTGTCCCGGCTCGTGCCCCGCAAGGGGCAGGACATGCTGATCCGGGCGCTGCCGCTGATCCGTCGGCGGGTGCCGGACGCCGCCCTGCTGATCGTCGGCGGTGGGCCGTACCGGCAACAACTAGACCGTCTCGCCGTGCGGCACGACGTCGACGAGCATGTGGTGCGGACCGGATCGGTGCCGTGGGAGGAACTGCCGGCGCACTACGCGGCCGGGGACGTGTTCGCCATGCCCTGCCGGACCCGCGGCGGTGGGCTGGACGTGGAGGGCCTGGGGATCGTCTGCCTGGAGGCGTCCGCGGTCGGGCTGCCGGTGATCACCGGGACGTCCGGGGGAGCCCCGGAGACGGTGCGGGAGGGCGTCACCGGCCGGGTGGTCGACGGGCGGTCGGTGGACGCGGTGGCGGACGCCGTGGCCGACCTGCTGGCCGATCCGGACCGTGCGGCCGAGATGGGCCGAGCCGGCCGCGAATGGGTGCGGGACCAGTGGCGCTGGCCCGATCTCGCCGACCGGCTGCGGACGCTGCTGGACGCCTCCTGACAGCGACTCCTCCCACAGTCGTCGTGCCAGTGGTCGTGACACCACATGTTCACGACCTGTGATCGTCGTTCCACGCGCGGTGACGAAACGATCTCACCTGGAACATCGCCGCCGAGTCGTACGTTTGCCGTGGTAGTGACATCCGCGCGGGGCGAGGACGACGATGACACATATGGATGAGATGCGGGCGTCGGACGCCGACCGCGAACGGGTGGTCAGCGCCCTGCAGGAGCAGGTCGGAGCCGGCCGGCTCACCCTGGAGGAGTTCGAGGAGCGGTCCGATCAGGCCTACTCGGCGAAGACGATCGGTGAGCTGCGCAAGATCACCCATGACCTGCCGGTCAACCTGTTCACGGAACAGCTGACGCCGTTCGGCGGGCCGCAGGGACCCTGGGCGTCGCCCTACCACCAGGGAACGGGCCAGATGACCCCGGCGGGCGGGTTCAACCCGCTGATGCTGCTGCCGTTGGCGCTGATAGCGATGGTGATCTTCAGCAACGTCATCGGCATGATGGCGTGGGGCGGGATCGTGATCATGCCGCTGTTCTTCCTGCTCCTCATCGGGCTACGGCTGGGAGGACGTAGGCACGGCGGCAACTGGCACTAACAGTCTGGGGTCAGGTTCAGGGCGTGCGGGTTTCGCGGAGCTTCAGGATCACGCGGCCTGCGGCCTTGGCCGCCCCGATCAGCGTGGGGTGGGCACGGACTCGCCGTACAGCGCGGCGATGTCGTTGGCGTAGCTCTTCGCGACCACCGCGCGGCGCAACTTCATGCTCGGCGTGACCTCGCCGGAGCGCTCGGAGAAGTCGGAGCTGAGGATCCGGAACTTCTTGATGGCCTCGGCGTGCGACACCGCCTTGTTGGCGTCGTCCACCGCGCTCTGGATCTCGGTGTTCAGGTCCGGGTCGTCGGCCAGGTCGGCCACGGTCGCGTCGGCCGGCTTGCCATTGCGCGTCTTCCAGGCCGGGAAGAACTCGTCGTCGATGGTGATCAGGACCCCGATGAACGGTTTCTTGTCGCCCACCACCATGCACTGACTGATCAGCGGGTGCGCCCGCAGCCGGTCCTCCAGGATCGTCGGGGACACGTTCTTGCCGCCGGCGGTGACGATGATCTCCTTCTTGCGGCCGGTGATGCTCAGGAAACCCTCGTCGTCGAGCGAGCCGAGGTCGCCGGTGTGGAACCAGCCGTCCTCGATCGCCTCGGCGGTGGCCTCGGGGTTGTTCCAGTAGGCCTGCGACACCATGCCACCGCGGATGAGGACCTCGCCGTCGTCGGCGATGCGTACCGAGGTGGCCGCGGTTGGCTGACCGACCGTGCCGACCCGGAAGTGCTGCACGGTGTTCACGAAAGTGGCGGCGGAGGTCTCGGTCAGGCCATAGCCCTCGAACACCGGAACGCCGACGCCCCGGAAGAAGTGCGCCAGCCGGTCGCCCAGCGGCGCGCCGCCGGAGATCGCCGCCTCACAGCGGCCACCCAGCGCGGCCCGCAGCCTCCCGTACACCAGCCTGTCGAACAGCGCGTGCTGCGCCCGCAGCGGCAGGCTCGGCCGGCCCTTGTCGAGCGCGTGGCTGTACGCGACGGCCACCGACTCGGCCGCGTCGAAGATCCGGCCCTTGCCCTCGGAGTGCGCCTTCTGCTTGGCCGCGTTGTAGACCTTCTCGAACACCCTGGGCACGGCCACGATCGCACTCGGCCGGAAGGCACCGAGATCGCGGACGAGATTCTTGACGTCCTGGGTGTGGCCGACGGTGACCCTGGCGTACACGCAGGTGAGAACGATCACGCGGGCCAGCACGTGCGCCAGCGGCAGGAAGATCAACAAAGTGTGCTCGGGGTTCATGAGCTGCGGGAACGCCAGGAGATTGGCCTTGATCTCGGCCAGCAGGTTGCGTTGCGTCAGCTCACAGCCCTTGGGCCGGCCGGTGGTCCCCGAGGTGTACACGATCGTGGCGAGGTCGGCGGCCTTCACGGCCTCCCGCCGGACCCGCAGGTCCTCGTCGGAGACCCGGGCACCCAGCGCGGTCAGCTCGTCGATGGCACCCGGCGCGTCGGTCGCCACCGGGCCGTCGATCTGCCAGATATGCCCGACCTCGCCGGCCCGGTCCACCACACCGTCGATGATGCTGCGGTGCACGGAGCTCTCCACCACGATCGCCCGGGCGCCGGAGTCCGACAGGATCCACTCGACCTGCTCGGCCGAGGACGTCTCGTAGATCGGCACGGTGACGCAGCCGGCCGCCCAGATCGCGTAGTCGATCAGGGTCCACTCGTACCTGGTCCGGGACATCAGACAGACCCGGTCCCCGGCCTGTAGCCCGGCCGCGATCAGGCCCTTCGCGACCGCGGACACCTGCGCCACGAAGTCACGGCCGGTCAC
>DASVLX010000048.1:0-15860 GCA_036384655.1 Pseudonocardiaceae bacterium
TGGCGCGAACCCGTCAGAGCCCGTCTCGATCAGCAGCAGTCGCTGCGGCACCGGTCCGGCGGTGGCGCCGGCCGACGTGGTTCGCCACACACAACTCACCGACCGAACGTCCGGCAGGCCACCCAGTACCCGGCCGACCGCGTCCAGCACGCCGCTCTCCGGTCGCTGATCATCCTCGGCTCCCACCGTGAACCGGTGCCGCGGGAGCTTCAGATCCCTGTCCACGACGAGCCGCTCCGCCAACGCCGGCGGGCAGTTGACCTCGGCGATCAGGTCTCCTAACTGGGCGCCCTCGGCGGCGCTGACGGGCACCCTGCCGGCGACAAGGCTGCCGACGACCAGTTCGATCGCCCGGTCGGATTCGGCGACCGCGAGCAACTCACGGGCATCGGTGAGCGCGTCATCATCGATTCTGCCGGCCAACCCCAGCAGCAGTTCGTGCACCCTGATGGGAAGCGAGGTCCGGTCGGGCATGTCAGCCACCCTGGTCTCCTTCTGTCCGAACGACCTCGGCCATTGGCCCGGCCCATTCACCGAATCCCACTTGGCGTCCGCATCGGGTCAGTGGCCGACATGCCGCCGGTGCACAGCAGTTCGCTGGCGGCCAGCGCCGCCCGGTGATAGGCCGTCGGCGTCATGTCGGCGGGCAACACCTCGACACAGGGGTCGTGCTCCCCCAGCGCCCGCTGCACCCGCTGCAGCTCGCCGGTCAGCGCGACAGCGCCGTTCAACGTGGACACCAGCAGGATCCGCCGAGGCATGCCGCCCGACCGGGTCCGGCGCCAGCTTGCCCGCACCTCGCCGATACCGGGGCGGTCCCGCAACATCGCGCCCAATACCACGGCGTGGGAGTCGCCCAGGCCGGTTCGGGTCGGCGGTTCGGGTGAGAACGTGAAGTCCGGCTCCGGCACCTCGTCCAGTTCGCGGATCGAGCGGATGAGCCCGACGTCCGCGCCGTAGGGGCGCAGCGCGCTGTCCAGAAGCCGGAGCTCATCGGTGGTCAGGCCGATCCGCTCACGCAGCAGGGTCAGCGGCACCGAGTGGCTCAGCTCCGGCAACGCGCCCGCCGCGAGCCAGTCACGAAACCGCCACAGCAGCCGGTCCGACAGGCGACCGGCCAACCGGAGCAGCAACCAGTGGCAGGCCGACTCGGCAGCCTCCCCCATCACGATCACCGTCCCTCAGGTGGGTGAAATGAGTCTGCCACGACAACGCCCAGTATTGGCATACAACCCATTTCGGCCCGCGTACATCCGGTCAGGCGACCTCGACGACCAGCTCCACCTCAACCGGAGCGTCCAGCGGCAATGCGGCCACGCCCACCGCGGACCTGGCGTGTTTGCCCGCCTCACCGAAGATCTCGCCCAGTAGCTCTGAGGCGCCATTGAGGACCGCCGGCTGGGCGGTGAAGCCGGCCGCCGAGGCGACGAACCCCACGACCTTGACCACTCGCACCACCGAATCCAGCCCGACGAGCGCGTGCACGGCGGCCAGCGCGTTCAGCGCGCATGTCCGGGCATGGCGGGCGGCGTCCGCCGTGCTGACCTCGGCACCGACCGCACCGGTCGCGGGCAGCCTGCCGGCCACGAAGGGCAACTGCCCCGCGGTGAAGACCAGGTTTCCGGTGCGGACCGCCGGCACGTAGGCGGCGACCGGCGCGGCCACCGGAGGCAGCTCGATGCCCAACTCGGTCAGGCGGCCCTGCCAGTTCGGCATCACTGCTCCCTGGGGCGCTTGACGTAGGCCACCAACTGCTCGCCGGTCGGGCCGGGCAGCACGGTCACCAGTTCCCAGCCGTCTTCGCCCCACTGGTCGAGAATCTGCTTGGTGGCGTGCACCAACAGTGGAATGGTCGCGTACTCCCACTTGGTCATGAACCGGAAGCGTAGTGGGCGCCGCGACCCCCGGCGCGGCCTCTGCGGCGCGCATCGTCGATTCTGGTGTTTACGCTGATTGAGTGACAGTGGCGGAGTCGATCAGGCCTGGGTGGACCGATGCGCTCACCCGCACCCGGCTGCATGTGGTCACCGGGAAGGGCGGCACCGGCAAGACGACGGTGGCCGCCGCCCTGGCCCTCGCACTGGCCAATGCCCCCGGCCGGCGTGTGCTGCTCATCGAGGTCGAGGGCCGGCAGGGCATCGCCCAACTCTTCGACCGCCCGCCGCTTCCCTACGCGGAGGAACGCATCGCCACCACCGCGGCCGGCGGCGAGGTTTACGCGCTGGCCATCGACGCGGAGGCCGCGCTACTGGAGTACTTCGATCTGTTCTACAACCTGGGCTTCGCCGCCCGGACACTGCGCCGGATGGGCGCCATCGAGTTCGCCACGACGCTTGCTCCCGGGCTGCGGGATGTGCTGTTCACCGGCAAGGTCAAGGAATGCGTGGGCCGCACCGACGAGCACGGCCGGCATGTGTACCACGCCGTGGTGCTCGATGCCCCGCCCACCGGCCGAATCGTGAAGTTCCTTGACGTCACCAGGGCCATGGTCGACCTGGCCAAGGTCGGCCCGATCCGCGGCCAGAGCGAGGGAGTGGCCAGGCTGCTGCACTCCGGCGACACCGCGGTTCACCTGGTCACCCTGCTGGAGGAGTTGCCGGTGCGCGAAACGCTGGAGGCGGTCGCCGACCTGGACGCCGCCGATCTGTGGCCGGGCGCGGTGTTCGTGAACCGGACCCGGCCATCCCGGCTGCCCGCCGAAATGGTCGATCGCACCGCCTCCGGCGCGGTGGATCTCGCCGAGGTGCGCGCCAGCCTGCGCTCGGTCGGCCTTTCGCCGTCCGACGAGTTGCTGGAGGACCTGCTCAGCGAGACCGTCGAGCATGCGATGCGGGTGCAGGCCGAGTCGCGGGCCGCCGCCGACCTCGACGAGGCCGACCTGCCCATCGCCGACCTACCCGAATTGGACGGGGTGGACGTGGGCGGGCTCTACGAACTGGCCGAGGCCCTGTCCGACCAGGGGGTGCGGTGACCACCCGACGCGACACCAGCGGACACGACAGCACCGGACCTGACACGGACGGACCTGACACGGACGGACCTGACACGGCGGGCGACCCGGTCATGGCCCCGCACCCCAGCACGGTGGCCGCCGTCCACCCCATCGACATGGACGCCCTGCTGGACGATCCGAACACCCGGGTGATCGTCTGCTGCGGATCCGGCGGCGTTGGCAAGACCACGACGGCGGCCGCCCTGGCCACCCGGGCCGCGGAACGCGGCCGGCGCACGGTGGTGCTCACCATCGACCCGGCCCGCCGGCTCGCCCAGTCGCTGGGCCTGCGGGAACTGGGCAACCAGCCCCGGAAGGTGGAGGTGCCCGGGTTCGAGCCGAAGGGCGAGCTGTCCGCCATGATGCTGGACATGCGCCGCACCTTCGACGACATGGTGCTCGCGCATGCCGGGCCGGAACGCGCCGACCAGATCCTGGCCAACCCCTTCTACCGCACCATCTCCACGTCCTTCTCGGGGACGCAGGAGTACATGGCCATGGAGAAACTGGGCCAGCTCGCGGCGACCGGGGCCTGGGACCTGATCGTGGTGGACACCCCGCCGAGCCGTTCCGCGCTGGATTTCCTGGACGCGCCCCAGCGGTTGTCCACCGTGCTGGACGGCCGGCTGATCCGGATGCTGTCCGCGCCCGCCCGGGCCGGTGGCCTGGGCCTACGCAAGATCGTCGGGGCCGGCTTCGGGCTGTTCACCCGCGCGGTCTCGATGGTCATCGGGGGCCAACTGCTCACCGACGCATCCGCGTTCGTGCAGGCGTTCGACAGCATGTTCGGCGGCTTCCGGGAGCGCGCGACCAGGACCTACACCCTGCTCCGCTCACCGGGCACCGCGTTCCTGGTGATCGCCTCGCCGGAGCCGGACGCGCTGCGTGAGGCGTCCTACTTCGTGGAGCGGCTGGAGAACGACGACATGCCGCTGGTCGGGCTCGTGGTCAACCGGACCCATCCCGCAATCGCCACGCTGCCGGCCAGCCGAGCGCTGGCGGCCGCCGATCAGCTCGATGAGCGAGACGGCGGCCTGGCCGCGGCCATGCTTCGGCTGCACGCCGACCGGGTGGCCCTGGCCGGCCGGGAGAGGCGACTGCTCACCCGGTTCACCAGGGCACACCCGGCCGTCGCGCTGGTCAGCGTGCCCGCGTTGGCCACCGACGTGCACGACCTGGACGGCCTGCGCGAGGTGGCCAGCAGGTTGGCCGCCGGAGCGACCGGCGGCCTCCCGCTCAGCGAGCCCGCAGCGCGGCAGTGATGCCGTCGCCAGCGTGCCCGGCAACGGCGCCCGCCCGGCCGGCACCGGTCACGGCACCGGTCACGGCACCGACACCGGCGGCTCTGTCCAGACGGCCAACGACGGCACCATCAACGCCGCCGTCAACGTCGTCCGCCGCGCCCACCAGGCCACACGGGCCCAGTTCATCGTCGTGGTCAAGGGCCTGGTGCTGACGGCGAGCCGCATCCAGCAGCTCCCACCAGGACGGCACTTCCGGGCGCCGGCGGAGCAACGCCCGCCGCTCCCGCTCGGTCATCCCGCCCCAGACCCCGAACTCGACGCGCCGGTCCAGCGCCTCGGCCAGGCATTCGGTGCGCACCGGACAGGCCAGGCAGACGACCTTGGCCCTGCGCTGGTCCGCGCCCTGCACGAACAACTGATCCGGGTCGACGTCTCGGCACGCCGCCCGCACCCGCCAGTTCGACTGTTGGAGAATCATGTTCCCCCAGCTCCTAGCGTCATCACGCCCGATCCACTACCCCTCGTAGCGAACCAACCAGCAGCCACCGTGTGGCATCTGGTCATTTCCTGTCGTGAGACGTTGACGGAGGCTAGCGAGAGTCGGTTCCACTGCCAACCGAGCGATATCGAGCTGTGACCGAATGCCGTAACATTTGCTATTGATAATGCCGCACGGGACGTTGCTCTATATGGGTGACGCGTACCCTTTCCACCGTGCGTGTTCCTGGTTCCGTGATCCGCTTCCTCGGACTATGTGCGCTGGCAGGCGTACTTCTCGCTGGTGTCATGTCACCGGTTGCACTCGGTGTCGGTTCACTGTCCAATGTGGTCAGCGATTCGGTGAACAGCATCACAGCGAGTCTCGCCAGCACCCGGATGCCGTTGGTGACAACGATCACAGACAAGAACGGCACGCCGATCGCCTACCTCTTCGACCAGTACCGCCTACCCGCATCGTCGAGCCAGATCGATGCCGCGATGAAGGCCGCGCTGGTATCCGTCGAGGACCGACGCTTCTACCAGGACTCCGGCATCGACCTCAAGGCGACGGTGCGGGCCGCACTGTCCAACAGTGCCGGTGGCAGCACCCAGGGTGCCTCGACGATCACGCAGCAGTATGTCAAGAACTACCTGATCAACGTGATCGACCGGGACAACAAGGCGGCCCAGGACGCCGACCAGGCACAGACTCTGGGCCGCAAGCTGCGCGAGGCGAAGATCGCTATTCAGCTTCAACAGACCATGTCCAAGGACGAGATACTTACCGGGTATCTCAACGTGGTCGCGTTCGGTGCCCGTGTTTTCGGAGTTGGCGCCGCGGCGAAAGCCTATTTCGGGACGACTCCGGACAAGCTCACCGTGCCGCAGGCGGCGCTACTCGCCGGATTGGTCAACAACCCGCTGTTGTACGACCCGTACAAGCATCCGGCCGCGTCGGTGGCCCGGCGCAACGACGTGATCGACAAAATGGTGCAGAATGGTGCACTGTCCACTCAGGATGGCACGGCGGCCAAGGCGACGCCGCTGGGGGTGCTGCCCGGCGGGCCGGACATTCCGTCCAGCACCTGCTACGGCGCGGCCGACGACGCGGGTTTCTTCTGTGACTACGTGATCCAGTATCTGGAACAGGCCGGTTTGTCCGCGGACCAGCTCGCCGCCGGCGGCTACACGATCCGCACCACCCTGGACCCGGTGATCAGCCAGATCGCGAAGAACGCGGCCAACGACCGGGTGCCGACCGCGCAGAACGGCGTGGCCAACGCGTTCGCGATCATCAAGCCGGGCAGCACCTCGCACGACGTGGTGGCGCTGGTGGAGAACCGCAACTTCGGGACGGGAGCGGACCCTGGCGACGTTTCCACGAACAATGTCGCCGATGTCAGCGATCCGTTCGGCGCCGGGTCGACATTCAAGCTGTTCACCACGGCAGCCGCATTCGAAAAAGGCGTGATCGGTCTCAACGACAGCCTGCCGAACCCGAAGAGCACCTGCTTCACACTGCCGGTCACCAACAAGTACACGCACTGCTATTCGGTGAGTAATGACGACGCCACCAACCCCGATCCGATTCCGCTTCGGGAGGCACTCGCTATCTCACCGAACACCGCGTTCGTCGGCCTGGAGCTCAAGACCGGCATGAACAACGTGCTGGAAATGGCCTACCGGCTTGGTCTACGAAACAGCATGCTGGCCAACATCTACGGCACCGACCCGACCGATCCGGACAACAAGGCGGCCGGCAAGGCGTACGCCGAAAGCCAGCTCAGCTACTTCCAGAACGCGCCGTCATTCACCCTCGGCACCGCCGCGGTGTCCCCGATGGAACTGGCGAACGTGGGCGCCACCATCGCCAGCGGCGGGGTCTGGTGCCAGCCGAACCCGGTCATCTCGGTCACTGACCGCGACGGCCGGCAGGTCGCGTTCCAGCGGCCGCCCTGCGAACAGGTCGTGTCGCCGGCCCTGGCGAACACACTGATGAACGGGATGAGCGAGGACACCACGGTGGGCACCTCGGCGTCCGCGGCCAAGGCCGCCAACTGGACCCGGCCGACCGCCGGCAAGACCGGCACCACCCAGCAGAACAAGTCGGTCGCGTTCCTGGGCATGGTGGACGGGTACGCGGCGTCCTCGATCATCTACGCGGACGGTTCCGCTCCGGCGGTGATCTGCAACAGCGACCCGCCACACCTCACGCCGTCCGGCACGAGTTGCGCGGGTGGTTTCGGTGGCACGGTCGCCGCACCAACGTTCTTCGATGCGTTCAACCAGATCCTCGCCGGGCAACCGGACGTGCCGCTGCCCAACGCCGACGCGGGGTACCTGAGCACCGTCAACCACGGCGCCACCGTGCCGTTCGTGATGTGGCAGCAGGGCGACGCGGCCAAGGCGGCCGTACAGCAGGCCGGTTATCGGGTGGAGACCAAGGAACTCGCCTCCACGCAGCCGACGGGAACCGTCGTCGGTGAGACGCCACAGGGCAACCAGCGGGCCGGCGCCACGGTCACGCTGTACCTGAGCACCGGCAGCGCGCCGGCACCCCGGAACGCCGGGTCGGCCGGCTGACCGCGCCCGCTGATCACGCCCGGCCGGCCGGCGCACCCGGTTGTCGCACGGTCATCGACCGGTTGGTTCAGCCCTGCAGACTGGCCTTGACCAGCGCGGCCACCCGCCCGCCCTCGGCGCGGCCGGCGATCTTCGCGTTGGCGGCCTTCATGACCTGGCCCATCTGCCTCGGGCCGGGCCGCTCGCCGAGCGATGTGGTCACCTCGGCAATCGCCTGGCACACCAGTTCACTCAGTTCGCCGTCGTCCAACTGGGCGGGCAGGTAACCGGACAGCACCTCCGCCTCGGCCAGTTCGGCGGCCGCCCGCTCCGGCCGCCCAGCGCCGGTGAAGGCCTCGGCGGCCTCCTTGCGCTTGCGCACCTCCCGGGTAAGCACCTTCCGCACCTCGTCGTCGGACAGCTCCCGGGCGGTCTTGCCGGCGACTTCCTCGGTCTGCACGGCGGCCACCGCCATCCGCAGGGTGGCCAGCTTCGTCGCGTCCCGGCTCTTCATCGCCGCGGTCAGATCGGCCCGTAGGCGATCTTTCAGCTCACTCACGAGCCCCAACGCTACCGCCGCGGACGGAAAGTCCGGCAACACGGCGCATGTACCCGGTCGAGGCCGCGCCGTACGCTCGATGGCGTGAACACGCTCGCTCGAATCGCGGTGGGGACGGCCGCGCTCGGAACGGCCGCGGTCAGTTACGCGTCGGTCATCGAAGTACGCCACTGGACGGTTCGCCGGGTCACCATCCCGGTGCTTTCCGAAGGTGCCCGCCCCATCAAGATCCTGCACATCTCGGATATCCACATGCTGCCCAGCCAGCGGTCGAAACAGCGGTGGATCGCCTCGCTCGGCGAGCTGGACCCGGACCTCGTCGTCAACACCGGCGACAATCTCGCGCATCCGAAGTCCGTTCCGGCCGTGATGCGGGCATTCGGCCCGCTGCTGGAACGACCGGGCGTGTTCGTGTTCGGCAGCAACGACTACTACGCGCCACGACCGAAGAACCCGGCGCGCTACCTGTTCAACAGTCACCGCCGGACCCACGGCAGCCCGCTGCCCTGGCAGGACCTGCGCGCCGCGTTCACCGAGCACGGCTGGATGGACCTCACCCACCGGCGGCGCGGTTTCGCGATCGCAGGCCAGCAGATCGTCGCCGCCGGGGTGGACGACCCGCATCTGCACCGGGACCGGTACGCCGAGATCGCCGGCCAGCCGGACCCGGCCGCCGTGTTGCGAATCGGCCTGGCGCATTCGCCGGAGCCGCGCGTGCTGGACGCGTTCGCCACCGATGGCTACGACCTGGTGCTGGCTGGCCACACCCACGGCGGTCAGTTGCGACTGCCCGGAGTCGGCGCGCTGGTGACGAACTGCGAGCTGGACCGCTCCCGGGCGCGCGGGGTGTCCCGATGGGGCACCCACATGTGGCTGAACGTGTCCGCCGGCGTGGGCACCTCCCCGTACGCCCCGGTTCGGTTCGCCTGTCCGCCGGAGGCGAACCTACTGACCCTGGTGCCACGGCCGACCGTGGTCGAGGCGCCGACCGCCGAGGAGCGCGCCTCGGCCGGGTTCGGGGCCGGAGCGGACATCCGCTAGCGATCCGCTAGACTTCCCCCGTACCAACCCCGGGGTGTGGCGCAGTTTGGGAGCGCGCTTCGTTCGGGTCGAAGAGGTCGTGGGTTCAAATCCCGCCACCCCGACGGGTAAAGCCCCTGGTCAGGCCCTCATTGAGGGTCTGACCAGGGGCTCAGATACCCCCCCGTTGGGAGAAAATTGGGAGATGATCTTGTGATCGTCTCTCTTCGTCTTCCTCGCTCGTACCTGTAGTAGTTCGTCCAGAACCGCCACCGGTGAACGAGGCGACATCGCCAGCCGCTCATCCAACGCGGCATCCCAACACCGCGTCAGTTCCTCCGTGAGCCGCTTCCGCATCTCTGATGTCACGTGGGTATAGCGACGCTGTACCGAGCCATCCAGGTGACCGATGCGCTCATCCATGAGCACCGGCGGAATGCCCAACTGCTCCATCAGCGTCCGGTGCGAGTGACGTAGGCCATGAGGTGTCAGGCCCGCAGCGATCGGCACCCAGCACGCATCAGCCCGCGCGTGCGCGCCTCGGCCGCGTGCCGGCACACCAGGCCACGGCTCGGCGAGCACCGGTACCGGCCGGGCCGGTAGCGGACTCTTCCTCGGATACCAGCCGGTGGCCGCCGGCTGGAATATCCACGTGGCGAACCCGTTACGCCGCCAGTGCGCGGCGGGCCGCGAACCCGAACCACTCCGGACATACCCGAGGTCGACCACGGCCGCCTCAACGCGGGCACGGGTGGCCTTGGCGACGACCGTCGAGCCGTTCAGCACGTTGGACACCGTGGCCACCGAGACTTCCGCTCGCCGCGCGACATCGGCGAGCTTCGCACCTACCGCCGGCACGGCGCCGTTCGCCGTGCCGAGTCCTCGGAACACGTACGACCGCCCATGGCAGGCGCACGGCTTCGGTGCCGTTCGGGCGAGATGATCGGACACCAGCTTCGACAGGAACGGCGGAGTGTCGATCGTCCGATACGAATCGTCCTTCGGTGGACAGCGCACCAGCTCGCCGGTGTCCAACTCGTAGAGCTGCCACTCGACACGGACCGAGCCGAGACGGGCGTACTCGGTCTCTAGGCCGACGACCTCGGCCCACCTCATGCCGGTGAACCCCGCGAGCGTCACCGCGACAAACTCGTCATCGCGGCCGGACAGCAGCGCCGCGCGCTCGGCGATCAGCAGCACGCCCAACGGCGTCGTGATGGTCTTCTCCGGACCGCGCTCGGACGAACGGCCCGCCCGCTTGCCCCGACCCCGCCGTTTCGTCGCGGGATTGACCGTGATCAGCCCTTCGTCTACGGCATCGGCGAATATGAGATGCAGAGTCCCGCGCCACGTCTTGACGCTGGACTCGGCGTAGCCGCGTTCACGCTCCCGCCGTGCCCATGCGTCGACGTCGGAGCCGAGGATGTCGGCCAATTCCCGCGTCTCGAACTCCGGCATCAGGTGTTCCTCAATGTGCCGCCGGTAGTTCTGCATGGTCGACGGAGCGAGGTCCTGGGCTTCGTACCAACGGGAGACGTAGTCGCCGAACGTGATCTGGCCGGCCGATGGGTCGTGCCAGGTGCCGCCACGGACCTTCGCCTCTTCGTCGTCCGCCGCCCGTTTCGCCTCGCGCTTGGTGCGGAACTTGGCGGTCATCCCCGAGGCGTCTTGGAGCGTGACGTATTTGCCTTCGGCGACCCAATACCGGGCGCGGTAGTAATTCCCGCGCTTCTCGGCATAACCCACTGCTCAGCCCTCCCTTCCGCTGAATCTCGGTCTTTCCTGTCTGCTCACTCCGTGTCCTCTCCTTGTTGTTGGGTTCCATCTGGCTGGTTGGTCTTGGGTGGCAAGAGCCTTTGCTCGCGGCACAGGGCCGCCCAGCGGTTCGCGGTCGCCCTGCTCACGCGCATGGCCTCGGCGGTCGCTGTCATCGCACGTCCGGGGTTGTGTCGGCGCTCCCGTAGGTAGGTCTCGGCGAACTTGCGCAGGTCCTCAGTGGACGGACCGCGTGAGCCAGGCGCCTTCTTCGGCTTCGCGCCCGGCCCCTGCTGCTTTTCCGCCGGCAGCCAGACATCCCGGTACATCAGGCCCCACAGGATCGATTCGTGGACGTCGTTGGGCGTGATCTCGGTCAGGTTGGACGGCCAGACGGGCGGCTTGTCATGGTCGAAATCCTCGAATAGCTGTGTCAGCAATGGTCGCGGCCGGATGTCCCGGAGGGTGTCCGCCGTGATCTCCGCATCGCTGTATTGGCCCATCAGCAGGCCCGTGATGATCGGACGGTCATCGGGGCTGCGTCCTATTCGGACGAAGATCGGGTCCGACATGCCGCCGCCCTCTACCTCGATCCATCGGCCCTGTTCCAGCACGTCTGGGTCTGGGTCGCTCTCCATGTTGAAGAGGAATCGGTCGGGCGGCGGCATGGTCGTCACTGTAGCCGTATTGCTGCCGCCTCTGCTACAGGGGCGCGGAGGTGTCTCACGTTTGCGCGCGCCCCGAAACGAGACAATCAAGAGGTTTCACCGCTGCTTCCGCTCTGGTTGCATCGTCGGCATGGCAAGACGATCGCGCGGAGGTGTCTCATGAACTTGATCGAAGAGGTCAAGCTCGCCCAGCGCCTACCCAAACCCGCAGAAGCAAAGGCAATCCGGATAGCGGCCGGTGTGCCGGTCACCCGGATCGCCGAGGAACTCAACGTCCACCGAGTCAGCGTCACGCGCTGGGAATCAGGCAAGCGGAAGCCGCGAGGTCAACTCCTACACAGGTACGTGCACCTACTCGATCGCCTGCGGGAAGTGACGGCCCGGTGAACCCGACCGAACTGCACGCAGCGGCCAGCTCCGCACTCCCACGGCTTCACACGCCAGACGAAGTCGCCGAGGCCCTTGGTGTCTCCGGCTGGTGGGTACGGGAGCAAGCCAGACAGCACCGCATCCCGTTTACCAAGGTCGGCGGCGCCTACCGATTCAGTGCCCAGCACGTCACCGAAATCATCCGGATCTTCGAGGACCGCCCCGACCGGTCAGCCGGACGAACTGCGGCATCCAGGGCCGGCCGCCGCCGCACGCACCCACAGCCACCGACCCCGACCATCCAGCTCAAGGCACGCATGCCCCGGCGGATCCAAACTCGCGGAGGCGACGATGCCAGCTAGAGAGCGAGAACGGCGCCCCGCCGGGAACGGGACGCCGCTCAGTCGTCGTGATCGCCACCGCGTCGACAGCACCGATCGTAACGTCAACGCCCGGCCGCTGGCCGACCGCGCGACGCCGCGCCGGGCTCCGCGTGAGTAGCCGTGACATGCGCCGTACGAGCGAGCTCTCCCCGTTCGGGGAACTGGCCTCAACGCTGGTTCGGGCCGAGGCCACGCACCGCGGAATCCGGCCTGGAAGTGCCGAGTACCGGCAGCTCGTCCGCCGCCGCAGTGAGCCTGTCATCGCCGCGCTGACCGAGGCACGCGAGACCGTCAAGCAACGGCGCGAGGGAGTACTCAAGCACCCCGACTGCGCGCAACAGATAGCCGACGCGCTCGACCTGACCAGTCCAGCTCACTGGAACGGGTACTTGCCGCCGGGGTTCGATCCGGAGCAGGAAAAAGACGGCCGGCCGGTACCGGCCCGACTCAACAACAGCCCGGTCCGCGCCGCCCTAGTCGACATCGCCACCGACGCATGGAAGCGGGAACAGGTGGGCCAGTGAGCCGCCACGTTGGCCGATCTTGGCGGGTGTCATGGCCTACGAACTGGTGACCGAGGTGCTGGACCATGCCCCGGCGACCATCACCACCGGTGAGCTGGTGGTGATGGTCGCCATCGCCGAATGGGTGCAGCACGACGACTACCGCCGTGGCATCCGCCAGTGCTCGCGTGCACAGGCTGATCTCTCACGGCGTACCCGGTTGGCTCCTGCTGGGGTCAAGACGGCGTTGCAGCGGCTCGCCGAGCGTGGTCTCGAACTGCGCGTGCCCTTGAGCATCGGCAAGGACGGCCGGCCGGTGTACGCCGTGCCGGGCCGCGTGTCGACCTACCGGATTCCTCCGCTGCCCGCTCCGCCCGGTTGCTCATGCTCGAATTGCCGCGCCAAACAAGGGGGGACCACAGGCTCCCCTTCCACAAACAAGGGGGGACCACAGGCTCCCCTAGGGGGGACCACAGGCTCCCCTTCGGCCGGTCAGAACGGGGTTAAGGGGGGACCACAGGCTCCCCCTACCGGGAAGACATCGGGGATATCGGGATCAGACGTCGTGATCGACGAACTACGCAAACGAACCGGCAAGACCGTGACCGCCGAGTGGGCCGAGCGCATCACGCGGCACCTACTCGACAACCGAGCCGACGTCCATAACCCCGTGGCCTACCTCCGTGGCGTCATCCGCAAGGACGACAAGCCCGAACGGTTCCTGCCTACCCCCCAGCCGCCGCGATACCGCAATGGAGAGTTTGAGCAGTGACGGACTTCCAAGCCGGTACGGCCGGCCCGCTCGGCGACCGTGGACACGTGAACGTTCCCCCCTCGCGCGCGTGCGCAGGCGATGCGCGACCGGTACCGATGCGACAGGTGATCACGCGTGCATCCCGTGCCGAGTCCGATTCGGACAGTCGAGGTCGGATCAGTCACGCCGACCGGGCCGGTGCCGTGCCCGCCGCCGAACGCGAGCAACTGGCCGCGACGTTGGGGGCGTTGTTGCGTCGCGAGCGGCGGGCCGCCGGCTACGGCACCCGCCGGCTGGCTATGGCCGTGGCGTGCGCGCGCTCCACGATCACCCGGCTGGAATCCGGGCAGCAACGGCCTCGGGAGTGCACGCTCCGCTACATCGCCTCCGTGCTGGACCCGGACCATCCGCGCCCGTTGGCGGATCGGCTGGTGGCCGCCGCCGGGGCGAGTCTGCGGCCGGACACGCCCGGCACGATCCGGCAGCACCGTATCCGCGCGAACGCCGCGATCCTGGCCGGCCGCCGGCCGCTGTCCTCGGACCTGACGCGGCGCCTGCTGTTGCACCGCCGCGCCGATGCCGCCGCGCGGGAGGCCGGTCGGCTGGTGGACACGCCCGGTGCGCTCGATGACCCGGTGCTGCTGGACCGGATCTTGGCGTTGCGGGAGACCGCGTGCGCGTTGCGGTCGCAGGCCGGGCCGCCGGTGACCCTGCGAGTCGGCAAAGTGGAGATCCGGGCCGGGTGGGGAGCATGACCAGCCCACGGCCCAGCCGCGAGGAGATCCGGGCGATGCTGCGCGAGTGCCGCGCCGAGTTGCGGGAGATGCGACGGCCGGAACGGGACCGCAAGCTCCGCGCCGGCCAGGTCCAGCCGCGTAACCGACGCGAGTACGCCCTGTTCGCCGCTGATCTGCTGCACCGCGACCAAGTCGAGCAGGACCACCAGGGCGACGACCAGGACCATGCACAGCACGCGGATCGGTCTGGTCGACGCCCACGGAGACACCGCCGATGACCAGCCCGAACCCGCGCGAGCCTGCCGGGCCGGGCGTGCCGATGGTGCTCGGCGACGGTGCGGTCATCGTCCCGGCCGGCCTGGCCGCCGAGGTCCTAGCCCGGTTGTCCCGCGACATCCTCACCGACGCCCGCACGACCGGCCGGCAACCCACCACCACGGCCCGGCTGCTGCTGGACGCCCTACACAGCGGGGCACAACGCCACCGGTTCGGCCCTCAGATCGTCGCTGAGCCACCCGAACCGGCCACCCTGGACGATCACACCAGCGACATGGTGTCGGTCGCGGAGATGGCCCACCGGATGGGTTGCACACCCCGGCATGTGCGCGCCCTGCTGGCCGCCGGCCGACTAGCGGGCCGCAAATCCGGCGGCACGTGGATCGTCCACATCGGCCAGACACTTCCGAATCCGGAAGTCCCACACGGGAACCCGCGACACTAGCCGTATGTCCGATGCAGACGTTCCGGTGATCCGGCTGTCCAGGGCGCGGGATGCCGCCGAACCCAATGACCACGTCCGGCCGCCGCGCTGTCTCGTGTGCCGCACGGTGGGCCGCACACCCGGTGACCTGACCCCGGTACACCTCGGCGTGCTCGACCTGAACCGAGCCGGCCTCCCGGCCGAGGTACCCACCACGGTGTGCCGCACCTGCCTGGACAGCGCGCTCCGGAACCTCGCCGCGCCGAGCGTGACGCGCCACAACACGTGCTCCGTGTGCGCACCGGCCGATCCAGGCCACTTCCGGGTCGTCGCCGTCTGGCCGCTGGTCGGCACCATCCCGGCCGGTGCCGCGACCATCCGCGCCTGCCGCACCCATCTCGCGCAAGCCCTGGCCACCCAAGCCAGCCACACCAACAGCACCACGATCGAACAGGAGACCCACACATGACGACCCGTCCGCGCAGCATGGCCGACGCATTCGGCCGCCACACCGCCGCCGCCAAGTTCGCCGCCGCGCACCGCGACGACCCGCAACCGGCCGGACCGCACCTCGACACCCTCACCGGCGCACCCGCGCAACTCCGCTCGATCATGGCCGACCACGACCAGCAGATGCGCGCCCTCCGGCAGCAGGCCACCAGCAACAGCGACACCGAACGGCAGCGGATCACCGGCCTCGCCAAGCCCGTACAGGCCCGCACCGCGCAGCGCGTCAACGACCTGGCCGGCCGCGTCGACACCGCCCACACCACCCTCCGTACCAACGCCGAGCGTGCCTTGCCGAAGCCGGCCGGCGGGGTAGAGGGCATCCTCGGCCGACAGGCCCACTGGCAGCGCGCCAAGACCATGTTGGACTCCGGCATCCACCCACAGGACGTCATCAACGAAGCCCACGACCCCGAACTGCTGCACAGTCTCGCCGAGGAACTACCGGCCTACCTCCGCAGCAAGGGCGCCACCACCGACACCGCGCAGGACACCACCAGCGCCGTCTACGACCGGTTGGCCGAACTCACCGGCGGCACCGCCGCCGACGCCCGCTTGGCCGCCCACGTCGCCGACGTCCACCGCGCAGGCATCGGACCCCTGATCCGGGACGCCCAACACCGGGCC
>DASVLX010000049.1:0-5325 GCA_036384655.1 Pseudonocardiaceae bacterium
CGGTCGCGGCGGCGGTGTTCCACGCCGCCGGGCGCTCGCTGCCCGACGGAGCGGCGCTGGCCGTGCTGGACCTTGGCGCCGGCACGGTGGACGTGAGCGTGGTGCGCCGCGATCCGACCGCCCGACCGGCCGGGTTCGCCGTGCTGGCCAGCCATGGTGACCCGAACTTCGGCGGCGCGGACATCGACCAGATGCTGTTGGAGCACATCGGTCAGCAGATCCCGGAAGAGGACCGGGACCGCTGGCGCGCGCTGATGGAGGGCCGCGAGATGGCCGACCGTCGGCGTCGCCGGGTGCTCCGCCAGGACGTGCGCGGCGCGAAGGAGACGCTGTCCCGGCACGCCTACACGGACGTGCCACTGCCGCCGCCGTTCGCCGACGCCCATGTCACCCGGGACGATCTGGAAGGGCTGATCGCCGAGCCGCTGCGTCGGGTCGCGACCCTCACGGTGGATGCCGTGGCCGAGGCCGGCCTGCGGCCAAACCAACTCAACGGCCTGTTCCTGGTCGGCGGCGCCAGCCGGGTCCCGCTGGTCGCGCGGCTGTTGACGGAACGCACCGGGATCATCCCGACCACGCTGGACCAGCCCGAGACCGTGGTGGCCAGGGGCGCGCTGTCGGCCGTGGGCTCGGATCCGCAACTGGCCGCCGCCGGTGCCAGTGCCGGGGCCATGACCGGGTTCGGCAACGGCAACGGCCCGTCGGCCGGCCTGATACCCGCCCCCGGCGCGATGGCCCAGGCGGCGACATCCGGCCGCAACCCGGGCACCCGGTCCGGGTTCGCCAGCCCGGTGCCCGGCCGGCCGCCGGGCTATCCGGCCAACGCGCCCGTCCGGTCCGGTCCCAGCGGACCGCCCACCATGCCCAGCCTGGGTTCCGGCGCCGTTCCCACCGGGTTCTCCGGCACGCTCACCGGCGCATTGTCGTCAACACCGCCGAGCGCACCGCCGCCACCTCGGCGTGAGACGGAGGCGCCGAACGGCGTGCCAACCCCACCGCCGGTGGCGGGTGGCCCGGAGGCGGACACCCAGCGGATCGCGATCCCCACCGCCCGGGCCGGCGGGCTGACGACCCCGATACGACGTCCGACCCGTCGGCCGCGGGTCCGGACGAATGTCTGGGCGGTCGTCTGCGCGCTGATTCTGCTGGTCGGCGCCGCGATCGGGTTCGTGATCTATGACCAGCCGAAGCAGCCGGCCAAGTCGGGCGCCGTCGCGTCCACGGTGCCCTCGCCGACCACGTCGGTGCCGGCGTATCTGGCGCAGTACGACTACCGGTTCCCACTGCCCGCCGGCTGGGCCCAGACCGGTAGCGGCCCGGAGAACATGGGCACCGGCATCACCCCGCAGAACGCGCCGTCCACCTTCGACGCGATCTACGTGGAGGAGTTCCGGCTGACCAACGACGCCTCCGTGGACCCGTCCGTGACCATCAGCGCCCTGCAGCAGGAGGTCCAGAAGGCGGGCGGCCACGGCTTTAACGCCAACGCCCACTACGCGGGTCGCTCGGTGGTCGACTACCAGCTCGCCGGCAACGGCTTCGTGGTCGACTGGTACGTGATGTTCTCCGGCAAGATCCAGGTCAGCGTCGGCTGCCAGTACCCGCCGGGCACCAAGGACAACATCGACGACGCCTGCCAGCAGGTAGTGAGCGGTGTCACGATTCGCTCGAACAGTTAGCGCGTCATCCACCGCGCCGACCTCATCCGAGGCGCAGACGAAGCACGCTGACAAGGGCTTTTCGCATTAGCGAATCGGTGTCATCGCAGATTCCCTGTTGCTAACGTTTACTCGCGCAACGACTTTGCCGAAAAACGCGACAAGACGGAACCGAATGTGGGAGGGTCTACGTCGCAAGGGACGTACGAACCGGTGCGGGACGTACGACAACCTGTAACGTAAGCAAAGGGGACAAGCCCAGATGGCAGGATTCCAGACAGGCGCCGACGAACTCGTCAAGGCGTCGCAGCAGATGGAGAACACCAACCAGCAGCTGCAGTCGAACCTCTCGCAGCTCGCCCAGGAGGTCGAGTCCATCCAGGGTGTCTGGGTTGGTGAGGCCGCGACCGCGTTCCAGACGCTGATGACGCACTTCCAGGACGACGCCAAGAACCTCAACGACTCGCTGAACCAGATCGCCGAGGCGGTCAGTGGATCCGCTACCGCGTACCGTCAGCAGGAGCAGGAGTCGCAGCAGTCGATCAGCGCGATCACCCAGGCCCTGGGCGGCTGAACAACGGGAATTTCCCGTTCAGTCACCATCCCGTAAGCATCCACAAACTCAGACTTTGAAAGAAAAGGGGAAAGAATGTCTTCGGGCGACCTGACTAAGGTTGATTTCGGACAGGTGACCTCGCTGGCCGAGCAGATCACCAGCCAGTCCAGCAAGATCGAGAGCGAGGTCGAGGACCTGCGCTCGCAGATCAGCAACCTCGACCAGCTGTGGGAAGGTTCCGCGTCCAGTGGCTACCAGGCCACCAAGAACAAGTGGCTGCAGGCTGCCGACGACCTGAAGGCGACCCTGGCCCGCATCGGTACCGCGGTGCACACCGCCTCCGAGCAGTACCAGTCGACGGAAAGCAAGAACGCCTCGCTGTGGGGCTGAGCCCGTCCTGCCTCCACTGAGCTCCACCCGAGCTCTCCTGCGTTTCGACCCCGGGGTGCTACGTTCGCCCCGGGGTCGGTCGCATCTCGGTGCCCCCGTGGTCAACGTTCATGGGGGGCCGTTTTGACCCTGTTGGATGACGGCAGGTATCCTCTTCCGTTGTTGTGCTAAGGCCCCGTGTGGCCCGTGCGTACGCATGTGCCCGGCCCCGCGACGACGCCCCCAGACGCAAGTGATGACGAGGTTGATCCGTGCGTACGTACACTCCTAAGCCCGGCGAGGTGGTCCGCGCCTGGCACGTGATCGACGCCCAGGACGTGGTGCTCGGTCGGCTCGCCACGCAGGCCGCCACGCTGCTGCGCGGTAAGCACAAGCCCACCTTCGCTCCCAATGCCGACACGGGTGACTTCGTCATCATCGTCAACGCCGACAAGGTCGTGTTGACCGGCAACAAGCGGGAGCAGAGCTTCGCCTACCGGCACAGCGGCTACCCGGGTGGCCTGCACAAGCGGTCGTTCGGCCAGTTGCTCGACACTCATCCCGAGCGCCTGGTTGAGAAGACCATCAAGGGGATGCTGCCGAAGAACAGGCTCGGCCGCTCATTGGCCACCAAGCTCAAGGTGTACGCCGGCCCCAACCATCCGCACGCCGCGCAGAAGCCGCAGGCGTTCGAGCTTGACCCGAGGAGCAAGGCGAACCGGTGAGCGACGAGAACATTGACCAGGAGCAGGACGTGACCGCCGAGGGCGGCGACTACACGACCGAGACCCCGGCCGAGCCGGAGTCCTCCGAGTCCGAGCCGGCCAACAGGCCGGTGGTGCTGGACCGGCCCGTGCAGACCGTGGGCCGCCGCAAGGAGGCCGTGGTTCGCGTCCGGCTGACGCCCGGCAGCGGCAAGTTCACGCTGAACGGCCGTTCGCTGGAGGAGTACTTCCCGAACAAGGTGCACCAGCAGCTCATCAAGGAGCCGCTGGTGACCGTCGAGCGGACCGAGTCCTTCGACGTGTTCGCCAACCTCGCTGGTGGCGGCATTACCGGCCAGGCCGGGGCGCTGCGGCTGGCCATCGCCCGCGCGCTGATCGAGGTCGACGCGGACGACCGCCCGGCGCTGAAGAAGCAGGGCTTCCTCACCCGGGACGCGCGGGTCAAGGAGCGCAAGAAGTACGGCTTGAAGAAGGCCCGCAAGGCGCCTCAGTACTCGAAGCGGTGACCCGAGCGACCCCCCACCCGGTGGCGGCACTCCGGTACTAACACAATCAACGGGAGCAGCGATCCGTCTGACGGAGGCTGCTCCCGTTCGTGTCCTGTCGGAGAATCCGACCGTCCACAAGGAGGTTGCCCGGATGGCTCGCCTGTTCGGCACCGATGGAGTCCGTGGCCTTGCCAACGCAGATCTGACCGCCGAGCTGGCGCTGTCCGTCGCCGCCTCGGCGGCGCGGGTGTTCGCCGCGCGTGACCGCTCGCATCGCCAGGTCGCCGTGGTCGGCCGCGATCCGCGGGCCAGTGGCGAGATGCTGGAGGCCGCCGTCGTCGCCGGACTGACCTCCGCTGGTGCCGATGTGCTGCGGGTCGGCGTGCTGCCCACCCCGGCGCTGGCGTTCCTGGTGGGCGATCTGCGGGCCGACCTGGGCGTGATGATCTCCGCCTCGCACAACCCCATGCCGGACAACGGCATCAAGCTGTTCGCGGCCGGCGGGCACAAGCTGCCGGACGCGGTGGAGGACGAGATCGAGGCGGCGATGTCCGCCGAGGTGACCAGGCCGACCGGGGCGGAGATCGGCCGGGTCCGGGACGCCACTGACGCCCTGACCCGGTACGTCGAACACCTTGTCGGCGCCACTCCGCACAGGCTGGACGGGGTGCGCCTGGTCGTCGACTGCGCCAACGGCGCGGCCTCGGTGGCCGCCCCCGAGGCGTACCGGCGGGCCGGCGCCCAGGTACTCGCGATCCATGCCGCTCCGGACGGCATCAACATCAACGCGGGTTGCGGCTCCACGCATATCGAGGACCTCCGGGCCGCCGTCGTCGAGCAGGGCGCCGACCTCGGCATCGCGCATGACGGCGACGCCGACCGCTGCCTGGCCGTGGACGCCGGCGGGGAGATCGTGGACGGCGACCAGATCATGGCGATTCTGGCGCTGGCCATGCGCGAGTCCGGCACTCTGGCCGACGACACCCTGGTCGCGACCGTCATGAGTAACCTCGGCCTGCACCTGGCCATGCGGGAACGCGGCGTGCGGGTGCTGACCACGGCCGTCGGCGACCGGTACGTGCTGGAGGAACTGCGGGCCGGCGGGTACGCGCTGGGCGGCGAGCAGTCCGGGCACGTGGTGCTGCCGGCGCATGCCACCACCGGCGACGGGCTACTCACCGCGCTGCACCTGATGGCGCGGATGGCCAGCACGTCGACTCCGCTGAGTGAGCTGGCCGGCGTGGTGCGCCGGCTGCCCCAGGTGCTGATCAACGTGCCGGTCGCGGACAAGGCCACCGTCGCCGACTCGGTCGAGGTCAAGCAGGCCGTCTCGGAGGTCGAGACCGGGCTCGCCGGCCGCGGCCGGGTGCTGCTCCGGCCGTCCGGCACCGAGCAGTTGATCCGGGTGATGGTCGAGGCGCCGACGCATGAGCAGGCCGAGCAGGTGGCGCGTCACCTGGCCGGCGTCGTCGCGCACTGCTGAGCTCTACCGGCCGTTCGGATCCTGGCGGTCTCGTTCACGCAAACGG
>DASVLX010000050.1:0-15953 GCA_036384655.1 Pseudonocardiaceae bacterium
ACCAGGAACGGGTGGCGGGCGCCCACCCGGCCAACGCAGTGGCCCAGCTCGGCCAGGGCGTTTGGGCCGAACACGATCTCCGGCGTGTGGAACTTGGCCAGGTGCTCGGGTTCCCGCGGGTCGACGTCGGCCGCGCGGCCCGGTCCGGGCAGTTCGGTCGTCCCGTCATCGACGCACCAGTCGTCGTGTGAGCGGGCGATTGCCGCCCGCGTGGCGGTGTCGAGCAGTTGCGGCACGAGACCTCCCGGACCACTACCTTGTGACCCTTTGCTGACGGTACCGTTGCGTGACCAGCGTCTCATACCGAGCAACCAGACAGGCCGACCTGGCCAATCGGGTAGGTGCCTATCTTCGCCCGGTCGGGGACAATACAGTGGCCCGTGAGGCGACAAACGACGACGAAGTCGGGGTGGTCCATGCCTCCACGCAGCATGCTTCGACGGCACCGGGTGGAACTGGAGCGGGAGTGGGCGCGTTGGGTGCCTGAGCCGCGTGGCCTGGTCGCGTCGGCACCAGTCTCCGTGCCACCGGTCGCGATCGTCCGCACCGAGGTCGTCCAGTCGTGGGCGCGTTCCGCCGTCACCGTCGACCCGACGCGCACCGGTGCGCCCGTCACCGATGGCGGCGACATCCGGCCGCGCTGGTCAGAATCGCCGCTGCGGCAACCGGTCACCGAGCTCGCCGACGAGCTGCGCAGCATCGCCGAGGACGCCGGGTTCGTCGTCGCGGTCACCGACGAGTCGGGCACCATCCTGTGGACCTGCGGTGGCCGGGTGATGCGCCGCCGCGCCGAGCGGGTGAACTTCGCACCCGGCGGGCGATGGGCCGAACCCGACATGGGCACCAACGCGTTGTCGCTGGCGCTGCGGCTCGGCCGACCCAGCGAGGTGTTCTCCGCCGAACACCTGGTGGCCGCGCTGCACGACTGGGCCTGTTACTGCGCGCCGATCCGCGATGGTGCCGGCCGGACACTGGGCGTGCTGGACCTGTCCACGACCTGGGATCGTTCGCATCCACTGGCGATGTCCACGGTGCGGACGTTGGTGTCCACCATCGAAACCCGGCTGCATTCCGTCGCGCTGCCGGACGCCCCGACGGTCGTGTCGGCCAATCCGGCCGCCATTCCACGGCTGACCTGCCTCGGCAGCGGCACCGCCGCCGGTGTCGTCGCCCGGCACGGCGTGCGGTTGCCGCTGCGGCCCAGGCAGGTGGAGATCCTCGCGTTGCTGGCCTTGGAGCCGGCCGGGTTCACGCCCGAGCGGCTGCGGGAGGCCGTCTACGGGGACCGGCCGGTCACGGCGACCACCCTCAAGGCGGAGGTGTCGCATCTGCGGCGGGTGCTCGGTGGTGGACTGGCCAACCGCCGGTACGCGCTGACCACGCCGATCGCCTGCGATGCGGTGGACGTGCTCGCGGCGCTGCGGCGCGGCGACACCGAGAGCGCGGTGCGCGCCTACACGGGGGAACTGCTGCCGACCTCGGAGGCGCCCGCCATCGCGGCCTGGCGTGACCAGCTGCAGGTGGCGGTGCGGGCGGCCGTGCTGGCCAGCCCGGAGGCCGAGCACGCGCTGATCTACGGCGAGCGCGCCGGCTACGACATCGAGGTGCACGAGCACGCGCTGAGCCTGCTGCCCACCGGCGATGGTCGCCGCGCCATCGCGGCCGGCCGGCTGGCCGCCGCGCTGCACGACTGACGGCCTCGGGCCGCCCCAACCCGGCCGGTCACGTGGCGCCAACCTTTCGCCAACCCGCGAAGTGCACGGTGAGCGGCGTCACGTCAATGTCGCGTGTTGGGAGTGGTCAGTCGTGGTGTACGCACAGCCGGGTACGCCGGGAAGCCTCGTCAGCTTCGCCTCGCGGTACGAGAACTTCATTGGGGGTGAATGGGTCAAGCCGGTCGAGGGCAGGTACTTCGAGAACCCGTCCCCGGTGAACGGGAAGGTGTTCACCGAGGTCGCGCGCTCGTCGGCGGCCGACATCGACCTCGCCCTGGATGCCGCGCACGCCGCCGCGCCCGCGTGGGGCAAGACCACCGTCGCCGAGCGGGCGAACATCCTGAACAGGATCGCCGACCGGTTGGAGCAGAACCTCGAATCCCTCGCGGTCGCCGAGACCTGGGACAACGGCAAGCCGGTGCGGGAGACCCTGGCCGCGGACCTGCCACTGGCCGTCGACCACTTCCGCTACTACGCCGGCGCGATCCGCGCCCAGGAGGGCAGCCTGTCGGAGCTGAACCCCGACACCGTGGCGTACCACTTCCACGAGCCGCTGGGTGTGGTCGGCCAGATCATCCCGTGGAACTTCCCGATCCTGATGGCCGTCTGGAAGGTGGCCCCGGCGCTGGCCGCCGGCAACGCGGTGATCCTCAAGCCCGCCGAGCAGACCCCGGTGTCGATTCTCAAGGTGATCGAGCTGATCGCCGACCTGCTGCCGGCCGGCGTGCTCAACATCGTCAACGGGTTCGGCGTGGAGGCCGGCAAGCCGCTGGCGTCCAGCCCGAGGGTCGCGAAGGTGGCGTTCACCGGGGAGACCACCACCGGTCGGCTGATCATGCAGTACGCCAGCGAGAACATCATCCCGGTCACTCTGGAACTGGGCGGCAAGAGCCCGAACATCTTCCTGCCGGATGTCACGGCCGCCGAGGACGAGTTCCTCGACAAGGTCCTTGAGGGCTTCGCGCTGTTCGCGCTCAACCAGGGCGAGGTCTGCACCTGCCCGTCGCGGGCGCTGATCCACTCGTCGCTCGCCGGGGACTTCCTGGACCGCTGCATCGCCCGCACCGAGGCCATCGTCTCGGGCGACCCGCTGGACCCGGCCACCATGATCGGCGCGCAGGCGTCCAACGACCAGTACGAGAAGATCCTGTCCTACCTGGACATCGGCCGCCAGGAGGGCGCCCAGGTGCTCACCGGTGGGAACCCGCGCAGCGTGCCGGGCCTGGAGGGCGGCTACTACATCGAGCCCACCATCTTCAAGGGCACCAACGACATGCGGATCTTCCAGGAGGAGATCTTCGGACCGGTGGTGTCGGTGACGACGTTCGACTCGGTCGACGAGGCGATCAAGATCGCCAACGACACCCTCTACGGCCTGGGTGCCGGTGTGTGGACGCGGGATCTGATGACCGCCTACCGGTTGGGCCGGGAGATCAAGGCCGGCCGGGTGTGGACGAACTGCTATCACGACTACTCGGCGCACGCCGCGTTCGGCGGTTACAAGAAGTCCGGCATCGGCCGCGAGACCCACAAGATGATGCTGGAGCACTACCAGCAGACCAAGAACCTGCTGATCAGCTACTCGCCCACGAAGGTCGGACTGTTCTGATACCGCAACGGATCTGACCACCGATCCCGGCGCAGGCGGTGGTTACGTGGGGCCGGTCATCATCCGATGGCCGGCCCCACATCATGCGCGCAGGGCGGCTGCTGTTCTAGGCAGCGGTCTTCGGGCGCTCGGCACCGGCGAGCAGCGTCGAGGCCGCCGAGGCGATGGCCGAGAGCAGGGCCGGGGGAGCGCCGATCCGGCCGCGCACGTGCAGCGGTTCCGGATCCACGACCGGCAGATCATGGCGCTGTTCCAGTCCCTCCGGTGAGGTGCCCAGATGCGCGAGGAGGGCGACACCGACGCCGGCGCGCGCGGCGTTGACCACCCCGGCGAGATGACCCGCCTCGCACACCACCGACGAGGTGATCTGCTGGTCGGCCAGGGCCTGCAGCGCGCGCCGGCGGATCGTGCACGGCCCGTCGATGACCACCAGCGGCACCACACCACGCGGCCGGCGCCAGCCGGGCGCCGCGTACCAGGCCAGCGGCAGAGCGCCGGCCGGCCGGTTGTTGGGTCCGCGAACGTCCCCGATGAACAGTGACGCGTCGATGGCGCCCTGATCCACCCGGTCGTTGAGCTGTTTGCCGCGATCGATCCGGTACCGGACCGTGCAGTCCGGGAACCGGCCGTGCAGCCGCGCGGTGATCGCCGGCAGTAGCAGATCGGCGGCGTGCTCGGTGGAACCGATGACGAACGCGCGCGGCGGTGCGGCGGCGATGTCGAAGCGCGCCAGCGCGTCGTCATGCGCGGCGAGGATCTTTCTGGCCTCGGAGACGAGAAGTTCACCGTCGGGGGTAAAACGGGAACCACGGCCCTGCCGTTGGATCAGTGGCTTACCGCAGGCATGTTCCAGTCGGCGGATATGTTGGCTGACCGCGGATTGGGACAGGTGCAGACTTTCGGCGGCACGCCTGAATCCTCCGGAGTCCGCGATCGACGTGAGGCTGCGGAGTGCGACGATGTCGAGTATTCCGCTCATATCGGGAGGATAGCTTTGATGACGAAACACGATCAGTCCGTCCCAAATCGCAGACATGTGCGGCATCTCCCCTTGCGCGAAACGGATGCCTCATGACGACAACGCGACGGAACCGTCCGGTCGGCGGCGGACCGCGGTGGGAGACCGACGCGGCGGTACTGGACAGCGTCCGTTACGACCGGTCCGGCTGGGTGCCGGAGGTGCGGCCGGCGGCGGTGGCATTCGCGGAGACCGTCGAGGACGTTCAGCATGTGGTACGCGGCGTTCCTACTGATCCAGACCGACGGCCCGGCCGCCGAGGCCGAGGCGAGCTCGGCGGTGGAGGTGCTGCGGCCGCGTGCCACGCAGGTCAGCATGACCGCCGACGCCGCCGAGGCGGCACGGTTGACCGCCGTTCGGCGGGCGGCGCTGCCCGCGCTGGAGGCGATCGGCCGGGTGCTCATCGAGGATGTCTGTGTGCCACGGTCCCGGCTGGCCGACGCGGCCGCCGCCCTGTCCGCCGTGGCCAACGAAACGGGCGTCGCGATCTATACGTTCGCCCACGCAGCGGACGGCAATCTGCATCCGATCGTCGTGCTCTCGGACCACCAGAAGCCCACTGACCAGCGGGTTCAGGACGCCGCCGACCGGATCTTCCGCACCGCGCTGTCGCTGGGCGGTACGGTGACCGGCGAGCACGGCGTCGGCATCCTGAAGCGGCGGTGGATGGGTGTCGAACTCGGCGAGGACGTCCTCGACATCCAGCGACGGCTCAAGTCGGTGTTCGATCCCCGGGGGATCCTGAACCCCGGCCGGGCGATCTGACCCGTCCGGACCGATAAGCATTTCCGATCGTTCCGTGATCGGGGATTGTCATTAGACGCGGTCGACATCGTCGATTAGCTTGGTGGGCATGCCACGGATCACCAGCCCACGGAGCGGATCGCCGCGTGTTGTCGCGGTGATCACGCTGAAGCCGGTGGGCGGACCGCGGCCATGTTTGACGCAGCGCCGTGTCATCGATTACATGCGCCGCGGCGCCACCGGTTGTCACTGTTGTTGACCGGCTAGCCACGGCGGGCGGTGATGCCCCGCGCCGGTCCTCTTTTTCTTGTCGCCCATGAACAGCGCCCGATCGGGGCGCCGTGAATCGCGCGGTCAAATGCATCGGATAACGAATACATCGGATAACGACGGATTTGAGGAAAGGTCTGTTATGACGCTCGCCCAGGAAGACACCGCCCCGGATGACACGCCCGATGACACGGTCGTGACCTGGTGGGAGTCCGGCAGTGCGGCACTGCGCGGGACCGTGGTGGTGCTTCCGGGCCGGGGCGAGGCGCCGGGCGTGTACGAGCGGTTCGGCCGTCGGCTGGCCGCCGACAGCTACCGCGTGCACGCCCTGCCCGCGCCCAGCGATGATCCCGACCGCACCCGGCGGTCGCTGGCCACCGTGTTGGCCGCCG
This sequence comes from Pseudonocardiaceae bacterium, assembly GCA_036384655.1. Taxonomy (GTDB): domain Bacteria; phylum Actinomycetota; class Actinomycetes; order Mycobacteriales; family Pseudonocardiaceae; genus DASVLX01. Next base: position 5,749 of record DASVLX010000050.1, read on the forward strand.
CCGACGCGAACCTGCCGCGGGTGGTCGTCGGTTCGGACGGCGGCGCCTCCTACGCGGCACGACTGGCCGCGACCGGCGGGCTGGACGGCGTGGCCGGGCTGATCCTGGCCGGGCTGCCGACGGAGACGACCAGGACGGGCGAGACGAGCGAAGCCGCCGCGGCCAGTTGGGACGACGAACTCGACGCGCGCACCTTCTGTTCCACGCACCGGGCCCGGATCTCCGAGGCAGGGGTGCGGCCCGGCGGCCTCTACGCGGCGCTGCCCGACGAGTGGCTCGACGCGGACATCCCGGCTCGCCTTGGACTGCCGGTGCTCGGGCTGCACGGCCGTGACGACGTGATCAGCCCGGTGGAGTCGGCGCGCCGCTGGTACGCGGGCGTGCCCCTGGCCGAGCTGGTGACCGTCACCGGTGGCCGGCATGACGTCCTCAACGACCAGACCCACCGCAGCGTGGCCGCCACCGTGGTGCTGTTCCTGGAACGCCTGCGGCTGGCCGGCCAGAGCGCGGAGCCCGGCGCGGCGCTGCCGGTGATCGTCGTCGCCGAACCCCTGCGCTCCAACGGCTCCATCAACGGTTCCATCACCAGCGGGAAGCGGTCATGACCAGGTACGTGATCATCGGTGCCGGCGCGGTCGGCGTGAGCCTCGCCGCCGAACTCCAGCGTGCCGACCGGCAGGTCGTGTTGGTCGGCGGCGGTCGACAACTGGAGGAGCTGCGCGCCGGAACCCTGCGGTACTTCCGCCCCGACGGCGAGCGGACCCTCGACGTTCCGGCCGCCGCCGGACCCGACGAGGTCGACCTGCGCCACGACGACGTGTTGGTCGTGGCGACGAAAACCCAGCAGGCCGAGGAGGCCGTGGCGCGGTGGGCGTGGCAGCCCGTCGACGGCGGCCGGTGGCTGGCCGGCGAGGTGCTGCCGGTGCTCACCGTCCAGAACGGACTGGACGTGGAACGAACCGCGCTGCGCCGGTTCGCCACCGTGGTCGGCTCGGCGTTGTGGTCCCCGGCGAGCTATGTCGCCGACGGCGAGGTGTCCGTGCCATCGGCCCCGGCGCCCGGTCTGGTGTGGCTGGGCACGCATCCCGACGGACCGCCCTCGCCGGTCGCCCAGCAGATCGCGGCGGACCTCACCGCCGCCGGGTTCGAGGTGCAGATCGTCGACGACCTCGCCCGCTGGAAGGCCGGCAAGCTGCTGTCCAGCGTGGCCTATCTGCTCGACGCCCTGTATCAGGCGGGAACCGACCGCGACCGGGCCGCCTGGCTGGTCCGGGACGAGGCACGCGAGATTCTCGCGGTCGCCGGAGTGCCGGCCGCCGACATCCGCGCCGAGAGCACCCTGCGGTTCGACCGCTTCCTGATCCAGCCGATCGAGGGTCATGAGCGGAAGGGCAACTCGACCTGGCAGAGCCTCGCCCGCGGCCGGGACGTCGAATCCGACTTCCTCAACGGCGAGATCGTGCTACTGGCCCGGCAGCACGGCCGGCGCGCACCGGTCAACGCCGCGCTGCTGGCGCGGGTGCACCGGGCCGTGCTGAACGGCACCGCGCCGGGTTCGCTACCGCCCGACGACCTCGCCGAGGTGCTGGCCGGGGCGAGTGTGCTGGTCGACGCCGAGACCCTGCGGGCCGAACTCGCCGGCGCCAATCCGCCCGCCCTGCTGGACGTGCGCTGGGCGCTCGGCGACACCGAGGGAGAGAAGCACTATCTGGACGGCCACCTGCCCGGCGCCGTGTACGTCGACCTGGACACCGAACTCGCCGCTCCACCGTCCACCGAGGATGGCCGGCATCCGCTGCCCGACCTTGACGCGCTGCAGACCGCGGCGCGCCGCTGGGGTCTGCGGGCCGGGCAACCGATCGTCGTCTACGACAACAGCGGCGGGTTGGCCGCATCCAGGGCGTGGTGGCTGCTGCGTTGGGCCGGGCTGTCCGACGTCCGCATCCTGGACGGCGGTCTCGGCGCGTGGACCGCCGCCGACGGCGAGCTGGCCACCGGCAGCCACCACGCCGAGCCCGGCGACGTCCTGCTGACCGCCGGTCACCTGCCGGTCCTGGACGCCGACGCGGCGGCCGCGCTGCCCGCGCGGGGCGTGCTCATCGACGCACGGGCGGGGGAGCGCTACCGGGGTGAGACCGAGCCCGTCGACTCCCGCGCCGGGCACATCCCCGGTGCGATCAACCTGCCCACCGCCGCCAATCTCACCGCCGACGGCCGGTTCCTGCCGGTCACCGCGCTGCGGAAACGCTTCACGGCCGCCGTCGAGGCCACAGAGGACGGTGAGGCCGGCACGGTCGGCGTCTACTGCGGCTCCGGTGTCACCGCCGCGCATGAGATCGCCGCGCTGCGCATCGCCGGAATCGACGCCGCGCTCTACCCGGGGTCGTGGTCGGCGTGGTCCGCGGCCCCCGAACGCCCCATCGCCATCGGTCCCCACCCCGAAGGAAACCAGCAATGACCGCCACAGCAACGTTCGACGCGACGATTCCCGAGACGGCCTCGCCGACGGTCGAGTTCATCAGCATCTCGCATCTGAACCCGTCGACCGAACTGAACCCGATCCCGACGCGAGGCATCGACCTCAAGTTCTTCCGCCGGTACGTCCGGTCGCTGGAGGACGGCGGCTTCGACTACACCCTGCTGCCCTACGGGTCGGACAGCGCCGACTCGTTCGTGGTGGCCTCCGCCGTCGGGCAGGTCTCCGAACACATCAAGCCGGTCGTGGCGCTACGCCCCAACACACTGTTCCCGCTGGTCGCCGCGCAGAAGATCGCCACCCTGGACCAGTTGACCGAGGGCCGCGCCACCATTCACCTCATCTCCGGCGGCAACGACGCCGAACAGGCCCGGCAGGGCGACTACCAGCCGAAGGCCGCCCGCTACCGGCGCACCTCCGAATACATCGACCTGCTGCGCCGCGCCTGGACCGAGACCGAACCCTTCAGCCACGAGGGCGAGTTCTACAGGTTCGACGACTTCGGGCCCGGATTCCGACCGTTCGGCGACACCATCCCGATCTCCATCGGCGGCGCCTCCGACGACGCGTTCGCGGTCGGTGGTGCCAAGGCGGACATCTTCAGCTTCTGGGGAGAGCCGCTGGCCGACATCGCCCCGCGGATCCAGCGGGTGCGGCGCATCGCCGCGGAGGCCGGCCGGCCAAAGCCCCCGCGGATCTGGGTGACGTTCCGGCCGATCGTGGCCACCACCGACGACCTCGCCTGGGTCAAGGCCCGCGACCACATCACCAGGATCGCCGACACCTTCGCGCGCGGCGCCTACCGCTCCCAGCGCTACCAGCAGCGGCCGCCGGAGAACGTCGGCTCGCAACGCAACCTGGACTTCGCCGCGCGCGCCGAGGTGTTCGACCGTGCGCTGTGGACGAGGACGACCGCCGTCACCAACGGTGCCGGAGCCTCCACCGCGCTGGTCGGCTCGCCTGAGACGGTCGCCGCCGCGATCCTGGACTACATCGATCTCGGCGCGGACCTGATCTCCATCCGCGGCTACGACACGCTGGCCGACGCCGTCGACTACGGCCGGTATGTGCTGCCGCTGGTCCGTCAGGAGCTGGCGCACCGCGCGGCCACCGGCCGGCGCGGTGACCTGCAGGCCACCCATCTCGGCGCCCTCGCCGCCACACCGGGGGAGACCCGGCCATGAGCGACCTCGTCGAACGGCTCAGGAACGTGTCACCGTCCACGCTCGGGCATGTCCGGGACTCGGGTCTGATCGGCGGCCTCACTCCGATCCGCCGGCCCATCCGGCTCGCCGGGCCCGCCGTCACCGTGCGGGTGTCGGAGATCGACGCCAACGGGATCCTGAATGCCGCCCGCGCGGCCGCGCCCGGTGATGTTCTGGTGGTCAGCCAGCCGCGCGGCGCCGGCCGCGCCTGTTTCGGCGGCGTGCTGGCCAGCCATGTGAAGGCGCTCGGCCTGGCCGGCGTGGTCGTCGACGGCCAGATCACCGACCACGAGCAGCTGCTGGAACTGAACCTTCCCGTCTACCACCGGGGCATCACACCGCGGGTCAGCCACCGCAGCGACCGCCCGGCCACCATCGGTGTGCCGGTGGACATCGACGGCGTGGTGATTACACCCGGCGACGTGATCTTCGGTGACAGCGACGGACTCGGCGTGTTGTCCCCGTTCGAGGTGGCGGAGGTGCTCGCCGAGCTCGAACGCCGGGAGGCCGACGAGGCCCTGCTGCGGCAGCGGATTCTCGCCTGACCCGCCCGGCGTCCCAGGCGGCGCGGTGCCGCGTTCTTGGCCGCTCGCGTACCTCATGTACGCCACGCGACCTGCGGCCTTGCCCCGCATCCACCTGGAACGCCGGAACCCCAGGTGGCGCGGTGCCGCGTTCTCGGCCGCTCGCGTACCTCGGCACTCAGTGCGTGGCCTCGCTCCGCATCCACCTGGAAGCCCGAACCCCATGACTTCAAGGAGACATATCGACATGACCCGCCGTTTCAGATGGCGCGGCCTCACCGCACTCGCCCTGTCCGTCTTCACCGCCGGCACGCTGGCCGCCTGCACCGCGCCGTCGGCGGCGCAGGCGACGGGCGCCACCTCCGACACGCTTCGCGTTGGTGTCGTCGGGCCGACGCTGGTCAGCATCGATCCGAACACGACACTGCGCACCGGCTCGGAGAGCATCGTCTGGAGCGTCTACTCCCGACTGACCTCTCTGGACAACAACGGCCAGGTGAAGCCGGACCTGGCCACCTCGTGGAAACAGGCCTCCACCAACTCCTGGACGTTCACCCTGCGGTCCGGCGTCACGTACTCCAACGGCACGCCGCTGACCGCCGACACCGTGGTGTGGAACCTGCAGCGGGACATCGACCCCAGCAACGCCGACTCGCCGGCGCTGAACTGGCGCAAGCAGATCGCCGATGTCGTCAAGGTCAACGACACCCAGGTGCGGATCGACACCAAGACTCCGCTGCTGGCGTTGCCCAAGGACCTGGCCACGGTGTTCTTCCTGGACCCCACCTGGGCGAAGTCGCACAACCCGGCCACCGAGGCGCTCGGCTCCGGACCGTACGAACTGCAGTCCTACACGCCGGAGCAGCAGGCGGTGCTGGTGCGTAACCCCTCCTACAAGGGCACCGCACCGGCGTTCGCCAAGGTCATCGTGATCGGCTACGCGGACGAGGCCACCCGGCTGACCGCGTTGAAGAACCACGAGATCGACGCAACGCTGACCATCGACCCCAGCAACCTGTCGTCGTTGAAGGGTGTCTCCGGGCTGGTCGTCGGCGGCGAGACCGGCCAGCGGGTGCAGACCCTGCAACTGAACTTCAACCGCGTGCCCTTCCAGGACATCCGCGTCCGCCAGGCACTCAACTACGCGATCGACCGTGACTCGATCACCAAGTCGATCTACTCCGGCACCACCTCGGCCAGCAGGACCCAGGTGATCAGCAAGTACTACGTCGGCTACGACTCCGGCGCGGCCGTCTGGCCGTACGACCTCGACAAGGCCAGGCAACTGCTCGCGGAGGCCGGTTACGCCAACGGCTTTACCGTCAACGTCAACGTGCCCAGCCAGACCTACGCGGGCGCCGAACAGGCGATCCAGATCATCAAGCAGGAATGGGCGCAGCTCAAGGTCACCCTGAACGTCCAGGTGCTGCCCAGCGGCCCGTGGAGCGACCAGAACCTCACCACCGATGTCAGCAAGGCCCCGGACATCATCTACTGGGGCATCCAGAACCCCAACCTCGATCCGGTCCAGAACCTGCTGTCCTGGACGACCGGCTACCGCACCAACGACGGCGCGCTGCCCAACCAGTCCGAATACGACAATCTGGTCAGCCAGGCCGCGACCGCGTCCACCAACACGGATCTGGTGTCCGACATCCAACAGGCGTCCGCGTGGCTGCGGAACAACGCCGCCCTGATCTATCTGTGGGACCAACCACAGACATTCGCCTACTACAACACGCTGAAGTGGAACCCGCGCTATGACGACTGGTTCGACTTCGTGAACATCAGCAAGGCTGGGTGACCAACACAATGTCCAATCAATCGTCCAATCAACCGTCCAATCAGTCGTCCTATCCGCTGTCCAAGCAGTTGCATTTCAACGCGTTCCAGATGCTCACGCCCGGCGCCAACGGGCAGTGGCGGTCGGACCGCAACCACCGCGACCACCTGTCGCTGCGGTACTGGCAGGACCAGGCGACACTGCTGGAACGGGCCGGTTTCGACGCGATCTTCTTCGCCGACATCCTCGGGGTGTTCGAAACCCGCGAATCCGGCCACGAACTGTCCGTGCGGGACGCCCACGTGTTCCCGCTCGGCGACCCGTTCGTGCTGGTGAGCGCACTGGCCTCGGTCACATCGAAGCTCGGGTTCGTGGTCACCGCGTCCACCACCTACGAGCCGCCCTTCCTGCTGGCCCGGCGGTTCAGCACGCTGGACCACTTCACACAGGGCCGCGTCGGCTGGAACATCGTCACCTCCTACCTCGACACCGCGGCCGCGAACTTCGGCCTCGACGAGCAGATCGACCATGACGAACGCTATGTCCGCGCAGACGAATACATCGCCGTCGTGGAAAAGCTGTGGCTCCAGTCCTGGGACGATGACGCGCTCGTGGTGGACCGGGCCGGCGGTGTGTATGCCGAACCCGGCAAGGTCCATCAGATCAACCACTCCGGCCGCTACTACAGCGTGCGCGGACCGCATTCCGTCGAACCCTCACCGCAGGGCAAGCCGGTGTTCTTCGAGGCCAGCGCCTCGGAGGCGGGATTCGATTTCGCCGCCAAACATGCCGAGGGCCTGTACACACAGGCCGGCAACATCGAGAAACTCCGGCACAACACCGATTCGGTACGGGAACGCGCCCGGGCCATCGGTCGGAAGCCGGAACCTCGGATCTTCGCGGCGGCCGATATCGTCGTCGGCCACACCACCGAGGAGGCTCGCGAGAAGGCCCGCTGGCTCGGCTCGTTCGCCAGCGAGGAGAGCGCGCTCGCCTGGAACGGCATCGACATCCGCAAGTACCCGCGCGACACGCTGCTGTCCGAGCTGGCCACCTTCGGCACCACCCGGCCGCTGCGGTCGGTCAACGGCCGCCACGACGTGACCATCCAGGAGTACATCGACCACATCCGCACCAAGTCGTCGGACTTCTCGTTCGTCGGGACCCCCGGCGAGGTCGCCGACCAGCTTGAGGAAACCGCCGAGGCGGCCGGCCTGGACGGGTTCTCGGTCGGCTCCGGCCACACCCCGGGCGTCTACGAGGACTTCGCCGAACTCCTCACGCCCGAACTGCGCCGCCGCGGTGTGCTGCCCGAACTGGCGGACGTGTCCGGCACGCTGAGGGAGCGTCTGGTCGGATGACCGCCACCGCCATCCGACCCGCCGAGGCCCCCGCGCGGGCGAGACCCAGACGTGGACGCCGGTACCGCTCGCCGCTGACCGTGCGGTACCTGGCGTTGCGCCTGCTGTACTCGGTCATCGCCGTGCTCGGCGCGGTCTCGGTCGTGTTCGTGATGGTGTCGGTGTCCGGCAATCCGGCGATCCTGCTGTTGCCGCAGAACGCGACCTCGGACCAGATCGCGCTGGTCACCCACGCCTACGGGCTGGACCGTCCGTTGTGGATCCGGTACGTCGACTTCCTCGGCCAGGTGCTGCGGGGGAACTTCCCGGACTCGCTGCGGTACAACGTGCCCGCGATGGACCTGGTACTCAGCCGGGTCCCGGCGACACTGCAACTGTCCGGCGGTTCTCTGCTGATCGCCATCGTCGGCGGGATCGCGCTCGGCTACTGGCTGGCCACCACCCGGCACATCCGGGCCAGCAACCTGGTGTTGCGGGTGTTCGTCGCGCTGCAGGCGATACCCAGCTTCCTGCTGGCGCTGCTGCTGGTCCTGGTGTTCAGCCTGACCCTGCGCTGGCTGCCCACCAGCGGCTACACGTCGTATCTCAGCCTGGTGCTGCCGGTGGCGACCCTGGTGTTGTTCATCCTGCCCAGCATCGCGCGGATCTTCCGGTCGTCGCTGGTCGAGACGTTCCGCCGGGACCATGTCAGCACCGCGGTCGCCAAGGGTATCTCGGCGCGGCAGGCCCGCACCCGGCATGTCGCGATCAACGCGCTCGGCCCGACGGTGTCCTACATCGGCCTGCACCTCGGCGGCATCCTCGGCGGCGCCGTCGTGGTCGAGTCCGTGTTCGCCTACCCGGGCGTGGGACAACTGCTCAGCAACGCCGTCAGCAGCCAGGACTTCCCGGTCACGCTGGCGGCGGTGTATCTGATCGCGATCGGCTACGTGGTCACCAGTTTCGTCATCGACATCCTGTTGCACCTGCTCGATCCGCAAGTGGAGATGGGATAGCACGCCATGTCCGTCAATCTCCTGTGGACACTGTCGCCGATCAGCTCGGTGGCGGCCAAACGAAGCGACTGGGCGCTGCGCGCCGCCTACACGGCGCTGGCGGTCGTCGTGCTGCTGTCGCTGTGCGCGCCACTGCTGCCGCTGCCCAGCCCCGTCGCCGCCGATCTCGGTTCCATCGCCGCGCCCCCGTCCGCGTCACACTGGTTCGGCACCGACGACCTGGGCCGCGACGTGCTCTCCCGGGTCCTCTACGGCGGCCGGCCACCGATCATCATCGGCGCGGCATCCGTGGTGATCAGCCTGGTGATCGGGCTGCTGCTGGGCGTCGTCGCCGGCTATCGGGCCGGCCTGCTCGACCATGTGCTCGGCCGGATCGCGGACATCCAGATGTCCATTCCGGGCATCGTGCTGGCGCTGGTGTTCCTGGCGATCTACGGCACCAACCCGGTCAACGTGACCGCCGTGATCGCGATCGAGTCCTGGCCACTGTATTTCCGGGTGGTCCGCGCGCAGAGCCTGTCGGTGAAACACGCCGCGTTCGTGGAGGCCGCGAAACTCGCCGGGGTCCGGGGCTGGCGGGTGCTGTTCCGGCACATCCTGCCGTCCACCTACTCCGTGCTGGTCGTGGCGCTGACCATCAACTTCACCGGCGCGGTGCTGTCCGAGTCGGCGCTGAGCTTCCTCGGCGTCGGCATCCAACCACCCAGCCCGGACTGGGGCGTGATGATCGCCGAGGGCCAGGCCGAGCTGAGCACCGCGTGGTGGGTCGCGCTGGCCCCCGGCGCGTTCCTGATCGTGCTTCTTCTGGCGTTCCAGACGATCGCGGACACGCTGTCGTCCCGCTACTCGCTCAAGGACGTGACATTGGGGGTGATCCCGGATGCCGCTGGTCGCCGTTGACAATCTGACCGTCGGTTTCCCGCGCGCCGACGGCGGAACCAGCCGCGCTGTGACCGGTGTGTCGTTCACGATCGAGGCCGGCGCCAGCCTCGGCCTGGTGGGGGAGTCCGGGTCCGGCAAGAGCCTCACCGCGCTCAGTCTCACCGGCCTGACCCCGCCGGCCGCGGTGATCAGCGCCGATCGCCTTGAGGTGGACGGCGTCGACATCCTCACCGCCCGGGAATCCCGGCTGCGCCAGTTGCTGCGCACCCGGATCGGCCTGGTGTTCCAGAACCCGATGACCGCGTTGAACCCGCGGATGACCGTGCGGGCCCAGCTGCGGGAGGCACTGCCGGGCCGCTCGGCCGGGGGAGCACCGGTGACCACGGATCTGCTGGTCGAGGAGCTGGCGCGGGCCGGTGTGCGGGACCCGGAACGAGTGCTGACCCAGTACCCGCACGAACTGTCCGGTGGACTCGCCCAGCGGGTCGTGATCGCGTTGGCGCTGGCTCGCCGGCCCGCGCTGCTCATCGCGGACGAACCGACCACCGCGCTGGATGTGCGCACCCAGGCGCAGATCCTCGACCTCATCGACGAACTGCGCGACTCGCTCGGCCTGGCGGTGCTGCTGGTGTCCCACGATCTGGCCGTGGTCGCTGACCGCACGGACGATATCGCCGTCATGCGCGACGGTGAGTTCGTGGAAACCGGGAGAACAGCCGCCGTGCTCAGCCACCCCCGGCACCGCTACACCCGCGACCTGCTCGACGTCATCCCCCGGTTCGACCTGCTCACTGCCACCGACCTGCTCACTGCCACCGAACCCGCCGGGCAACCCGACACCGACCAGACCCGGCTGCGGCGGCCGGCCGGGTTCCCCCAGCCCGGCACCACGGCACGGCTGTTGCGGGTCGAGTCGATCAGCAAGGACTTCCGGCGTCGTGGCCTGGGGCGTCTCGCCCGGGAGTCGAGCGTAGCGGCG
>DASVLX010000051.1:0-8370 GCA_036384655.1 Pseudonocardiaceae bacterium
TGCCGCGCGGCGCCTGCTCGTCGTCGAAGTCGACCACCCGGATCTCGGCATGCGGCGTGGCCCGGCCGGCCGACCGGCGTCGTTTCGGATCGTTGTGGTCCTCCGGCGACAGCAGCGTGATGATCGGCGAGGTCTCCGTCATGCCGTACGCCTGGGTGAAACTGGCCCGAGGGAACAGTTTCATGGACTTCTCCAGCACCGGTTCGGACATCGGCGCGGCACCATAGATCATGTTGCGCATGCTGGACAGGTCATAGCAGCCTGCGTCGGGGTGGTTGACCATCATCCCGAGCATGGTGGGCACCAGCAGCGCGCTGGTCACCCGGTGTTCGCTGATCGCCCGCATCACGGCCACCGGCTCGAACGCGGGCACGATCACGTGCGTGCCGCCCACCGCGGTCTGCGCGATGCCGGCCGCGCCGTCCGCCAGATGGAACATCGGGCAGGCGTGCAGCAGCCGGCCACCGTCGACAAAGTAGCCGGTGGCGGTCGAGCCGAGCGCGGACACCAGCAGATTGGTGTGGCTGAGCATCACGCCCTTGGGTCTGCCGGTGGTGCCGCCCGTGTAATAGATGCCCGCGAGCGTGTCGCCGCCGCGGCGCGGGTCCTCGATCGGGTCGGCGTGCGCGACCAGGTCCTCGTAGCCGAGGGTGCCCTCCGGCGGCTCGCTGTCACCGCAGTAGATCACCGCGGACAGGTCCGGGTACTGCTCGCGCAGCGCGGGCACCAGCGGCGCGAACGTGTCGTCCACGAACAGCAGCCGCGCCTCGCTCTCGACCAGCGAGTAGCTGATCTCGGGAACCGCCCAGCGGATGTTGACCGGCACGAACACGGCCTCGGCCCAGGGAACTGCCAGCGAGAACTCGTGGTAACGGTCGGAGTTCAGCGACAGGATCGCCACCCTGTCCCCTGGGGCCACGCCCAGTTCGCGCAACGCCCCCGCGAGCCGGGCGACTCGCTCGCCGGTCTCGGCGAAGGTCCGGACGCGGCTGCCGAAGATGGTTGACGGCTGGTTGGGGGTCTGTTGCACTGATCTGTGCAGGCCTTGGGTCAGGTACATGGTTCCTCAGCTCCGTCCCACCACGTTGTGATCGTCGCGAGTGTGCCCTGGAACACACTCACCGTTGGAGCTGGGGATGTCAAGGCGCCTGACCACGTGAGTGAATGGCGCTGACGTGCGGTGACGGAGCGGTGATGGCTGGACGTGTGCTGGTCGGCGGCGTGAGCATGACGCCGTTCGCCACTCCCCGGCACGGTAAGCCGTACGACGTCATGGCCGAGACCGCGGTGCGGGCGGCGCTGGCCGACGCGGGTCTGGAGTACTCGGCGGTCCAACAGGCTTACGCGGGGTTTGTATACGGCGACTCGTGTGGTGGGCAGCACGCGCTGTATCGGGTGGGAATGACCGGTATCCCGATCATCAACGTCAACAACATGTGCTCGACCGGGTCAACGGCGCTGTTTCTGGCCCGGCAGGCGATCAACGCTGGGGTCGACTGCGTGCTCGCGCTCGGATTCGAGCAGATGCGGCCCGGCGCGGTAGGCGTGCTGTGGGACGACCGGCCCAGCATCTTCACCGACCACCTCGCGGCCCTGCGCCAAACCGTCCCTGAAGCCGGGGACATTCCGTCGCCGCCGTTCACGTTCGGCGCGGCCGGCGCCGCCTACGCAGAGAAGTACGGCACGCGCCCGGAGACGTTCGCCTCGATCAGTGTGAAGGCACGCCGACACGCCGCCCACAACCCACATGCGGTCTATCGCCACCCGCTCACCGTTGACGAGGTGCTCGCCTCCCCGCACATCTATGGGCCGCTGACTCGGCTGCAGTGCTGCGCGCCCGCCTGCGGAGCGGCCGCCGCGGTCCTGACCAGCGAGGACTTCGCCCGCAGCCATGGGCTCCGCGCCGATGTGGCGATCACCGCTCAGGCGATGACCACCGACACCACCGGTTCCTTCGACGGCGATCTGTTGCGTTTGGTCGGCTACGACCTCACCCGGTCCGCCGCGCGGCAGGTGTATGAGGCCGCTGGCATCGGACCCGAGGACATCCACTTGGTCGAGTTGCACGACGGCTTCACGGTCGCCGAGCTGATCTCCTACGAGGCGTTGGGATTCACGCCGGAGGGCACCGCGGAGAAGTTCATCGCCGACGGAGACAACACCTACGGTGGGAAGGTCGTCGTCAACCCGTCCGGCGGTCTGTTGGCGAAGGGCCACCCGCTGGGCGCGACCGGCCTCGCCCAGTGCGCAGAGCTGGTCTGGCAGCTACGCGGCGAAGCCGGCCCCCGCCAGGTCGACAACGCACAGGTAGCCCTCCAACACAACATCGGCCTCGGCGGCGCCGCCGTCCTGACCCTGTACGAAGAGCTCCGGTCCTTCTAGGGGCACGGCCACGCATTCACCCGTGACCGACCGTTGGCGGACAGTGCCCCGAGAACGACTCCTATTCACTGAGCACACGGACCCCTGAAAAGCGACCACAATGAGGCTCGGGGCACTGCCCGCACGCGAGTACACACACTACACACCCGTAGAGAGCGTCTATTCTTGTATCATCGAGGGCGTCCTCACCCCCCACCACGTCATCTCCATTGCCTCATAGCGACCGAGACAGCTTCCTCGAGGTGGTCAAGCGGGATCCCGAATTCTTGGGAGACCACCTGCGAGGACGTCTGCCACGCGGGCGCCGCCGCGGGCGAAGATGGGCTGGCCAAATCCTCGGGCGGGATCGACGACGATTTCAGCCCTCCTGTAGAGAGGCAGCCGGATCAGACTGACATAGCCCTCGGCGTCGTATTGCCACTCCCGCAGGAACGCGGACTCGGCAAGTTCTTCATGCAGCCACCCGCTGCCCAAGGGATGTGGGCGAACCGACTCTCCCACTGCGCTCTTGCCCGGCGGATCCTACGCAGGCCCGCGCCTCTCCGACGCAGCAGCGACAGCAGCACGCCCTCCGCGAGCCCGATGAACAGGATACTGGGCCATCCTGCGGCCCGCTGCGGAAGCGCTGTGATCATCGGCGCGCCGCTCGCGCTGCTCTGTGTCCATCGGGCCAGCGTTGTGACGGAGACGCCGACGTACCGAGCGGCATCCTGCACCGTGTACAGCAGCGTGTTGAACCGATCGATGGTCACGGCGCAGTGCTGTCACCGGGACCAGGGCCAAGGATGTCCTCGTAGTCCGCCCACACCTCGGGCATGGGGATCGGCGATCCAGGCTCGCCAAGTGCGGCGCCCGCGGTTTGGCTGTGTTCAGCATCCTCGACCGCTTCGAGAGCGGCCTCCGCGAAACCGGCGACATGGGCTGGCACGATCGCCGCGATGGGTTCCCCATCCCGGGTCAGGTAGACGATGCGGCCGCGCTCGGCGGCAGCATCCACCGCCTCCGCAGGAAGCGACGCATGCGGAGGCAGTTCGTAGGCATCGGCCGCAGTCACAGACGAAGCATACGGGTCTACCGGCCCATTCCGGTGTGTGTTTCGTTCCACGCGCGACACCTCCGCCGACCAACCATCCACTGACCGTCTCATGGCGCCGGAACCGCTCCTCCAGGCCACATGGGCAGCGCGCGAGAACGAGCTGATCGAGTAGCGCAAGGGCGCCTGGACTTCGAGTTCCTACCGGCTGAAAACTCGGCGACTTGCGTCCCAAATTGAGATCAATCGATCAATCTAGTCGTCAAGATCGATTTGCCGAAGGCCTTGCCTGGAGATGACGTACAGGAACGGGCCGGATGCCGCGCAGGCCGCTGCGAGTTTGTCCAACCTGTCGAGGCACAGCTGAGCCATTTCTGTTGCGGAAAGATTCCCGTTGCTCACGCAGAACGCGCGGACACAGTGATCAATCAGGGCTGCGCGCTCCGCCGAGCGGTAGCGGATGCGGGAATCCTTCATCAGGACAACCCAGCCCTCGCGGCCGGCGCGGGTTAGCCAATCAACATCTTCGATGGTCTCATCGGCCGGAACACCGTACACATCGGCAAGAGTGTGTAGGCGAAGACCAGCGCTGCGGAGGATCTCAGGCACTTTCCGCCGGCCGAGGCTCCGATCCAGAAACAGCGTGGGCAGTCCATCCGGATGCCGGTTTACCCCCATGGTCAGGTCCGATCAAGCGGCGACCCGGGTAGCGATCCGGACCGCGTCTTCGAGTTGGTCGCGCGGGACGCCGTACTCATCGGCCACAACGTCCAAAGGCTCTCCCGCACGAAACATGCTGAGTACATCCTCAAGACGCGCCGCGCCCCTGGCGAAAATCGGCTGTCCAAACCCGCGGGCCGGGTCGACCACTATCTCCGCGACTCGGTAGGCAGGCAGTCGAATCAGTCGTACATAGCCTTCTGCATCGAACTCCAGCCGACGGAGGTAGCCGGCCACGACCTCGTTGAACACATACTGTCCATTGCGGATGACGACCAGTTCGCTCGCCGCTCGTGCCAGACTGGGATCGTCAGATGTCTCGGCATAGTCGAACAGGACCTCCGCGCCGTCCGTGTAGAGGCGACGGCTGGCCAGCGCATGCGACAGGCCGAATTGTGTGTCCAGCTGTTCCAGCGCAGGACGAATCCGCTGCATGGGAACACCACTACGGCGAATCGCGGTCAGGACCACACCCTCAGCCAAACCGATGAAAGGAATGATCGGCTGCCGAGGGGCATGACGAGGAAGTGCGGTGAGAATCGGCGCACCGACCACTTCTGGACGGCCCTTCGGGTGGTTCCGATAGCCATGTGCCCACGAGTTCAACGTTGTCGTCGGGACGTCCAAGTAACGGGCGGCCTCTGACACCGTGTAGAGCGGCGCGGAGAACCGATCAAGGCCATGAGGACGCTCGTCCACAACGCTCACCATGGAGCACCCCCGTCTCGCAGAACCGTCACGGCCTGCCACTGTCAGCATCGTGGAGAGAGTACCGGTTCAAGGTCGCGGTCGACGGTCGACACGCCAGGTCCGAGGGCGATGCTCCTGTGGTCAAACGTGCCGACTCATCATCGAATGGCGCCAACACCGCTCCTTGTGACATGGCCACAGCATACAGCGACCACTGACCAGGTAGCGGAAGGGGCGCCTGGACTTGAGTTTCTACAGGCCGAGGACTCGGCGGCCGGCGGACAGGAGGGCCGAGTCCTCCTGGGGCGGGTGGACACGGACGCAGAGGGCGTCACGGAGTAGGCGCTCGAAGGGTTGGTGCCGTGTCAGGCCGAAGTTGCCGAGGGACGCGACGGCCGTGTTGACGGCGGCGACGACGGACCGGGCGATCTGGACCTTGATCAGCGGCAGCTGGGGGCGGAGAGTGGTGTCGCCGGCCAGGGAGCGCAGCATCGCGCCGTACATGAGGGTTTCGGCCTGCGTGATCTGGGCGTCAATCTCCCCGGCGGCGGTCTGGATGTGTTCGGTGGTGGCGATCGGCCGGCCCAGCGAGCCGGGCACCCGCTCGTGGGTGAACTTCGCGAACGCGGTGCGGGCCGCCCGCGCGACGCCGACATACAAGGCAGCGTGGTTGAAGCCCTGCATTCCCAGCGTGGCCGAGCCGTCCCGGTACACGCCGTCCGCGCCGCGTGGGATCTCCATGAAAGCGTCGGCCGGCACACGCACATCGTCGTAGACGACGTCGTGCGTGTTGGAGGCGCGCAGGCCGAGGTGATCCCAGGTGTTCAGCCAGGTGATGCCGGGCAGGTCGCCGGGCACCACGAGATGCCCGACGCGCGGCCTGTCCGGATCGCCGCCCGGCTCGTCGACCGTCACCCACACCACGTGGTAGGCCAGCGCCGGCCCACCGCTGGCGTATTCCTTCCGTCCGGTCAGCGACCAGCCGTCCTCGGTACGGCGGGCGATCGTCCCGGGGATGCCACCGCGCGCCGGCGTACCGAGTTCCGGTTCGGCGCGCACGGTGTTGGCGAGGGCCGGGCCGGCGGCGCTGCGGCGCAACAGGTCCGCGTAGTACTTCTCGGGCCACTGTCCTTTGTGGGCCTGTGAGCTGTGGACGTTGAGGTTGTTGGCCACCAGTAGCGCGACGGACGCGTCGCCCTCCCCCAGCGCGACGATGATCCGGATGACGTCCAGTGGGTCGAGTTCCGGTCCGCCGTAGCGGCGAGCCACGGTGGCGGTCAGCAGCCCGGCCCGATGCGCGATCTCCAGGCCGCGCACCGGAAGGGCAGCGCTGGCGTCGTACTCGGCGGCGCTGGCGGCGATCTCGGCGGTCACGGCCGCGAGGGCGTCGGGTGACACGTCCGGAACGATCAGCGAGGGTTGCGCGGGCTCCATAGCCACCATCGTGGCACCGCGCGGCCCTGCCCGTGATCTGATCGGATCAGATCACCGGGAGCTGGGTGCGGGCGACCTTGGCCCAGTCCAGCAGGGTCTGCGAGTTCGCGAACCCGGCCTCGGCGTCACTGTCCAGCAGATACAGACTGTGGGTGGGCGTGGAGGCGCCGATCTCCGCCAGCACCGGCTTGAGGTGCACCTCGGGGGCGAGCGAGTGCCGCCAGTCGCCGCCGAGCTGCAGCGGGATCGCGATGACGCTGGCCAGTGAGCCGGCGCCGAAGCGGTCCAGGAACAGCTTGAGCAGGCCGGTGTAGGTGGCCTTGTAGGTGGGGCTGGCGACCACGACCAGCCTGGCGGTCTTGACCCGCTCGACCGCCTCGGCCGCCTTCGCATCGGACCAGTCCAGCAGCCCGGCACCCAGATCGGCCAGGTCGAGGGCGAAGTCCGGGGCCCGCCCGGTCAGCTCGCGCAGCACGACCTCTGCCGCGTCGTAGGTTCGCGATTTCGGCTTCGGATTGCCGACCACGATCCCGACATCACTCATTGCTTTGAACTCTCCTTGTGGGTTGTCGCGAACAGGATGGGTCACTGGCCGAGCAGGCGCCTCCCGGCGGCCAGCAGCGCGGCGTCCTCCTGCGGTGGATGGACCCGCACGCAGAGCACGTCACGCAGCAGCTTCTCGAACGGTTGGTGGCGGGTCAGGCCGAAATTGCCGACGGACGCCACGGCCGTGTTGACGGCGGCGATGGCCGACCGGGCAATCTGGATCTTGATCAGCGGCAGCCGCGACAACAGGGCTGTGTCGCCGGCCTCGACGCGCAGCACCGCGCCGTAGAGCAGGGTCTCGGCCTGGGTGATCTGGGCGTCGATCTCGCCGGCGACGGCCCGGATGTGGTCGGTGGTGGCGATCGGCCGGCCCAGCGAGCCGGGCACGCGTTCCCGCGCCAGCCGTGCGAACGCGGTCCGAGCCGCCCGCGCGACCCCGACATACAGCGCCGCATGCCCGAGACCGTGCACGCCGGGGGTGGCGGAGGGATCGCGGTAGACGCCGTCGGCGCCGCGCGGGATCTCGACGAACGCGTCGGCCGGCACCCGCACGTCCTGGTAGACGACGTCGTGGGTGTTGGAGGCGTGCAAACCGAGGTGGTCCCAGGTCTTCAGCCAGGTGATGCCCGGCAGGTCGGCCGGAACCACCAGGTGCCCGACGCGCGGCCTGTCCGGGTCGCCGCCGGGCTCGTCGACCGTCACCCACACGACGTGGTAGGCCAGCGCCGGCCCGCCGGTGGCGTACTGCTTGCGGCCCGACAGCGACCAGCCGTCCTCGGTGCGGCGGGCGGTCGTGGCGGGCACGCCGCCACGCGCGGGCGCGCCGAGTTCCCGCTCGGCCCGCACCGTGTTGGTCAGGGCCGGACCAGCGGTGTTGCGGCGCAGCAGGTCCGTGTAGTACCGCTCGGGCCAGTACGGGTGCTCGGCCTGCGCATGGTGCACGTTGAGGTTGTTCGCGGCCAGCAGCGCGACCGAGGCGTCTCCCTCGCCGAGTGCCACGAGAATCCGCAGCACGTCCGGGGTGCCGACTTCGGGGCCGCCGTAGCGGCGGGCCACCGTGGCGGTCAGCAGGCCCGCCCGATGC
This sequence comes from Pseudonocardiaceae bacterium, assembly GCA_036384655.1. Lineage (GTDB taxonomy): Bacteria > Actinomycetota > Actinomycetes > Mycobacteriales > Pseudonocardiaceae > DASVLX01. The sequence goes on from DASVLX010000051.1 coordinate 7,890, forward strand.
GCGGCCGCCAGGCCACGCTGCGGGATCGCGCCGGTCCGGTCGTACTCGGCGGCGCTGGCGGCGATCTCGGCGGTCACGGCCGCCAGCGCGCCGGGCGAGACGTCCGGGACGGCCAGCGGGGTCTCGGTGGCGGTCACCGGGCACCGCCGGCGGTGAACGACGGCGACAGCGCGCCGAGGTTCTCCGCCTGCAGCCGGCCGCGCCGGCCGGTCGCCTCACGGTGCGCGAGCTCCTGCCGGACCAGCGGTAGCACGTAGCGGCCGTAGTCGATGGTGTCGTTGAGATTGTCGTAGCCGCGAATCGACACCAGGTCAGCGCCGAGGTCGATGTAGTCGAGGATGGCGGCGGCGACGGTCTCGGGTGTGCCGACGAGTGCCGTGGAAGCGCCACTGGCGTTGGTGACGGCCGCTGTCTTCGTCCACAGTGCACGGTCGTAGACATCCTGGCGGTGCGCGAACTCCAACGCCCGCACCGATCCGAC
>DASVLX010000052.1:0-8037 GCA_036384655.1 Pseudonocardiaceae bacterium
GGACGGAGCCGGTGGAGCCGGTTCCGGTGCCGGCCACCCGCGACCTGGTCGCGGACGGCCTGGCGGTGCGCTGGCCGGGTGCCGTCGTCAACGCGGTGTCCGATGTCGATCTCGCCATCGGCCCCGGCAAGCGGTTGGCGCTGACCGGTCCGTCCGGTGCCGGCAAGACCACGGTGCTGGCCGCGCTGATGCGCGACCTGGACCCGTCGGCAGGTTCGGTCCGGGCGGACGGCGTGAACACGCTGAACTGCGTCAGCGAGGACGTGCGGTCCCGGATCGCCTGGTGCGGCCCGGACACCCACCTGTTCGACAGCTCGCTGCGGGAGAACCTGAAGCTGGCCAACCACGACGCGGACGACGACCGGCTGGTCGACGTGCTGCGCCAGGTTCGGTTGGGCGACTGGTTCGACGGGCTGCCGGAGGGCCTGGACACCCGGCTCGGTGCGCATGGCACCGGGGTGTCCGGCGGTGAACGCCAGCGGCTCGGGTTGGCCCGGGCGCTGGTCGCCGACCGTCCGGTGGTGCTGCTGGACGAGCCGACCGCGCATCTCGACGAGCCGACCGCTCAGGCGCTCATGGACGACCTGCTCACGCTGACCGAGGACCGCGCGGCGCTGATCGTCACGCACCGCCCGGGCGAGATCGCGGGCCAGTTGCCCGTGGTCGAGCTGCCCCCGGCGAACCAGGTCGCCCGGCCGGCGGCCGGTACCGAATCCGTCAACGCGGGCTGGGCTCGGGGATCGGATGGTGGATCGCAGACCGCGTCTGAGTCAGCCGGCGTCCCGAGTCCCGCCAGCGCGTAGCGATGATCTCGGCGGCGATCGCCACGGCCGTCTCCTCCGGCGTTCGGGCCCCCAGGTCCAGTCCGATCGGCGAGGAGATCCGGGCGATCGCCGCTTCCTCAACTCCCGCCTCCCGCAGCCGCCGCACCCGGTCCTCATGGGTGCGGCGGCTTCCCATCGCACCGATGTAGCGGGCCGGCGTGGCCAGGGCGCGCCGCAGCACCGGCACGTCGAACTTCGGGTCGTGGGTGAGCACGCAGATGATCGTTCGCTCGTCCACCGTGATCTCCTCGAGGAACTGGTGCGGCCAGCGAACCACCAGCTCGTCCGCGTCCGGGAAACGCGCCTTCGTGGCGAAGATCGGGCGCGCGTCGCAGACGGTCACGTGATAGCCGAGAAACTTGCCGACCCGTGCCACCGCGCTGGCGAAGTCGATCGCGCCGAACACCAGCATCCTGGGCGGTGCCTGCACCGGGACAGGCGCACCGATGCCGGCGGCGCTGTCGGCAGCGCTGTCGGCCGCGCTGTCGGCAGCGCTGTCGGCACCGACATGGCTCGCGATGGCGTCCTGGATGTCGCCGTCGATGTCGGCGCCCATGCCCCCGGAGATGTCACGCATTTGTAGCTCACCTTTTCGGGTGATTGTTGGTTCTTCTCGCCGATTCACCGGCGATTCACCAGTGCACGCGAGCATGCGCCGACGGCGAAAAATCTGTCAATCGCGGTTCAAGAGATCGCTTAACCACCTCGGCGTGCCTGGTCAGCGCGTCGCCGGCGGTTGCGCAAGTTCGGAGATTTCCGCGTTCTGGAACCGCAGTCGCGGAACTTCGTGATCCAGGTTAAGCGGCAGATTATGCCGCCGTTGACAGGTCTGGCGGGCGAGTGTCGACTGTGTCACATCCCATGGGTCACGTCCCGTGGTGACAAAGGGGCATGGTGACAAAGGGGTCCGTCATGCAGGTACCGGCACCGTTCGAGTACGAACGCGCCGCCAGCGTTGACCAGGCGATCGGGCTGCTCGAAAGGCTCGGCGACTCGGCCCGGCTGGTGGCCGGCGGCCACAGCCTCATCCCCATGATGAAGCTCCGGTTGGCCAATCTGGAATACCTGATCGACATCAACGATCTTCACGACGAGCTCGGCTACATCCGCGTGGAGCCGACCCAGGTCCGGGTCGGCTCGATGACCCGGCATCGTGAACTTCTCGAATCCGACACATTGGCGTCGGTGTTTCCAATCTTCCGGGATGCCGAGTGGGTGATCGCCGATCCGGTGGTCCGCAATCGTGGCACGCTCGGCGGCTCGCTGTGCCAGGCCGACCCGTCCGAGGACCTGTCGGCGGTGTGCACGACCCTCAACGCCAGTTGCGTGATCCAGGGCTCGGGCGGCCAGCGTGAGCTGAGCATGGAGGAATTCCACCGGGGTCCGTACGAGACCGCGGTGGAACCCAACGAGATGCTCGTCGAGGTCCGTTTCCCGGTACGGCCGCGCGGCGGCAGCGCCTTCGAGAAGGTCGAGCGGCGGGCCGGCGACTGGGCCGTGGTGTCCGCCGGCACGGCGGTGTGGCTGGACGAGCACGGCGCGATCGCGGACGCCCGGGTGGGACTGGCCGCGGTAGGCCCCAACACCACCGGCATCCCGGAGATCTCCGAGCTGATGCGCGGCCGGACCCCGTCCGAGCAGCTCTACCAGGAGGCCGGCACGGTCGCCGCGCGCAGTTGCAGCCCGGCCACCGACCAGCGCGGCACCGAGGACTACAAGCGGCATCTCGCGAAGGAACTGACCGTCCGCGCGTTGCGGCGGTCGGTCAACCGGGCCGCGGGCCGTACCGACAGCGAGGGCAGTGCCGACAGCACCGACGGAAGGGGCTGAGCGCCATGCAGGTCACGATGACCGTCAACGGCGTCGAGGTGACCAGGGAGATCGAGGGCCGGCTGCTGCTGGTGCACTTCCTGCGCGATCACCTGGGCCTGACCGGCACCCACTGGGGTTGCGACACCAGCAACTGCGGCACCTGCGTCGTGTGGCTGGACGGCGAGCCGGTCAAGTCGTGCACCGTGCTGGCCGCGATGGCCGGCGGGCATGAGGTGCGCACCGTCGAGGACCTGGAACAGAACGGGCATCTCGACCCGATCCAGGAGGGCTTCATGCAGTGTCACGGCCTGCAGTGCGGTTTCTGCACGCCGGGCATGATGATGACCACCCGCGCCCTGCTGGACCGCAATCCGAATCCGAGTGAGCAGGAGATCCGCGAGGCGATCTCCGGCCAGATCTGCCGGTGTACCGGCTACACCACCATCGTGCGTTCGGTGCAGTGGGCGGCGGCCCAGGAGTCCGCCGCGCGAACCGAACAGCGGAAGCCAGTCAGCACGGGGAGCCAGTCATGACAGCGGTCGAGGCACGCCCGGTCCACGAGATCCCGAACGAGACACTCATCGACAACGACCAGAAGCCCGTCGGCTACGGCCGGATGCTCCGCAAGGAGGACCCGCGGTTCATCCGCGGCAAGGGCCACTACGTGGACGACGTGCAACTGCGGGGCATGCTCTACCTGGCGATCCTGCGGTCGCCCGTGGCGCACGCCCGGATCGTGTCCATCGACACCAGCGCCGCCGAGGCGTACCCGAAGGTCAAGGCGGTCGTCACGGGCGCCGCGCTGGCCGAGCAGGGGCTGGCGTGGATGCCGACGCTGTCCAACGACGTGCAGGCGGTGCTGGCCACCGACAAGGTCCGGTTCCAGGGCCAGGAGGTCGCGTTCGTGGTCGCGGAGGACCGCTACGCGGCCCGCGACGCGCTGGAGCTGATCGACGTCGAGTACGACTTCCTCGACCCGGTCGTGGACGCCCGGCACGCGCTCGATCCGGACGCGCCGATCATCCGGGACGACCTGAAGGACAAGAAGGACAACCACTGCTTCGACTGGGAGACCGGTGACGCGGCCGCCACCGAGGCGGTGTTCGCCAAGGCGGATGTCGTGGTCAGCCAGGACATCGTGTACCCGAGGGTGCACCCGGCGCCGATGGAGACCTGCGGCGCGGTCGCCGACTACGACCCGATCGACGGCAAGCTCACGCTGTACTCGACGACCCAGGCCCCGCACGCGCACCGGACTCTGTACGCGATGGTGGCCGGGCTGCCGGAGCACAAGATCCGGATCATCTCGCCGGACATCGGCGGTGGATTCGGCAACAAGGTGCCGATCTACCCGGGTTACGTGTGCGCGATCGTCGCGTCGATCGTCACCGGCAAGCCGGTGAAGTGGATGGAGGACCGCTCCGAGAACCTGACCAGCACCGGTTTCGCCCGCGACTACATCATGCGCGGCGAGATCGCGGCCACCCGAGACGGCAAGATCCTCGCGATCCGCACCAACGTGCTGGCCGACCACGGCGCCTTCAACGGCACCGCCGCCCCGGTCAAGTACCCGGCGGGATTCTTCGGGGTGTTCACCGGCAGCTACGACCTGGAGGCGGCCTACTGCAAGATGACCGCCGTCTACACGAACAAGGCGCCCGGCGGTGTCGCCTACGCCTGTTCGTTCCGCATCACCGAGGCCGTGTACCTGGTCGAGCGGATCGTGGACTGCCTGGCGTACGAGCTGAAGATGGACCCGGCCGAGTTGCGGTTGAAGAACTTCATCCGCCCCGATCAGTTCCCGTACAAGACGAAGACCGGCTGGGTGTACGACTCCGGCGACTACGCCGGCACCCTGCGCGAGGCGATGCGCATCGCCGGCTACGACGACCTGCGCAAGGAGCAGGCCGAGCGGCGGGCTCGCGGCGAGCTGATGGGCATCGGCGTGTCGACCTTCACCGAGGCGGTCGGCGCCGGGCCGCGCAAGCACATGGACATCCTGGGCCTGGGCATGAACGACGGGTGCGAACTGCGGGTGCACCCGACCGGCAAGGCCGTGGTCCGGTTGTCGGTGCAGTCCCAGGGCCAGGGCCACGAGACGACGTTCGCGCAGATCGTCGCCGAGGAACTGGGCATCCCACCGGCGGACATCGAGGTCGTGCACGGCGACACCGACCAGACCCCGTTCGGCCTGGGCACCTACGGCAGCCGCTCGACACCGGTGTCCGGCGCGGCCGCCGCCCTGGTGGCCCGCAAGGTCCGGGACAAGGCCCGCATCATCGCCTCCGGCATGCTGGAGGTCTCGGTCGCGGACCTGGAGTGGACCAAGGGTTCCTTCCACGTCAAGGGCGACCCGTCGAAGTCGGTGACCATCCAGGAGATCGCGCTGCGCGCGCATGGCGCCGGTGACCTGCCGGAGGGCATCGAGGGCGGTCTGGACGCGGAGGTCTGCTACAACCCGGAGAACCTCACCTACCCGAACGGCGCCTACATCTGCGTCGTGGACATCGACCCCGCCACGGCCGAGGTGAAGGTGCGCCGGTTCGTCGCGGTGGACGACTGCGGCACCCGGATCAACCCGATGATCATCGAGGGCCAGGTGCACGGCGGGCTCGCCGACGGCGTCGGGATGGCGCTGATGGAGATGATCTCCTTCGACGAGGAGGGCAACTGCCTCTCCGGATCGCTGATGGACTACCTGATCCCGACCGCGCTGGAGGTGCCGCACTGGGAGACCGGCTACACGGTCACCCCGTCGCCACACCACCCGATCGGCGCGAAGGGCGTAGGTGAGTCCGCGACGGTTGGCTCGCCGCCCGCCGTGGTCAACGCCGTTGTCGACGCGCTCAAGCCGTTCGGCATCCGGCACGCCGACATGCCACTGACCCCGTCCCGGGTGTGGGACGCCATGATGGGCCAACCGCACCCGCCGATCTGATCGGTTTGACCGGTCTTACCGGTCTAGTCGAGATGCGCGAGTTGATCGAGAGGGAGAACCAATGACCCTGGCTCTGGCGGATCGGCTGGCGGCGCGGGAGAACGCACTGCTCGCCGACCGAGTCCCGTTCGTGCACGCGACCGTGGTGCGAGCGCAGATCCCGTCGTCGGTGCATGCCGGCGACGGCGCGCTGGTCCTCGGTGACGGGACGATCGAGGGATTCGTCGGCGGGCAGTGCACCACCAGCGCGGTCCGGTCCGCGGCGCTCAACGCGATCGACAGTGGCGAGAGCATCCTGCTGCGGGTGTTGCCCGAGGACAGCGCGGAGTTCCCGGAGACGCCGGGCGCGCAGGTGGTGGTCAACCCCTGCCAGTCCGGCGGCGCGATGGAGATCTTCCTGCAGCCGCGGCTGCCCGGGCCGCTGCTCTACATCGTCGGCCGGTCACCGATCGCCGAGGCGGTCGCCGACCAGTGCGGCACGCTCGGGTTCGTGGTTCGCCGCGATGACGACGAGCACGGGCCCGAGGGCGCGACCGCCGTTCTGGTGTCCAGTCACGGCGGCGACGAACCGGCCATGATCCGGGCGGCGCTGGACGCCGGCGTCGGCTACATCGGCCTGGTCGCCAGCCGCAAGCGCGGCCGGGTGGTGCTGTCCGAAATGGACCTCACCGCGGCGGAGCGCGACCGGATCCACTCCCCCGCCGGGCTCGACATCGGCGGGCGCAACGCACCCGAGGTGGCGCTGTCGATCCTGGCGGAGATCATCCAGGCGATCCGCAAGGAGGGCCTGCCGGTCTGGCGTGCCGAGTCCGACCAGCAGCAGCCTGATCAGCAGCGGCCTGACCAGCAGGATCAGCCAGCGCAGGTCCCGGTACAGGGCGGTCCGGCACAGCCCGGCAAGCCCGCCGAGGCGATCGACCCGGTCTGCGGCATGACCGTCCAGATCGGACCGACCACGCCGCATCTGTCGGTGGACGGACAGGACTACTGGTTCTGCTGCACCGGTTGCCGGGATCGCTACGCCGAGGTGGCGAACGTCCCGAAGGAGCGCGCGCACGCCCACGCCGGGGAATCCGGAGGCTAGCCCGTGCCGTCCACCTTCGTCGATGCCGACGATGTGCGGCGCAGGCTCGACCGCACCGACTACCTGGTCGACGAGGGCCTGGCGACCGCACTGTTCCTGGCCGCGACACTCGGCCGCCCACTGCTGTTGGAGGGCGAGCCGGGCGTCGGCAAGACCACCGCGGCCAAGGCACTGGCACGCGCTCTCGACGCGCCACTGATCCGGTTGCAGTGCTACGAGGGGCTGACCACCAGCGAGGCCCTGTACGAGTGGAACTACCAGCGGCAACTGCTGGCGATCCGGCTCGCCGAGGCCCGGCACGACCGGCTCGCCGAGGGTGATCTGTTCACCGAGGAGTTCCTGTTGGAGCGGCCGATCCTGGCGACCGTGCGGCATTCCGGCCCGGTGCCGCCGGTGCTGCTGATCGACGAGATCGACCGCGCCGACGACGAGTTCGAGGCTCTGCTGCTGGAGTTCCTCGGCGAGGCGTCGGTCACCGTGCCCGAGCTGGGCACCTTCACGGCGGACCGGCCGCCGATCGTGGTGCTCACCTCGAACCGCAGCCGGGAGTTGCACGACGCGCTGCGCCGCCGCTGCCTGTACCACTGGATCGAGTTCCCGAACCCCGAGCGGGCCGCCGCGATCCTGCGCCGGTGCGTGCCGGAGGCCACCGAGGCGCTGATCCGGTCCGCGACCGACTTCGTCGGCCGGGTGCGCCAACTGGATCTGGACAAGGCGCCCGGGATGGCGGAGGCGATCGACTGGGTGTCGGCGCTGTCCGCGCTCGGCGCGACCGAGCTGGTCGACGCCGAGATCGTGCGCACCCTGTCGACCATCGCGAAGACTCCGGACGACCGCGAGGAGATCGTCGCCGCGCTGGTGCCAGCCGAAACCGCAACGGAGGGAAACCCATGAAGATCGACAACAGGTTCACCGTCAGCGCACCGATCGACCGCGCGTGGGCCGTGCTCACCGATCTGGCGAGCGTCGCCCCCTGTCTGCCCGGCGCCCAGCTCACCGGGGTCGACGGCGATGCCTACACGGGCAAGGTGAAGATCAAGATCGGCCCGGTGGTCTCCGAATACGGCGGTACCGCCCGGTTCCTGGAGAAGCATGAGGAGGACCACCGGGCGGTCATCAACGCCGCCGGCCGCGACTCGCGGGGCGCCGGGAACGCGGCGGCCGTGATCACCGCGCAGTTGCATCCGGACGGCGAGCACACCGAGGTCGTGATGGCTACCGATCTGAAGATCACCGGCAAGGTCGCGCAGTTCGGCAGCAACGTGATCAAGGAAGTCTCGGAGAAGATGCTCGGACAGTTCGTCTCCTGCCTGGAGGGCAGGCTGGCGGCCGAGGAGGCGCCCGCCCCGGCGGCACCGGCAGCGGAGACGACCACGGCG
>DASVLX010000053.1:0-29896 GCA_036384655.1 Pseudonocardiaceae bacterium
TGGCACTGATCGTGGCCATCATCGTCGTGATCGTGGTGTTGATCATCGCGGTCCGATCGGTGAAGGTCGTCTCGCAGGCCACGGCCGCGGTGATCGAACGGCTGGGCCGTTATCGCTTTACGGCAGCACCGGGCCTGAACGTCCTGTTGCCGTTCTTCGACCGGGTGCGCGCCCGCATCGACCTGCGCGAGCAGGTGGTGTCGTTCCCGCCGCAGCCGGTCATTACCCAGGACAACCTGACGGTGTCGATCGACACGGTCGTCTATTTCCAGGTCACCGACCCGCGTGCGGCGGTCTACGAGATCGCCAACTACATCGTCGGTGTCGAACAGCTGACGATCACCACGCTGCGTAACCTCGTCGGTGGGATGAGCCTGGAGGAGACACTGACGTCCCGCGACAACATCAACCACCAGTTGCGTGGGGTGTTGGACGAGGCGACCGGTCGGTGGGGCATCCGGGTGGCCAGGGTCGAGCTGAAGTCGATCGACCCGCCGCCGTCCATCCAGGACTCCATGGAGAAGCAGATGCGCGCGGACCGGGAGAAGCGCGCCATGATCCTCACCGCCGAGGGCCAGCGGGAGTCGGCGATCAAGACGGCGGAAGGCCAGAAGCAGGCTCAGATCCTCGCCGCCGAGGGCCAGAAGCAGTCCACGATCCTGGGCGCGGAGGCCGAGCGGCAGGGCCGCATCCTTCGCGCACAGGGTGAGCGGGCCGCCCGCTACCTGCAGGCACAGGGCCAGGCGAAGGCCATCGAGAAGGTGTTCGCGGCGATCAAGGCCGGCCGCCCCACCCCCGAGGTGCTGGCCTACCAGTACCTGCAGACCCTGCCGCAGATGGCGCAGGGCGACGCGAACAAGGTGTGGATGGTGCCCAGCGACTTCGGGAAGGCGCTGGAGAACTTCGCCCGGTCGTTCGGCAAGCAGGGCGAGGACGGCGTGTTCCGCTACGAGCCACCCAAGGAGGAGGTGCCGCTGCCGCGTCCGGAGGACGACAAGGACGTGTCCGACTGGTTCGACACCTCCACCGACCCGGCCGTGGCGCAGGCGGTGGCCGCCGCCGAGGCGGTCGCCCGCCAGGAGGTGCCCAGCCCGCTGTCGACGCCACGTCCGGCCCGGCCCGCGGTGGCACCACCGCCGGTGGCCCAGCCGACCGAGCAGATCCCGCCGGTGCCGCCGTCGCAGCAGACCCGGCAGTTCCCGCCCGTCCCGCCGACCGACGCCGGCGAGTGAGCGGACCGCTCGACCTGGGTTGATCACCCCCAGATGATCAACCCAGATGATCGCTGTCGCCATGGGACGGACTACAGTCCGTCCCATGGCGTGCGACCAGGATGAGCTGAGCGCTCGACGGGCTCTTCAGCAGGGCCGACGGCCTCTGCTCGCCGACGCCGCCATTACCGTGCTGGCCCGCGAGGGTGGCCGCGGCCTGACCCACCGGGCCGTCGACCGTGAGGCCGGGGTGCCCGAGGGCACCGCCAAGAACTACTACCCGACCCGGGACAGCCTGCTCACCGCCGCCGCCAACCGGATGGCCGACCAGCACCGGGCCGCCGTCGCGCAACTGCGCGCCACCACCCCCACCGGGGTGTCGCCACAGCAGGTGCGTGCCCTGTATCCGGCGATGATCCGGCGCGCCGTGCACAGCGACCCCACCCAGGTGCTGGCGATGTTCGAGCTGTACCTGGCGGCCGTACGGCGGCCCGAGGTGCGGGACGCGCTGGGGGAGATGGTCACCGCCAACGCGGACGCCACCGTCGAGTTGCACCGTGCCTCCGGGCTGGCCAGCGGCACCGAACCCGCGGCCCTGCTCAACGCCTGTCTGCTCGGGGTGATGGTGTCCGAACTGGCGTTGGACCCGAAGGCGCTGCGCGCGATCGGGCTGGATGACATCGACGAGGTCGGCGGCCAACTGTTCGACGCCACCACCGATGACTGCCCGCAGGTCGGGCGGCCGCTGTCGGCGCGGGCCCGGTTCGTCGAGGGTTGATCGGCGGGTCGGTGCCGGGCCGGCCCGGGTACGGTGCGAAGATCACTCGGTGCGTTTCTACGCAGACCTGCATATTCACTCGAAGTATTCGCGGGCCTGCAGCCGTGACTGCGATCTGGAACATCTGACCTGGTGGGCCAGGCGCAAGGGGATCACCGTGGTGGGGACCGGTGATTTCACCCATCCGGCCTGGTTGGAGCACCTGCGGGAAACCCTGGTGCCGGCCGAACCGGGTCTGTTCCGACTGCGTCCCGACCTGGACCGCGATGTCGACCGCACGCTGCCGCCCAGTTGCGCCGGCGAGGTGCGGTTCATGCTGTCCGTCGAGATCTCCACGATCTACAAGCGCGCCGACCGCACCCGCAAGGTGCACCACCTCGTCTACCTGCCCGACTTCGACGCGGTCACCCGCTTCAACACCGCGCTCGGCCGGATCGGGAACCTCGGCTCCGACGGGCGCCCGATCCTGGGTCTGGACTCCCGTGACCTGCTGGAGATCACCCTGGAGGCCAGCCCGGACGGCTACCTGGTGCCCGCGCACATCTGGACGCCCTGGTTCGCGGTGCTGGGTTCCAAGTCCGGTTTCGACCGGATCGAGGACTGCTACCTGGACCTCGCCGACCACATCTTCGCGGTGGAGACCGGGCTGTCGTCCGATCCGCCGATGAACTGGCGGGTGTCCGGGCTCGACCAGTACCGGCTGGTCTCCAACTCGGACGCGCATTCCCCACCCATGCTGGGCCGGGAAGCCAATGTGTTCGACACCGAGCTCGGCTACCACACGATCCGCCGTGCGCTGGAAACCGGCGACGGTTATGTCGGCACCGTCGAATTCTTCCCCGAAGAGGGCAAATACCACGTCGACGGGCACCGCAAATGCGATGTGCGGCTCGACCCGGCACAAACCCGGGAACTCGGCGGCCTGTGCCCGGTGTGCGGGAAACCGCTGACGATCGGCGTGCTGCACCGCGTCGAGGAACTCGCCGACCGGCACGGCACCGACCTCGTGCCACCCGCCAAGTCGGGCCGCTACCACAGCCTCGTGCCGCTGCCGGAGATCATGGGCGAGATCCTGGACGTCGGGCCGAAGAGCAAGCGGGTCCTCAGCCATGTCGACGCGCTCACCGCCGCGCTCGGCCCGGAGATGACCATCCTCGACTCGGTTCCGCTGACCGACATCGACCACCACGACCCACTGCTGGCCGAGGCCATCGGCCGGTTGCGGCGCGGTGAGGTGATCGCCGACGCCGGCTTCGACGGCGAGTACGGCGTGATCCGGCTGTTCCAGCCCGGCGAGCTGCGCCGCAACGCCGTGATCGCCGCGCCCGGCCTGTTCGACGACGGACTGTTCGACACTCCGGTGGTCGTGCCGGCCCCGGCGGAGCCGAAGACTCCCGCCGCGCCCAAGACACACAGGACACACGAGGCCGCCGCCGCTGAGCCGTCCGTGCCGGCCGAACCCGCGGCAACGCCGACACCGGCTGATGTCGCGCCGCCAGCCGAGCCTGTGCTGCCGTTGGAGGCGGCTGAGGTGTCGCTGCTGGACGGGCTCGACCCGGACCAGCGGGCGGCCGCGGAGATCACCGAGGGTCCACTGCTGATCATCGCCGGTCCCGGCACCGGCAAGACCCGCACCCTCACTCACCGGATCGCGCATCTGATCACCGCCCGTGGGGTGCCACCGCAACGGTGTCTGGCGATCACGTTCACCCGGCGTGCCGCGGAGGAGATGCGGGAGCGGCTCGCCGGGCTGCTCGGTGAGCAATCCGGCCCATCCGGCCCAGCCTCCGACTCGGCGGACGCGGTCACGGTGAGTACCTTCCACGCGCTGGGTGTGCGGATCCTGCGTGAGCAGCACGACCGGGTCGGACGCACCGCGCGGTTCGGCATCGCCGATCCCGCGCGGCAGCTGGCGACGCTCGCCGAGCTGACCGGTGATCCGAAGTCCGCCGGGAGGCTGCTGGACGACCTGTCCCGCTACCGCCGCGACCAACACGACGCCAGCACCGGTGACGGTGACGGCCCGGGCGATTCCGGCACCGACGCCGGGCTCGGTGATCTGCTCGACCGCTACCAGGCCGCGCTGCGCGAGCAGGACCTGGTCGACTTCGACGACCTGATCGCGCTGCCGGTGCGGCTGCTCGGCGAGGACGCGGAGCTGGCGGCCCACTACCGGGACCGCTATCGGTGGATCTCGGTCGACGAGTACCAGGACATCGACGAGACCCAGTACCGGCTGCTGCGGCTGCTCACCTCACCGGAGGGCAACCTGACCGCGATCGGTGACCCCGACCAGGCCATCTACGCGTTCCGGGGTGCCGACGTCGGATTCTTCCTGCGCTTCCGGCAGGACTATCCGAGCGCCCGCACCGTCACGTTGACCCGTAACTACCGCAGTGGCCACTACATTCTGTCCGGCGCCCTGCAGGCGATCGCCCCGGCGACGCTGGTGCCCGGCCGGGAACTGCTGCCGGCCGGCGACCAGACCGGGGCCACCCCGGTCGGCCTGCACCACGCGGCCGACGAGGACGCCGAGGCCGATTTCGTGGTGCGCACCATCGACCAACTGCTCGGCGGCTCGTCGTTTCACTCGCTGGACAGCGGCCGGGTCGACGGCGCGGCGCCGGAGGACAACGGTGGTGTCGGGTTCGCCGACATCGCGGTGCTGTATCGGACGGACGCCCAGTCCCGCGCGCTGATCTCGGCACTCACCCACGCCGGCATGCCGTTCCAGAAACGCTCCCACGATCGGCTCACGGACCGTCCCGGTGTGCGGGACATCCTCCGGAACCTGCCCGCCAGTGACCCTGTCGACCCTGCCGACACCGGCGACACGGAGAACCCCGCCGGTGCGACCGCCGAGGTGTCGGCGCTGGTCCGGCAGGCCGCGCGGGCGGCCCTGGAGCAGCTGCCGGAGTCGGACCGGGAGGACCGTGCCGCGGAGATCCACTTCGCGGTCGACCTGCTCGGCCCGCTCGCCGGCCGCCGCGGCACCGACCTGCCCGGGTTCCGCGCCGAACTGGCGCTGGGCGCCGAGGTGGACACCTGGGATCCGCGTGCCGACCGGATCAGCCTGCTGACCCTGCACGCCGCCAAGGGCCTGGAGTTCCCGGTGGTGTTCCTGGTCGGCTGCGAGGACGGGCTGCTGCCGCTGCGCTGGCCGGGCCAGCGGGACGAGGAGAACGCTGCGGTGGTCGACGAGGAACGCCGGCTGTTCTTCGTTGGCATGACCCGGGCCCAGCGGCGGCTGTATCTCAGCCTGGCCGCACAGCGCAGCCGGCAGGGCAGCAGCCGACCCGCCAGCCCGTCACCGTTCCTCGCGGACCTGCACGCCGACGTCTACCAGCGCCTGGGTGATCCGGCGCCGCGTCGCCGCCCCAAGCCCGCCCAACTCCGGCTGCTCTAGCCGGATCGGGACCGGGCCGGAGGCGTTTCGCGTCAGGCGGGGGCTCCTTCGGGGGCGGACTCGGCCGGCGCGTGGGATTCGCCGGTGGCGGGAACGGCCAGCCGCCGCCACCACGGGTCGAGTGCCGGGGCCGAGTCGGGTTCGAACGGCTGACCGGGCCTGGGCACGACCAGCCGGGTGTCGGTGGCCGCGGCGGCCCTGGCGGCCCGCTCGGCGGGTTCGGCCCACGGGTGCGGGGCGAGCCTGAAGGTGCCCCAGTGCATCGGCAGCATCACGCCGTGCGGTTCGCCGCCGGACAGGTCCCGGTGGGCTCGCACGGCCTCCTCCGGGTTGAGGTGGATGTCCGGCCAGAAGTCGCTGTAGGCGCCGATGGCGATCATGGTCGCGTCGAACGGGCCGTGCAGGGTGCCGATGTCGGCGAGGCCGGGGAAGTAGCCGGTGTCGCCGCTGTGGAACACCCGGTGCATCGGCCCGGCAACCACCCACGACGACCACAGGGTGGGCGCGTTGTTGCGCAGCCCGCGCCCACAGAAGTGCCGGGCGGGGGTCGCGGTGAGCCGCAGTCCGGCCGCGACCGCCGACTCGCCCCAGTCCAGCTCGATGATCCGCGACGTGGGAACACCCCAGCGTTCGAGGTGCGCGCCCAATCCGAGCGGCACGGCGAATGGCGCCCGGAACCCGATGAGTCGCTGGATGGTGGGCATGTCCAGGTGGTCGTAGTGGTCATGGGACACGACGACGACATCGACCGGGCCCACGTCGTCCAGCGCCAGGGGCACCGGGTGCAGCCGCTTCGGGCCGATCGACGGGAACGGCGAGCACCGCTCGCCCCAGACCGGGTCGAACAGCACCCGCCGGCCGTCGATCTCCGCCAGCACCGTGGCGTGCCCCAACCAGGTCAGCCGCAGCCCGGACGCCGGTGGTGTGGACAGGTCGGCGGCGGTCATCCGGTGCACGGGGATCGTCCCGGACGGGGATCGCCTGGCCCGGTCCTCGGACGACAGCATGCTGCGCAGCACCGGCCCGATCGAGCTGGGGCGGGCGACGGTCTTCACTGCGACCGGGTTGCGGAACGCGCCGGCCACGAAGTTGGGGGATCTCCGGATGCGTTCGAGGCGTTCACCGGTCGGGTCGGCGCCGAAGGGAGCCGGGCGCAGGGCCCGGCCCACTGTCGAGGCGGTCTCGGCCAGCCGGCCGGCCCACCGTGGGTATTCGGACACGGGACCTCCAGATAACGCGGTCTGTCTACGCTAACAACCGCCGCGCCCACGGAGTTCCCACCGATGACCGACCGAGTTCACACCGAGTCACCCCGGTGATGTGGTGGACGGCCGCCGCCGGTCCCGCCCGACCGGCGGCGTGACCCAGCACCGGCCGCCCACCACAGGCCCTGCTTGCTAATTGACCTGCTTGGTCCGGCCGGCCCAGTACGGCTGGCGCAGCTTGAACTTCTGCAGCTTGCCGGTCGCCGTGCGGGCCAGTTCCTCCCGGAACTCCACCGACGTCGGCGCCTTGTAGCTGGCCAGGTGCTCCTTGCAGTGTTGGATCAGGTCCGCCTCGGTGACCGCGTCGTAGCCGGGGTTGAGCACCACCAGTGCCTTGATGGTCTCGCCCCACTTCTCGTCGGGCACGCCGATCACCGCGGCCTCCGCCACCGCCGGGTGGCTGAACAGGGTGTCCTCCACCTCGATCGACGACACGTTCTCGCCGCCGGTGATGATGACGTCCTTCTTGCGGTCCGAGATGGTCAGGTAGCCGTCGTCGTCGAGGTAGCCGCCGTCACCGGTGTGGAACCAGCCCTCCTCCAACGCGACGTCGGTGGCCTCGGGCTGCCGCCAGTAGCCCTTGAGGGCGGTGTTGCCTCGGGCCAGCACCTCGCCGTCGGGGGCGATCCTGATGGTGGTGCCCAGCGCGGGCGCGCCGGCGCGGACCAGCTTCTCCGCGCGCTGCTGGGTGGACAGCTCGTCCCACTCCGGCCGGGCCCGGTTGACGGTCAGCAGCGGCGAGGTCTCCGTCAGCCCGTAGATCTGGATGAACTCCCAGCCCAGCTCGGCCTCGACGCGGGCGATGGTGCGGGTGGGCGGCGGGGCGCCGGCCACGACGATGCGGACCCGGTCGCGGCCGGGGATCTCACCCTCCCAGCTCTCCGCGGCGGTCAGCACCGAGTTGACCACGGCCGGCGCGCAGCACATGACGGTCACGCCGTGCTGCTCGACCCGGCGGAGGATCTCCGCGCCGTCGATCTTGCGGATGACGACCTGCTTGATGCCCAGGCCGGCGGCGGCGAACGGCCAGCCCCAGCCGTTGACGTGGAACATCGGCAGCGTGTGCAGCAGCACGTCCCGGTCGGTGGCGCCCACGTGCAGGGCGAAGGTGACCGCGTCCACCCAGATGTTGCGGTGGGTCAGCTCCACACCCTTGGGGCGGGCGGTGGTGCCGCTGGTGTAGTTGATGGTGGCGGTGGCGTTCTCGTCCGGTGTCCACGCCTGCGGCTCCACACCGAACTTGTAGAGCTGTTCGTCTGATTCGGTGCCGATGATGAACTTGTGCTTGGCGGGCACCCGCTCGAACTTCTCGGCCAGTTCCGGGTCGATCAGCACGGCACTGGCGCCGGAATGCTGCACGATGTAGGCGACCTCGTCCAGCGACAGACGGAAGTTCACCGGCACCAGCACCCGGCCATAGCCGCTGACCCCGAAGAACGAGGTGAGCAGGCGGGCGCTGTTGTGCGAGACGACGGCGACCCGCTCGCCGAGCCCCACACCCAGGGCGTCCAGGCCGGCGGCCTGTGCCTTCGCCAGTTCGCCGACGCGGGCGTAGGTCAGGTCGGTCCACGGTTGGGCCGGCTGGTCCGGTTCGTCGACGATGCCGGTGCGCGCCCCATAGACGGCCACGGCGCGGTCGAGGAAATCACGGGCTCCGAACGGCACGAACATGCTGCCTCCGTCGTCGCAGGTACTTGTTGCTGGCCAGATTGCCCGAACGGCCCCATGAGTTTCAATGTTTCTCACTGTTGCTCGGCCGTGTCGTCGCGTGATGGTTCCATACCTGGGCTCGTACTGAACCGCAAGTGGTGGGAGTCACGTTCGGCCGGTCAGGGCAGTGACGTCCGCCCGGTTGGCCGCACCAGCACCACGATCGCGACCGCCGTGGTGAGCAGGCCGACGATCATCGGGTCGTAGGCGGTTTCGGTGACCGCGTAACAGAAATTGATCATCGCGTGGAACAGGATCACGGCGAGCACGCTGCGGCCGGCGGCGTTGTAGATCCGCACCATCACGACCCGGGCGGCGACGGTGAACACGAACTGCCAGAACACCCAGGCCGGGTCGTGCAGCTGCAGCCAGGGGACCACATGGATGGCCGCCCACACCAGCCCGACCAGCAGGCTCGCCGGTTTCGCGCCCCACCGGTCCTGCAGCGGGTCGATCGCGCATCCCGACCAGGCGATCTCCTCGCAGGCGGCGAGGATCAGGAACAGCGCGATCGCCCCGACCGCGGCGAACAGGGACACGCCGGCGGTCGGCACCGGACGGTGGGCGACCAGGTCGATCCCGTAGGCCACCAGGGTGATCAGGGGAATGGTCGCGACCGCCACCAGATACCAGCGGGTGCGGCTGGGGCCGCGCCTCGGCAGGTCGACGAGCCGGGCGAGCAGCCGGCGAACGCCCGCGCGACCATCGGCCCACCCGACCAGGACCAGGGCCGCGATCAGTGGGCACACGACCTGGAGGGCGGCGATGGGCAGGTGCGCCGGCAGTACCTTCCCGGACACGGCGCCGAGCACGTCGAACGGGATCGACAACACGATGATCAGCGCGAACAACAGCCACGGCGACCGCGCCCATGCCGCTCCCGAACCCCGCGCGTTCACGGCCGGTCCGCTACGAGGCCGTGACGGCGGTGTGGGTGGCGGTCATGTGGGTCTCCAGCATGTCGGTGAACGCGGCGAGGTCAGCGGCTTCCAGCAGGTCGCACAGTTCGGCGTGCTCGGAGATGCTGCCCTCCAGCCGCCTGGGATCCCGTTGCACGGCTCTGGTGGTCATCCGCAGTTGCCGGTCCCGCAGGCCCGCGTAGAACTCGACCAGGATCTCGTTGCCGGCGGCATTGACCAGGGTGGAGTGGAACAGCCGGTCCAGTTCACTGAACGCGGGCGCGTCCGGCCCGCCGGCGGTGGAGCGTTGCTGGTCGAGCAGGGCGCGCATGGCGGCGGCCACGGCGTGGTGCCGGCCGGCGCCGATCACCGTCTCGGCGGCGTGCCGTTCGATGAGTAGCCGGGCGTCCAGCACGTCGTGGATCTCGCTGACCGAGACCGGCACGACCAGGGCGCCGCGCTTGGGGTACAGCCGCAGCAGTCCCTCGGCCTGCAGCCGCAGGAACGCCTCTCTGGTCGGGGTGCGTGACATCCGCAGCGCGTCGGCGATCTCGCCCTCGGTGATCAACGTGCCGCCGGCGAAACTGCCGTCGATGATCCGTTCCTTGACGAAGGCGTGTGCGCGGTCGGCGGCGCTGGGCTGCCCTTCAGACATGGCACCAAACATAGGGCCGTGGCGTTGTCGGCCCGGCGCCGCCTCACCGACGGTGTGACCGCCGGAATGACCGGCTGTCACGCGGCTTCGTCGGGCCGCTGTCGCGCCCGCCGCGACAACGGGCGACGGGACGAGGCGGTGACCAGCGCGGTGCAGGCCAGCGCCGCCACCGCGAGCCCACCGATCAGTTCCGGGTAGGACAGCAGGTTCGCCAGCCCGGCGAGCGTGACGGGGAACAGGAACCCGATGTAGGACAGCGCGTAGTACACGCCGGTCACGCCGGCCAGGTCGTTGGCGCCGTTGGCCGCGCAGATCCGCTGGATCTCCAGCAGCCCCGACACCATGGCGATGCCGTAGCCGATGCCCAGGAACATCCCGATCGCCAGGCCCAGCCAGGGCAGCCGCAGCTGGGCGTCGACGGCGGCGGCGGCCACACCCGCGACGATGATGAGCATGCCGATCACGACCGCGCGAGCGGTGCCGGCCCGGTCCAGGCGCTTGGCCACCGGCTGGATCAACGCACCGGTCAGCAGCGTGCACACCGACAGCAGGGTCGCGTAGGCGAGCTGCCAGTGGCCGACGTTCGGCGCGGTCAACTGCGGCAGCACGGCGTAGGCGATGCCCGCCGCGCCGAAGATCCACGGCGCCATCGGCAGCACCACGCGCAGGAACCGGGAATGACCGACGGTCGGCACCCGCAACATCGCCCACAGGCCGGCGATGTCCCACCCACCGCTGGTGGCCTCGCCGTTGAGGGTGGCGAGGTCGTCGTCGAGTTCGTCGACGTGGGTTTCGGTGCAGCCCATGGTCGCGATGAGCACGGGCGCCACGAGCGCGATGTGCACGATGTAGGGCAGCACCATCGGCCAGGGGCCCCACTGGGCCAGCGATCCCGCGACCCCCGCGCCGAGCGCGAATCCCAGTGTCGTGGCGAGGGTGGCGCGACGCGCCCCGGAACCGGCGTCCGCGTCCGTGTCGTACGGCGGCGTGGACAGCTCCTTGAGCCAGCTGGTGCCCACCGACATGGCGATACCCAGCGCGATCCCGCTGAGCAGCCGGCCGGCGTACAGCGGCACCGAGCCGAACACGCCCAGTGCGAGCACCGCGCTGGCCAGCAGCGACACCGCCGTGCCGATGACCATGACGCGGCGGCGGCCGTGCCGGTCCGACAGCGGGCCGGCGATCAGCAGCCCGGGAATCAGGCCCAGCACATAGGAGCCGAGAAACATATCAACGGTGAATGTTGAATACCCGCCGAGCTGCCTGTACATCAGCAGCAGCGGGGTGAACTGGTTGCCTCCCCAAGCCGCGCAGAACACGGCCGCCCAGGCTCGTGGCCACCCTCCGGTGCGTTCGGGACTGATCGTGGTGACAAGGGACCTGGCGGAGCGCCCGACCGACGCCTGAAGGGGAGAGGACACCTCAAGACCCTAACATGAAGAGATACAACATAGATACATCATCAATCGCAGCCAACCCGTGCTTCGGTGTTCCCGGTGGATGCCGGTGGAAGCCCGCAGACCGCCCGATCGTCCGCCTAGCCGAGCGCCCGTCCGATACACCACAACGGTTTCGGCCGCTCGCTCTGTCCACAGGTACGTTGATCTATCCACACGCCCAGTTTTCTTACTTTGTGGCTCTGACCTGCGTCGATAGACTGGCCAAGGGGTCGCCCCCTGGGCGGGCGGGGGCTGTCTACCGGTGCCCAAGCTCCCGAAATGGCACCGACATCGCGCTGCGGCACCGTGCCGCCGTGTTCCCCCGCCTTTCCGGCCTTCCAGGTGGATGCGGGCCAAGACCGAGAACGCTGGCCCGCGCCACCTGGAAAGCCGGAACAGGTCAGAGTCGCTGGCAGGTGGGCCGCTCAAAGTCCTGCGCGAAGGCGGCGACCACGGTCTGTTCGAGCAGCAACGCGATGGTCGTCGGGCCAACACCACCAGGCACCGGGGTGATGAGTTCGGCGCGCGGCAGGGCCTCGGCGAAGTCGACGTCACCGACGTTGCCGTCGTTGTAGCCGGCGTCGATCACCACCGCACCCGGCCTGATCCAGTCGCCGCGTACGAAACGCGGCTTGCCGACGGCGGCGACCACGATGTCGGCGCCGCGCACCACGTCCGGCAGGTTCCGGGTGCGGGAGTGGCACATCGTCACGGTGGCGTCCCGGGCGAGCAGCAGCATGGCGGCCGGCTTGCCGAGGATCGGGCTGCGCCCGATCACCACGGCGTGTTGTCCGGCGAGTTCGACGTCGTAGGCGTCGAGCAGCCGCAGAATCCCGCCCGGTGTGCAGGACACGAACCCGGGCTGACCGAACGCCATGGCCGCGAACGAGTGCATGGTGACACCGTCGACGTCCTTGCCCGGCGCGATCGCCTCGAACGCCGCCCGCTCGTCGATCTGCGCCGGCACCGGGTGTTGCAGCAGGATGCCGTCGACAGTGGGGTCGTTGGACAGCGTCGTGATCACATCGACGAGTTCCGCGGTGGAGGTGCCAGCCGGCAGCGGCACATGCCGCGAGGCGATACCGGCCTTGCGGCACCGGTTGCGCTTCATCTTCACGTAGGTGACCGAGGCCGGATCCTCACCGACCAGCACGGTCGCGAGGCAGGGCTGACGCCCGGCGCGAGTGGTGAACTCGGTGGCCCGCTGCGCGGCCCGCTCCACGATCTGGCGTGCCACCTCGGTGCCGTTCATCAGGCGCGTCTCCTGGCTCACCTGATCCGGTTGTGCTGCCTCGGCTACCTCGGTCAACGGGCTGGGCTGCGTCATCGGAATGCTCCTGTGGTCGGTCGCGAGCGCGACTCGGTTTGGATTCACGCATCGCCCAGGCGCACGGCATTCCACCGGCCAGAAGCCGGCCGAGCCGCTCCCTGGTGGTGATCCACCCGAACGCCAGTCACGGCCCTGCCATCAGCCTACCGGTTCGGCGGTCGCCGCTCCCACCAATAAACCTTCGTCACATCCACCGCCGGCGTACGAGCGAACCCGGGCCGGGCTCAGGGTTGGGCGGTCTGCGCCACCGCCGCCTGGGCGGCCGGCAACGCCCGCTCCCGGTCCGCCGGGGACAACCCGATGCGGGTACGGCGGTCCAGCAGATCGTCCTCGTCCAGCGCACCCTCATGCCGCACCGCGTACCGCAGCTCCGCCGGCGTGACCGGGATGCCCTCGGCGACCGGCGCCAGCATCGCCGGATCCTCACCAGCCTCCGCGATCACGGTCGCCGCCTCCGTGCCGTAGCGGCGCACCAGCCGGCGTGGCGCCCGCACCCGGGCCAGCTCGGCCGGGCTGGCGGCGCCGACCAGTGGCAACCGCTGGGTGCGGCAGGACAACGCGGCCAGTCCCGAACGCGCCAGCGCGGCGTCCACCGCGTCCTGCGCCATCCGGCGGTAGGTGGTCAGCTTGCCGCCGGTGATCGTCACCAGCCCATCCGACGCGGTGATCACGGCGTGCCGGCGGGAGATGTCGGCGGTGTTGCCGGCGCCGGTGTCCAAGAGCGGGCGCAGCCCGGAGAACGTGCCGATCAGGTCCGCACGGGACAGCGGCCGCGCCAGTACCGGGTTGATCGAGTCGAGCAGGAAGTCGATCTCCGCGTCGGTGGCGGTCGGCACCTCGGCGATCTCGCCACCGGTGTCCACATCGGTCAGTCCCACGTACACCCGGTCGTCCGGGGCGGGCAGCGCGAACACATACCGGCTGATCGATCCCTCCACCGGCACGGTCAGTCCCGCGGTGAGGCCGGGCAGCGCGTCGCCGGGCAGCACCAGATGGGTGCCGCGGCTGGGCCGGATCGGCACGCCCGCCGCCAACTGGCCCGCCCACACCCCGGTCGCGTTGATCACCATCCGTGCCGGCACGTCGAAGGTCTGCTCGGTCAGCTCGTCACGCAGCACCCCGACCTCGCCGGTCAACGTGACCGCGGCGCAGTGGGTGAGGATCCGGGCCCCATACGCGGCGGCGGTGCGGGCGATCGCGACCACCAGCCGCGCGTCGTCCTCCAGTTGCCCGTCCCAGGACAGGATGCCGCCGCGCAGCCCGTCGGCCTGCACGCCCGGCGCGTAGCGGCGGACCTCGGCGCGGGTCGCGATCCGCGACCACGGCAGCGACTGGTGACTGGTCCGGGCGGCCAGCCGCAGCAGGTCACCGCCGAGCACACCGGCACGCATCAGCGCCGCATTGGCCTGCGGAACCCGGGGGAGCAGCGGGATGATCTGGGGCAGCGGCCGCACCAGGTGTGGTGCGACGCGGGTGAGCAGGATGCCGCGCTCGACGGCGCTCTCGTGCGCGATGCCGACCGCGCCGGACGCGAGATACCGCAGCCCGCCGTGCACCAGCTTCGAGCTCCACCGGCTGGTGCCGAACGCGAGATCGTGCCGCTCGGCCAACACGACGGACAGGCCGCGGGAGGCCGCGTCCAACGCCACCCCCGCGCCGGTCACCCCGCCGCCGATGACCAGCAGATCCACCGGGCCGTGGCCGCCGGACCGAACCTCGGCGAGTTCCCGGGCGCGGCGCTGCGCGGTCAGCGAGCTGTCACCGCTGCGGGTGGCCTTACTGGTCGTTCCGTAGCCGCCTGTGTCGGACATGGTGGCGTCGCCTCGCTTTCAGGGGTTTTCAGGGCGTCAGGTAGCGCTCCAACAGCGTGCGTAGTTGCTCGTCCAGGACGTCCAGGTCGGTGCTGATCGCCGGGCCGGTCAGGGCGAACGACCAGGCGGCCAACAGGACCGCCTGCGCGCGGGCCGCGGGATCGCCCGGTCCGGGCGCGATCGAACCGTCCTCGATGCCGGCGCGCAGTGCCGCCTCGATGGTGGCCAACTGATGCTCGGTGCTGCTGCCGCGCCGCCGCAACAGATAGGGGAGCAGGAACTCCGGGTCCAGCTCGATGATCTTGCGCAGGATCGGGTGCGCGCGGCTGGCCGCCACCAGCGCGACCACGCCGTTGACCAGCCGGGCCCGGCCGTGCGGGGCCTCGGCGGCCAGCATCTTGGCGTCCATCGCGGACCATTCGCGGGTGATCAGCGCGCCGACGATCTCGCGGACGTTGGCCCACCGCCGATACAGGGTCGCCCGCGACACCTCGGCCCGCCGCGCCACATCGGCCATCGTCATCCGTCGCATGCCGACCGCGAGCAGCAGGTCGTAGGCGGCGTCCAGGATGCGTCCCTCCGGGATCGCGTTGCCAGGCAACACCGCCGCACCGTTGCAATCTTGCGACAACATCTGTCACAGTGTATCAGTGGCGAGCGAACTAGACCTTCCCTTGATCGCGATGCGACGGCCCTACTGGGGCGACCCGAAGACACCCGGCACCCTCCCCGACGCGCTGGCTCGCGCCCTGGTGCAACTCGGCGCCAAGCCCCGGCCCGCCGTCCATCCCGAGGACATCACGCTGCCCGCGTCGGCCCTGCCGGCCGCCGCCAGGACGGCGATCGAGGCTGTCGTGGGCCCGGACCGGGTGGCCACCGACCAGGACCGGCGTGTGCGGCACACCCGCGGCTATTCCATCTCAGATCTGCTGAAACTGCGCGCCGGCGACGGCTCCGACGCGCCCGACGCCGTCGTGTCACCCGCCAACCACGACGAGGTTGTCGCCGTGCTCCAGGCCTGCGCCGAACACCGTGTCGCCGTCGTGCCGTTCGGCGGCGGAACGTCCGTCACCGGCGGACTCGTCCCCGCCCGAGCCGGATTCGCCGGCGTCATCGCCCTCGACCTCGCCCGGCTCGACCAACTCGAGCACCTCGACGAGGTCTCCCGCACCGCCGTGTTGCAGGCTGGCATGCGCGGACCCGCCGTCGAGAAGGCGTTGGGCGCGCACGGCTTCACGCTCGGGCACTTCCCGCAGTCCTACGAGGCCGGCAGCATCGGCGGCTACGCGGCCACCCGCTCGGTCGGCCAGTCCTCGGCCGGATACGGCCGCTTCGACGAGATGGTCGTCGGACTCACCCTGGCCACCCCGCGCGGCACCATCACTCTGGGCACCGCCCCGAAATCGGCGGCCGGACCGGACCTGCGGCAACTCGTCCTCGGCTCGGAGGGCACCCTAGGCGTGATCACCTCGGTGACCGTGCGGCTGCGGCCCGTGCCCCGGCAACGGGTGTTCGAGGCGTGGCGGTTCGAGTCCTTCGACGCCGGCGCGGCCGCCGTGCGCAGGCTCGCCCAGGACGGGCCGCTGCCCACCGTGCTGCGGCTGTCCGACGAGGCCGAGACCGCCATCAACCTCGCCGACCCGGCGGGCAGCGCGTCACCCGGCGGCTGTGTGACGATCACCGGCTACGAGGGCGAACCCGACGAGGTCACCGCCCGCCGGGCGGCCGCCACCGCCGTGCTCACCGACGCCGGCGGCACCCCGCTCGGCCCGGATCTCGGGGAGGCCTGGCGGGTCGGCCGGTTCCGCGGCGCCTACCTGCGCGACCCGCTGCTGGACGCCGGTCTCCTGGTGGAGACCCTGGAGACCGCGACCTTCTGGTCCAATCTCACCGCGCTGAAGGCCGCCGTCACCCAGGCCCTCACCGAGGCACTGGGCTCCCAGGGCACCCCGCCGATCGTGCTGTGCCACCTCAGCCACGTCTACGAGACCGGCGGCTCCCTGTACTTCACGGTCGGCTGCATCCAGGCCGACGACCCGGTCGCCCAGTGGCGGTCGGCGAAAACCGCCGCCAGCGTGGCCATCCGGAAGGCAGGCGGCACCATCACCCACCACCACGGCGTCGGCGTCGACCACCGGCAGGCCTACCACGAGGAGATCGGGCCGCTGGCGGTCGAGGCGTTGCGCGCGGTCAAGCACACCCTCGACCCGGAGGGCATCCTCAACCCTGGCGTGCTGCTGTAGGCGCCTCCCCGGGCTGGCGCTCCACCAGGAACCGCCACATCCGGTCCGCGGCGGTCGCGGCACCATCCATGGTCGCGATCGTCGCGGCCAGCGCCTCGGCGTTGCGCTTGTACGACGGATCGGCGAGCACGGTCTGCACGGCGCGCCGGATGACCGGGGTCCGCCAGTGTTGCCGCTGGATCCGGATGCCCGCCCCGGCGTCCATCACGTGATCAAGATTGATCTGTTGCTCCATTTGCATCCCCACTCCGACCAGCGGGGTTCCGGCGGCCATGATCGTCTGCACGGTGCCCTGGCCGCCGTGGCTGACGGACACGTCCGCGAGGCGGTGCGCCTGGAAGGCCGGCACGAACCGGTCGGTCACCAGCACCCGCAGGTTCGAACCCACCGCGGCCCTGGCCCGCTCCAGCGGGCACACCGCAGGGGAGGCCAGCACCAGCACGTTCCAGTCATCTTGGATCAGCGCGCGCACCGCCGCCAGGAAGTCGTCGACGCCACCCGAACTACCCATGGTCAGCACGATCCCCGGGTGACCGTCGCGGTGCAGCAGTGCCTCGATCTGCGGGTCCAGTTCGGCGCCACCATCATGCGCGGCCGCGTGGTCGTCCGCGAACACCGGGCCGGTGATCGTGAAACTCGGCGGCAGTTTCAGGCCGGCGTGGAACTGCGGCAGGTCGTTGACCAGGGTCAGGTCGGCGTGCAGCACATCGAAGAACGTCAGCGGCCGGTCGGCCGGCCAGCCGCAGGCGATCGCCCCCTCGCTCAACCTGCGCTGCCGGAAGATCCCGACGTGCACCATGAACGGTGAGACCACGCGGGCGATCCGCTTCCGCACCGGCCTCGGCAGGCGGGTGACCACCGGGGCCGTGTCGGGCAGGTCATCCAGCATGCCACCGCCCACTGTGGACGGATGCAGTGGCAGCGGCAGGAAGCAGACGGTCGGGATGCCGAGCATGCGGGCCGCCAGGTTCGCGAACGGCCACATGCCGTGCAGCACAACGTCCGGTCGCAGCTCGCGCTGGATCGCGAGTTGGCCCTCGATGAACGACCTGGCCAGCTCCGCCGACCCGACCAGGTGCGGGAACTCCCACTGCAGGTCCTCGGCGATGCTGTTGCCCTTGACGCGCGGTTGGCAGGCCACGATCGGGAAACCGGCCTGCTCGATCATCGGCTCGAAGCGGCTTCCGTTGGAAACAAAGGTGATCCGGACTTCTCGGCCGGTCGGACACCGGTCGCGCAGCGCGCGAGCCAGCGCCAGGGAGCGGGTGGCCTCGCCGGCGTCGGACAGCGCGACGCTGACCGCGATGTGCGTGGTGATCGCCATGGCGCCATGACTACCACAAAACGTCAACCATGACCCGCTACGCGCCGTGAGCTTTCGCTCACGCACCGCCGATCGGAAATCGAAGATCGAGCCTGGACATATCCCTCACGGCGTCACCATGTTGAAGACCGGGTCGAAATCGTCGAGTACGGCAGCGTAGGCGTCGAGGCGTGGGACAGGGGAGCGGCCGATCAGATGCTCATCATCTTCTGGATGGCCTGGCGGGTCACGCCGAGTTCGCGGGCGATGTCGGCCTGGGACAGGCCGTCGTCCAACAGGCTCTGCATGAGCTCGCGGCGTTCGGCGGCGAGTTGGCGTGCGCGCCGGGTGTACTCGATGGCCTGCGCCCGGACCTCCTTGATCCGCCGGAAGGTCTCTTCGTGCGTGGGATTCTTGGTCGTCATGCCCACCATCATGACAACCTCAGGTTGTCATGTCAACCGTGGGTTGTCATGATGGCGTCACACGAATGGATGTGTCCCGGGAGACAGCGTGTGACAACAGGCGCATCCTGTGTGCCGTCAACGGCGACGGCAGGAGTGGACAATGACGACCATGCCGGAGATCACGCTCGCGACGGTCGGCGACACCGACGTCCGCGGCTACGACCAGGGCCGAGGGCCCGTCGTGCTGATCGTCGGGCCCGGACTCGACGACGGCACGCACACCGCGAAGCTCGCCGAGATCCTCGCTCCACGGTTTCGAGTTCTGCGCCTGCACCGCCGGCAGTACCGGCTCGATCTGAAGGCGACCGGCGCCTCATGTTCGGTGGCCCAGGAAGTCGAGGACGTGCTCGCCGTAGCACACAAGGCCGGACCGTCGGTGATCCTCTACGGACATTCCTCCGGCGGGGTGGTGGCCCTGGAAGCTCTGGCGGCCGCCGCGACCGAAACGCCGGCGCTGTTCGTCGGCGCGGTCATCTTCGAGCCCGCCATCGTGATCGGGCCGCCGCTGGGCGACCGGGTCGTCGAACGCGCCCGGGGCGAGATCAGCGCGGGTAAACCCCGCAGGGCGATGGCGATGTTTCTGGACGAGGTCGTGGGCCTGCCACCGTGGCAGGCCAGGTTGGCGGGTGCCGCCACCTCACTGATTCCCCGCTATGGCCGTCTTGTGCCCTCCCAGGTCGACGACCTGGAAGCGTTGAACGACCTGGGCGTCCGGCTCGGCGCCTACGCCGGGATCACCGTGCCCACGGTGCTGCTCGGCGGAGACCGCAGCCCCGCGCATCTCGCGACCCGGCTGGACGCCCTGGAGAAGGTGCTGCCGCACGCGCAGCGCGTCGTGCTGCACGGCCGCGATCACGCTGCCGACGCGACCGCGCCGCGGGAGGTCGCCCGCGTCATCCAGACGCTGGCCGACCGCGTGCCGCACGCCTGACCGCCGGCGGCCCCGGGGCGCGCGCGGGCGCGCCCCGGGAAGGGCGTCAACGGCCGCGGTTTTCGGAACTGAGCAGCCAGGCGAACTTCTCCAGCGAGTCGATGATCGCGTGGAGCAGGTCGGCGGTGGACGGATCCTCCGCGTCGACCTCGTCGTGCACCGCGCGGACGGTGCCGGCGGTGGTGTGCAGCAGGCCGGTGACCAGGTCGACGATCCGGCCGGTGTCCTGCTCGCCGCCCGGCAGTGACGGCAGCGTGGTGGTGGTCGCGACGGTCTCCGGGCGCCCGTCCGGGACCGCGTTCAGGGCACGCATCCGCTCGGCGATGGTGTCGCTGGCCTCGCGGGCGTAGTCGACGATCTCGTCGAGCTGCAGGTGCAGGTCACGGAAGTTGTGGCCGACGACGTTCCAGTGCGCCTGCTTGCCCTGCAGGCTGAGGGCGATCAGGTCGATCAGCACTCGCTGGAGGTCGGCGGACAGACGGGTCGACGCGGTGAAACCACGGGTTGGCGCCGCGGTCGTGGTGGTGGGCGCAGTCATGAATGCTCCGATCTGTACCTTGTCGTTTTTTGGAACGACTCCAGTTTAGCCAGGGTGATCGCGATGTCAACCCTCTCGGGAGATCGGGCCGGAGGGCGCCCAACCAGCGGCATTGATGTGCGAGTGCAGGTCCTCGGCGCGGGGATGCTCGCCACAGCCGGCGCACACCGTCCGGGCCCGGAACGGGTGGTCGCGGTGCAGCACGGTCAGCGGCGGCGAGTCCACACCCCACTTGTCACCCCACCGGCGCAGCGACTCGAGGACCGGAACGAGGTCACGGCCGGCGGGGGACAGGTGGTACTCGTCGCGCGGCGGCGAGTCCTGGTATCGGCGCCGTTCCAGGATGCTGGCGGCGACCAGTGCCTTCAGCCGCGCGGAGAGTCGATCGCGTGGGGCGCCGGTGTTGCGGGCGATCTGGCTGAAGCGGTGGTTGCCGAACAGCACCTCGCGGACGATCAGCAGGGACCACCGGTCACCGACCAGTTCGAGGGCGGCCGCGACGGAGCACGGACGGCCCACGACGACCGGAGTTCGCAGCGGAGCAGGCATGGTGTCAAGGTTTGCATATCAAACCGACTACCGCTAATTTCGAGCCATGGCGACGACCGACAACACCTCCACCGATGCCGAGACCACCGGCCGCCCGGACCCCTATGTGCTCGTTCCCGGGACGTTCACACACGCCGTCGGACTACAACTCGACAAGGTTGAGGTCGCCGGAATCGACACCGTCATCACCGGGCATCTCGACGTCGACGAGCGCCACCACACGCCGTGGGGCATCGTGCACGGCGGGGTGTGGGCCTCGGTCATTGAGTCCGCCGCGTCCGTCGGCGCCAGCGAGGTGGTCGCCGAGCGCGGTCAGTTCGCGGTCGGTGTCGACAACCTGACGGACTTCCTACGCCCGGTCCGCACCGGACACATCGACGTGGTGGCCCGCCCGATCCAGATCGGCCGCAGCCTGCAGATGTGGCAGGTCGAGCTCACCGACGGCGCGGGCAAGCTCGTCGCCCGCGGTCGCGTCCGCCTCGCCAACCAGGACGTCCCCACCTCCGCTGGCTGACACCAGGACGCCGTGTACGGCATGAGGTAGCTCAGACGGAAGCGACCACTCAAGGGTTACCGGCCGCCCGGCTGACGGACGCCGCCTGCTGACAACAGGAGGAGCGGGACCAGGGGAGCGGTGGGCGATCTCCTTGTCGGGCACGTGCGGCATGCTGTCGGTTATGCCAGATCCCACGGACTCCGAGATCGAAGGCCGCCTCCGCGCGATGCCACCAGACGTTTTCGTCCGGCTGGGCCGAGCGATGAACAACGTCCGGCGTGCTGACCCCGCCACCTTGACGACGTGGACACCCAGCCGTGTCCTTGAGGACGGCGCCCACACGTTCCCCTACCCGAACTACTCGGCCGACGTGGACGAGCTGCAGCAAGTCCTCTACACGGCCGGGTTGGTCGTGCCGTTTGACTGGATGCACTGGAAAGGCATCAAGCGGTACAAGACGAAGGAAGACCTCGCCGGCGCCTCGGTCGCCGACGCGGTCAGATTCACGACCAGCGTGGTCCGCGGCGAACGGTTCTGCGACGGCGCGATCCAGCAACACCTCGATGACGGCACGCTGCTGGCCGCGATTGAGGTGATCTACGCCTGGTTGACGGCTGATCGGAGCACACGGATCACGCCGTCCGAATAGTGGCCCTGGAATGCTGACCGAGTATCAGGGGCTACGCGGGCCTCTCCGAGATCGCCAGGCTGGGAATGACGAATGACAGGAGAAAGATCGGCAGGATACTCTTTCCGCCGCATCGGAAACTGACGATTTCACCCTCGGCGACGTCGA
This sequence comes from Pseudonocardiaceae bacterium, assembly GCA_036384655.1. Classification (GTDB taxonomy): domain Bacteria; phylum Actinomycetota; class Actinomycetes; order Mycobacteriales; family Pseudonocardiaceae; genus DASVLX01. The sequence continues at coordinate 21,828 of DASVLX010000053.1, forward strand.
AGGTCCTCGTTCGGCTGGAGTTTCGGCCGCTGCGCACTTTCAGGGTGTGACGTCCGGGTTCCACCGGGATGTCGATGGTCTCGTTCGGTTCGAGGCTGCCGGCATGCTTCCCGTCGACCTCGACGTCGTACCTGCCGCGGCGGACTTCCGCTCCGATGACCTGGTGCGTCAGCTTCAGTGTGGCGGGCATTGTGGGTCTGCTCCTGTCTCCTGAAAGGGCGTCTCGACGGGCTGGCCGCCGCGTCGACCACTATTGGCGTAGCGGCGCCAACTGTATTTGTCGCGCGAGCGCGTACGCGGTCGGTTGATCACTGTCGTTCTCGACGAATACGCGGCCGATGACGAGCGCGGAACGGTGCGGCGAGGAAATCCGCGCCATCTCGCTCGGGATGGTGCCCTTCCAGCCGGGCGCGGTGAGAACATAGTCACCGGCCCCGGTTCCGGTCGTGCGTTTGCCGACGTAGGCGAAGTTGGCGCTGCTCGAGGGATCGGTGAACTGCACGCCGTAGTACCGGCCGGCCATGTCGGGCACATGCAGGACCTGCGGACCATTCCTCAGGTCGAGCCAGCCGCCGACGTAGAGCACGTCGTCGGTTCCGGTTGCCATCAGGCTCGCGCGGGGCGCCGACGGGGAAGAGGTGCCGGGCTCGGCGTACAGCGTGTTGACGGGGATCGGGCCGCCACCGAAACCACGCTTCACGATCGCCCTTTTGTAGCCACTGACCGTGATACGCGGCCAGAAGTATACGAAAGTCGGCACGCAGATCACCCACACGATTCCTGCCGCTACGGCGAGTACGGTGATCTGGTTCCATCCGGCGGAGATCCGCTGGTAGATGACCCACGCGAAAATCACGAGTATGACGCCGGTGATGGGATATCCGTATTTCAAAATGAGGTAGTTCATATCACCGCACCTTGGCGACTGGTGGCACCTGGTATGTGCCGTCGAGAACTGCGGCGCCGGGCAGATAGGCGCGGAACATCAGCTTGAATTTGCCAGAGGGAGTCGGGAGCCAGTTCTGCCTATGGCCGTTCGGCTCCTCCCGCTGGAGATAGATGTCGATGGAACCGTCGGCGTTCTTGGCAAGATCCGAACGGTCATCAAAGCTCGATCGATTGATCGGATTGCTCACCATGTACCCGACGACATCGGTCATGGTGAGCGACCAGAAGGCGTCGTTTGGGGGGAGTTGCCCGGCCGGAAAACGCAGCAGGTAGTCGTGCGTGCCGCTGAGTGTGTGCCCTGAGCCGTCCGTCGTGGTCGTCCAGTACGCGGCCTCTTCGAACACGTTGACGGCGGGCAGGGCCTTGGCGCAGGCGGCCCGCACGAGGACGCCGTTGCCGGGCTGGCCGCACCTGAGGATGGCGCTCCAACCGTTGACGGTCGTCGTGATCGTCCTGAGCACGGTGTTCATGATCAGGATTGCCGTCAGGTACGCCAGCGTGGCGCCGATGATGATCCCCTGCACGACGCCGGAGTGCGCGACCCACGCGAGGGCATTTGCCATGTCCGCACGCTAGCACACTGTTCTAGTTGTTGTAGAATAACTGTGTGCTGTTCCGCATCGACCCAGTCAGCGAAGCGCCGCTGTTCGCGCAGCTGGCCGCGTCGGTGCGGAAGGATGTGGCCGCCGGCAGATTGCAGCCGGGCGATCGGCTTCCGGCGGCGCGGGAGGTAGCGGCGGCGCTTGGTGTCAACCTGCACACGGTGCTGCACGCGTACCAGGATCTGCGTGAGGAGGGGCTGGTCGACATGCGGCGTGGTCGCGGCGCGGTGGTGACCGACGCCGCCAAGCCGTTGGCGTCGCTTCGCTCCGAAATCCTCGCGCTCGCCCGCTCCGCTCGGGCGCTGGGCCTGTCGCCGGATGCGATCGCATCCCTCGTGAAGGAGGCCGCCCGTGAGCCGTGACCGCTCTGATCCGGTCGTGCGGCGGTTCTCGCTGGTCACGCTCGTGCTGCCGGCCATCGTCACGGCGGCCGGGCTGGCGGTCCAGCTCGCCGCGTTGCCACAGGCGCCGGCACTCGCGGCGCGCGCGAAGGCCGCGGCAGCCAAGCCGTAACAGCAGCCCTCGTGGGCCCCGGTGGAGGAGGGCCAGAGCCGCACTACTTGACATAATGTACATTATCGGCGCATCAGGGGGAGTTCAGGGGAGCGGCACGTTAGGGTCTCAGCGTGACTGCTGAGGCGGCGTGTTCGTTCTGCGGCAAGAAGACCGGCGAGGTCAAGAGGCTGTTCCAGGGCCCCGGGGTGTGGATCTGCGACGGCTGCGTGCGGGCGTCCTACCAGATCCTGGAGCAGCTTGAGGGCGAGCCGGCGCCCACGCCCGACCCGGTGATGGCCGCGATCACGGAGGCGCAACAGATGGCGCTGGCCGGTGACCGGGCGGCGGCGCGGGAGCGGTTCGGCGAGTTGTGGGACCGGATCGGTCCGCACGGGGACCCGATGCACCGGGTCGCGCTGGCGCACTACATGGCCGACGCCCAGGACGACCCCGCCGTCGAACTCGAGTGGGATGTCCGCGCCCTGGCGGCCGCCGACGCGAACCCCGACCGGTCGGCGGTCCGTGGCATGTACGCGTCCCTGCAGGCCAACCTCGCCGCCGACTACCTCAAACTCGGTGACGCGGCCCGGGCCTACGAGCATCTGGCGCTGGCCGAGGCGGCGATCCCGGACCTGCCCGAGGGCGGCTACGGCGAACTCGTCCGCTCCCACATCACCACTCTCCAACAACGGCTGGCCTAGCTCGCACGGGATTACGTCACCGTGATGAAAGACGGTGGCACCGTCGCACCACGCACGGACGGGGTTCCGGCCGAATATCGAGTGAAATGGCGCTCCGCCGGTCATAGAGTCAACCCATGACCTGGGCGGCGTATGGCTCGTTCCTCGGATTCGCGACGATCCTGGTGCTCATGCCGGGACCGGACTTCGCGGTCGTCACGAAGAACACGCTCGCCGGCGGCCGCCTGCGCGGGCTGTGGAGCGGGACCGGGGTGGCGTCCTCGAACGCCGTGCAGGGCCTCATCACCGCGGCCGGCCTGGGTGTGCTCATTCTCCGTGTCGAACCGCTGTTCCTGTGCGTGAAATGGGCCGGCATCGCGTATCTGGCCTTCTTGGCCGTGCAGGCTTTCCGGTCCGCCCTGCGAGGCGACTACGCACCGAATCCCGAGGCCGAACGTGAGAACGGCCGGGCGTGGCGCGGATGGCGTCAGGGATTCCTCTCCAACATCACCAACCCGAAGGTCCTGGCGTTCTACCTCGCTGTGCTTCCGCAGTTCCTCGGCCCGCACGCGAGTCTGCTGGCCCTGATCGTCTTCGCTCTCAGCCACGCCGTCCTGTCGCTGCTGTATCTGACACTGCTCGTCACGGTGATGAACCGGGCGCGGCATGTCCTGAGCCGCCGGCGGGTCCGGCGTTGCCTCGACGCGGCGACCGGCACCGCTCTGCTCGGCTTCAGCGCCAAGCTCGCGGCGGAACACGCCTAGCGGCCAGCGGTCACGCCATGGGGTCGTCGTCGCCGTCGACCTTCACTCGAAGCGCGGTTTACATCACCTGATCGATCCGGTAAACCACTTCGCACATCAGTGTCGACGGGATGCGACAGCGGCATTCCGAGGATCTGACGTCCGTGATGAAGGACTACGACCGCACCACGTCATCGCTGCGACCCCGCAGCCGTGCGGAAATCGGCGCGTTTTTCGGCGATGACTGGGACATCATCGAGCCAGGGGTCGTGTGGATCTCCGACTGGTACGTCGATGGCGCGCCGGCGGCCAGTGTCGCGGGTGGGTTCGACTCCTCTCGATCCCAGGGGTATGGCGCCGTCGGCCGCAAGAGGTAGTCATGATCCGGCGGCGACCATGCGGTCGATGATCGGGTCCAGCCAGGACACGATCGCCTCCGGGCCGTGCACGGGTGTTTCCAGCACGACGGGGATGTCGGGCAGCGCGGCCCGATGTGGCTCTCCCGATTCCGCGGCTGGCGACCGCGATGGAGAGCGCCGCGAACCGGGACGGTGGGTGGCGCGCCGGACGAGTGCCCGGGCGGTGGCGATGAAGTCGTGGTGCCGCAACCCTTCCGCGAGTTCCCACGCCTCGGCGGCGTAGCCGCGGGCCCGCGCCGGCTCCGCGGAGTCGACGTGCAGTTCGGCCAGTGCGAGCAGGGTTCGGCACAGCCAGTACGGCGCGTTGAGGTTCCGGGACAGCGTCATGGCCTGGTGCAGCACGTGGTTGGCGGTGTCGGTTTCGTGCGCGCGCAGCAGGGTGTAGCCGACGCGGTAGACCATCGCGTCGAATCCCCACGCGTAGCCGAAGGTGTTCTTGAGGTTGAGTCCGGCCAGGTAGCAGTCGAGGGCTCTCCCCCAGTCCCCCGCCACCAGGTACGCGCCGCCCATTCCGTCGGCGGCTCTGGCCAGCCCGAGCCGGTGGCCGACCCGCGCGCAGATCTCGATGGCGCGTTCGGCCGGCGCCCACGCCTGTTCGGGTGTGCCGAGCCGGCCTTCGGACCCGTACACGGCGCTGAGGTAGCGCAGTGCCTCCGCCTGGGCGAGTTCGTCACCGGTGTCCAGACCGATATCGCGGGCCTGCTCGAAGGATTCGAGGGCGGGCATGTAGTCGCCGCCGTAGAGGTGCGCGATGCCCAGGCTCAGCTGTGATCCGCCGAGATGCGCGAGCCTGCCGGTGTCGCGTGCGATGGTGCCGGCCCGGGTGGCGGCGGTGATCGCCGCGGCCAGGTCACCCTCCTGGATATGCGCGTACGTCAACGCCTCCAGGGTCTTCTCGACGCCCTCCAGGTCGCCGTAGATCTGGAATCGGCGCAGTGCCTCGGACAGCGCGTGCCGGCTGCCGGACAGGTCGGCGCGACGCCGGGACAGCACGCCCAGCGCGAAGTAGCACTGGGCCTGTTCGGCACCGGCGCCCTGCAGGGTGGCCAGTTGCAGCGCCTCCCGGTAGACGCGTTCGGCGTCGCCGGTGCTGCCGTAGGACAGCAGTTCGCCGTACCGCAGTAGCAGCGGCACCCGCCGCTGCTCGGGCACCAGTTCGCGGAGTCGTTGGTAGTGGCGGATCGCGGTCTGGTGGGCGTGCGCGGCGCGGGCGGTCTCGGCGGCCCGCTCGTGGTATGGGATGGCGGCCTCGGGCTGACCGGCGGCCTCGAAATGCGCGGCGATCTGGCTGCTGACCGGATCGACGTTGAGTGAATTCGCGCCAATCAGGGCATGGGCGGCCTTGTCGTGCAGCATCTCCCGTTTGGCCGGGGCCAGGGAGTCCTCGATGACCTCGGCGATCAGGTGGTGGGCGAACCGGATCGTGCCGGTCTGGGATACCAGGATCCGTTTGGCGACGAGTTCGTCGAGGGCGTCGGCGATCTCCCACGGCCCGATGGACAGCATCCGGGACAGCAGGTCGGGGATGGGTGGGTCGCCCAGCGTCGCCGCCGCCTCGGTCAGCAGCCTCAGTGTGCGGGGCAGCCCGGCGAGTCGGGCCCGCACGACGTCCGGGATGCCGGATCTGATGGCGGAGATCGGGTCGGTGGGGGTGTCGCTGGAGGCGTCGAAGGCCAGCCGGGCGCATTCGGTGGCACTGAACGGGTTGCCGCCGAGGACCTGGTAGACGAGACCGGCGAACTCGTCCAGCCAGTCGGACGGGTCGGTGTCGCGGCCGCAGGCGCTGGCGCAGGCGCGCACCAGCAGCCGCAGCTCGGGGCCGGTCAGGTCGCCCAGTGGGATGTCGGTGAGGTGGCCGGCCGCCGAGGCGGCGGTGAGTGGGTCGGCGATCGTGCCACCGGTGGCGGCCAGGGCTTGCCTGCCGGTGATGACCACGATCACCGGCAGCCTGGGTACGGCCTGGACCAGGTCGCCGAGCACGGCGATGGTGTCCGCGTCGGCGGACTCGATCTGGTCGAAGACGATGACGCCGCCTCGGCCGGCTGCACCGGCGAGGGTGGCGGCGAGTCCTTCGACGAGCCGGGCCTTGTCGCCGGGCGCCCCGAGGCTGGTGTTGTGGCCGGCGCGGCCCAGTTCCGGGCACACCCGGGCGGCCTCCCGCAGCCACACCTCGCTGACGGCCGGTACGCCCCAGGTGGCGAGGTAGTCGCGCAGGCCGGCGGCGATCGGGAAGTAGGGCACGCGGGAGGCGGATCGTTGTGATCCGCACCAGACGGTTCTTGGGCCGCCGGAGGTGCGTTCCAGGGCCTCGCGCACAAGTCTGGACTTCCCGACGCCGGCCGGGCCGTGCACGAAGACCACGGAGCCGAGCCCGTGGAGGGCTTGCTGTCGGCGGCCGCGCAGCAGGCCGAGTTCGGTGCTGTGGCCGATGAATTCGGTTTGGTCGAATTCGGCTGGGTCGGTGTGCTCGCCCCGGTCGCGGCGGGCGGGGATGCGGGCGGTGGTGGTGGCCTCGGTGGGCGGTGGGCCGGTGGCGCCGGTCAGCCGTCGCGCGACGGCCCTGGCCTCGGTGCCGGGTCCGATGCCGAGTTCGGTGCGCAGCGCGCGTTGCAGGGCGCGGTAGATCTCCAGTGCCCGGGATCGGTCGCCGAATTCCTCGGCGGCCTCCATGGCCTGCACGGAGAAGTACTCGTTGAGTGGCTGGAAGGCGATGCCGCGCCGGGCCCAGTCCAGTGCGGCGTTGGGGTCGCCGTGGGCGCGTTGGGTGCGGATCAGCCGGTGCAGCACCTGGATGTAGCTGGTTTCCAGGCTTTGTCGTTCGGCGCGTAGCCATTCGTCGAAGGGTTCGGCGGCGCGGACGGTGAGCCCGTCGCAGAACGGGCCGCGGAACAGCCGCGCGGCCTGGACATCGGCTTCGAGGTCCTGTTCCGCCGACACGAGGTCGCGGAACCGCCGCACGTCCACGTCGAGGGCGGTCGTGTCGATCCCGATATCCAGGCGAGTGCCGGTGATCGCGCCGTCCGGCAGCGCGGATCGCAGCCGGGCGAGTTCGCCGCGGAGGCTGCGGCGGGCACGTTCCTCGTCGCTGTCCGGCCACAGCAGCGCCGCCAGGGTGTCCCGGGAGGCCGGCTCGTCGCGGGCGGCGAGGTAACAGAGCAGCGCCAGCGACTTCTGGGTGCCGAGTTGCCGCGGCTGGCCGGCCCACAGCAGGGTCGGCCTGCCGAGCACCCGAAGCCGCACGGTGGCGACACTGCCGTCCGGTTCCTCGGATGCCGTGAGCGCGGTGCCGCCAGTGCTGACCCCAGTGGTGGCCCCAGTTGTCTCGTCGGTGGCCCGCATCGGAGGTCTCTCCCGGTTTCGACGCTGTTTCGACGGTGTCTTCGTAACGTAGCTCACATCCGAGTAGGTGTGCAATCGAAAGGACCGCTCATGACGCAGAAACTGGTGGGGACGGGCCTGAACGTCAGCCAGCATGAGGGCACCGTGCGCGGCCGTGTGCGCTATGTGGCCTCCCCGGCGGATGTCGTCACGTTGATGCGTGACCCGGACATCGGGTCGACCGTCGTGCTGACGCAGGGGGGTGCCGTCACGTTCGCCGGTGCTCTGCTGCCGAAACGGCCGGCCGGGCTGGTCACCATCGAGGGCGCACCCGAATCCCACCTGGGGATCGTGTCGCGGGAGTTCAGCATTCCCGCCGTGATGTCGGTCGAACTCACCGACGCCGAGGGCGTCCAGCGTGTCGGCGCCAACGGCCTGACCACCCGGGACTATGTCGAGCATGTCGTGTCGGCGTTGAATGACCGGCTCATCGAGATCGACTGTCAGGACCCGGACACCGGGCGCCTCTACCTCGTCTGACGAGCGTTGTCTGACCACGCTTCTCGTGCCCATTTCTTGGTCTCAGTCTCAAGGGAGAGACATGTCCAATGCGGTTGGCCTGGCGGACAGGCCGTATCTCAGTCGCTATCAGCCGGACGACGACGGCGTGCGGTTCATGCCCGGCGCGGAGTTCCACTACGGCAAGCTGCCGGCGCTGGCCGACGGCATTCTCGGCGACCGCGTGCTGCGCGAGAACCTGAAGACGGACCTGCTGAGGAAGCCGGTGACGCTCGACGCTGTCCGCCGGCCGATGTTCACCATCGACGAACTGAACGATCTGACCGCCTACTGGTCGTGGGATCT
>DASVLX010000054.1:0-2399 GCA_036384655.1 Pseudonocardiaceae bacterium
GTGGGGATGCTGTTCCTGACCTCGGATACCGGCATCATCTGGATCGTCTTGACGACCCTTGTTCTTGGCGTCGCGCTCGGCACCGCCGCCAGCGGCAACCAGATCGCGCTCTACGTTCAGGCCCCACCCGAGCAACTCGGCGTCGCATCCGGCCTGATCCGTACCTTCGGCTACATCGGATCCGTCGGTTCCTCCGCCATCACCGGCATCGTCTTCCACAGCAGTGTCAGTGACAGTGGCGTCCACCTCATCGCCCTGATCATGATCGGCTTCAGCATCGTCGCCGTCGCCCTCTCGGTCTTCGACCGCGAGCTCCGCAACCCAGGCATCCCCACCCGTCAGGCATAGCGAAAGGGAACCAGGACCATGCCCGCGAACCCCATCGGTCGCGCCCTACGCAACCGGCGCGCCGGACAGCACACGCTCGTCTGGGCGCGCCCCGACCTGCAGGCGCCCGAGAGTTTCACCCTCACCAGCCCGGCCTTCGAGCACGGCGACCCCATCCCCGGGCGGTATCGCGGCAGGCTCTTCGGGCCGAACATCTCACCCGCCCTCGCCTGGACAACGCCGCCGGCCGGCACCGCCGAACTCGTGCTGATCGTGCAGGACCCCGACGCCCCCCGCAGCACACCCGCCACCCATGCGCTCACCCTCGGCATCGACCCATCGCTGGGCGGCATTCCCGAGAACGGCCTCACCCACCCCAGCCCGATCCGCGGGCTCAAGCACGGCAGGGGCGTCCTCGGACATCGCGGCTGGGGCGGACCGATGCCCCCACGGTCGCACGGACCGCACTCGTACGTCTTCCAGCTCTTCGCTCTGGACTATCGGCTCGACCTGCCGGAGAAGTTCAGTCTTAACGATGCGGTCCATGCGATGGCCGGCCATGTCATCGCGCGCGCCCGACTCGACGGCAGCTACGAGGTTGAGTAGCGCCGGCCCGAGTCGGAAGCCCTGGGCGGCAGCGTGTCCTTGCTAAGTGGGACGCTGTCCCATATAGTTCAGGTCGTACCGGGACAGCGTTCCGTTTAGCTCATTCTACCGTGCCCTCGGGCGCCATCGGGGAGCTACGCATGCAGTACCGAACCCTTGGCAAGACTGGCATCAAGGTCAGCCCCTACGCGCTCGGCGCCATGATGTTCGGCGCCATCGGCAACCCGGACCACGAAGACTCGGTCCGCATCATCCACAGGGCGCTGGACGCCGGGATCAACTTCATCGACACCGCCGACGCGTACTCGCGAGGGGAGTCGGAGGAGATCGTCGGCAAGGCCATCGCTGGCCGCCGCGACGGACTGGTACTCGCCACCAAGTTCGGCCTGCCGATGGGCGACGACCCGAACCAGCGCGGTGCTTCCCGCCGTTGGATCACGCGGGCTGTCGAGGGTTCGCTGCGTCGCCTCGGCACCGACCACATCGACCTGTACCAGCTTCACGTTGCCGACCCGACGACGCCGCTGGAGGAGACGCTCTCGGCTCTCTCGGACCTGGTTCGCGCGGGCAAGGTGCGCGCCTTCGGCACCTCCAAGCTGGCGGCGACCGAACTGGTCGAGGCCCAGTGGATCGCGCAGCGCCGCGGTCTGGAGGCGCCGAGCACCGAACAACCGCCGTACTCGATCCTCGACAGGAGCATCGAGCGAGACGTGCTGCCCGTCGCCCAGAAGTACGGACTCGGCGTGCTCGTCTGGAGCCCGATGGCCCAGGGACTCCTCACCGGGCGCGTCCGAAAGGGCCAGCAAACCGATCTGCGGCGGACGGCGTTCTTCAGGCACATGAGCGACGAGCGCCGGCTCGACGCCGTCGAGCGGATCATTCCGGTGGCCGAGGCGGCTGGGCTCAAGATGACCCACCTGGCCGTGGCCTTCGCGATCGCACACCCGGGCGTGACGTCGGCGATCATCGGGCCGCGCACGATGGAGCATCTCGACGACCTGCTCGCCGGTATGGACGTGTCGCTGCCCGACGACGTACTTGACCAGCTCGATGCGATCGTCCCGCCGGGCACCGACGTCGGTCACCTCGACATGGCCTACAACCCGCCCGCCGTGCAGAACCCGGCGTTGCGCCGTCGTCCGGCCGATGAGCGTGCCGTCGTGCCGGAGCCCGCTACAGCTCCCAGGTGACCGCTGGGTCCTCGGCGGCCGGGCCGGCGGCCCAGCGCACCGAGGTCAGCCGGGCGTCCTGGGGGACCACGAACACCGAGTTGCCGTCCAGCGTGCTGCCCGACCGCACACCCATCCGGTAGGGCGGGCGGGATGACAGCGACACCGGCGCCTTGCGGATCGCGTCGCCGTCCGCGGTGACCACGGCGAGGTAGAGGTCGGGCAGCATGCCGAACTGTTCGGTGCCCTCGTTGGTCAACTCGGTGTGCACGACCACGCAGCGCTCGCCGTCGCGGA
>DASVLX010000055.1:0-7734 GCA_036384655.1 Pseudonocardiaceae bacterium
TGTCGGTGGTGTAGCGGACGCGGATCGCGTCGGCCCAGCCGGCCGGCCAGGTGCGGATGCCGTGTAATTCCACGACGTCGCCGTCGATCATGGTGGGGAGGAAGTGCCAGCCGGCCTGGTGGAGGTCGATCAGCCGCCGCAGTTCGGGGAACTCCGCGAGTGCGGCGGCCTGTTCGTCCGGGGTCATGACGGCGTTCTTTCTGATCGTTGAGGCTGGGTGGTGGGGAGAGAGGCGTCGCGTGACCGTCAGAAGGATCCGGGTTACGGGGAAGTGCCCGGGCTTCACGCCTCTCTCCCCACCGTGCGGCCGTGCCGATGGGTTGCCACACCTCGGGGTGGCACGGCCGGTCTGGGGTGCCCGTCCGGCGCGGGCGTAGAGGACGCCGCGCCGGACGGGGACTTGACGAGCGGGCAGGTAGGAGCGCCGGGGAGGCGACGGCCGCGTCGACTACCGACAACCCGCTCGGGCGGCCGCATTTCTGGCGGCCGGTAACGGAAACACCACCGATTACGGCGGCGGATGAGCGCCATCCATAAAGGACTCCTTCGCTTCGGGGCGGGACGGCGACACCCCTGTGCACACCGTCCCGCCGTGTCGGCTCGGTCATGCCAGGCGCTTCACCACCAGATGAGAGACCCAACGACGTCGATCAAGCCGACATGTGCAGACTATCGCCATGCAACTGCACGGTCACTACTCCCAACGGGTGGATCTCGATGACTGCAAGTAGCACTAAACTGCGTCGCGTGGCAGCACGAACCCGAGCGAAGCGCCGACTCGGCGCCTTCCTTGCTCAGCACCGCAAGGCGACTGGCAGGACTGGACTCTCCATCGCGCAAGAACTGAAGTTGAGCGATGCGACCCTGAGCCGGTACGAATCGGGCGAGGTGCTCCCCGCTTGGGCTACCGTGCTCATGCTGCTGGGCGTGTACGGAGCCGGACCGGAGGACAAGAAGCCGGCGGAGGAACTCTGGGACGCCGCCAAGGACGAACCGGCACCGGTCCGGCTACCGGCGGGAACGCCCAAGAGCTTCCGGCGACTGGTCAACGCCGAGCGCGAGGGCGAGCAGGAATGGGCCATGGAGCCGTACACGATTCCGGGACTGCTCCAGACCGAGGCGTATACGCGGGCACTCGTGGAAGCCGCGTACTGCTTCAATGACCCTGTCTCGCGCTTGGAGACGGTGATCGCTACCCGAGCCGGCCGGCAGTTGCGCCTCGAAGGAGCGGACCCGCTCGTCGTTCACACGTTGATCGACGAGGCCGCAATCATGCGCGTTGTTGGCGGCGCGGACGTGATGCGCGAGCAACTGGAACACCTGCTGACGCTCGGCGAGCGACCGCACGTGACCTTGCAGGTGGTCCCATTCGACGTTGGCGCCTACGGGACGATGTCCGGTCCGTGCATAATCATCAAATATCCTGAGCCTGAAGAGAATCCGGGCGTCTACCTGGAATACCCCGCCGGCGGCGCGTGGGTGGATGATGTGGATGACGTACGTCGCTTCACCACCATGTTCGACGCCGTGGCCGCGTTGGCGCTGCCACCGGACTCGACCGTCGAGCTGATCCAACGACGGATAAGGGCATTGACAGAACGATGACTGGTAACACCATGCGGTGGCGCAAGAGCAGCCACAGCGGAGGAACCCAGAACGCTTGCGTGGAACTGCGCGGTGATCTTGCCGCTGTCCGCGACTCCAAGAACCAGGCCGGCCCGGTCCTGCGGGCCGACATCACGGCCCTGATAAGGGCTTTGAAGGCCGACCAGATCGGCTGACTCCCATGACTACGTCCCCCACCCGGCACGCCGGGTGGGGGATCTTGTTGTGTATGCCATGCCGTCGACCACTCGGCCGGTGAGGCCGTCGGGGCCGGGATGGCCGGTTAGCGCGATGGCCTGGGACTGCGGCACATCGTGGCAGCGGACCGGTCGGCCGTCGACCAGCAGGGGAGCGCGCTCCCGTGCGTGTCCGGTGTAGGCGAGCACGCCGTCGATCGTGCTGCCGTCCTCGGTCCGCACCCGGCCGGTGGTCAGGCTGGTCAACTGATATCGCTGGCCGCGACCCTCGCATCGGTCCAGCGCGGCGACCTGCCGCGCGGTTGCCAGCCAGACCGCATGCGTCTCCACGACACCGGGACAGGCGGCGAGGGTGGCCGGGCGCTGCCCGTCGCGGACCCGCAGCCCGGCCGCCCACACCGCCGCCAGTCCGGCGCATTCCGCACGCAGCACGATCACCGGCCCGTCCAGCCGGTGTGTCGTCCGTAGCCAACTGATCTTCGACGGACACGCGTTCGATCCGTAGGCGAGCACCGGAACCCGCTCGGCCAGCGGCGCCGCTCCGCGCGAGGCCAGCCAGTCGTCCAGGCTGGTGCCGTCGGCGAGCCGCCAGTCACGGTAGGTCGAGCCGCCGGGCAGCAGCGGCCAGCTGGTCGCGTCGAGGTGCACGAACGACCAGACTGGCCGCGCTCCCGGGTATGGATCCGCCGGAAACTCGGCGTCCGGCCGCGGACCGGCGTCGATCAGTCGATCCGCTTGACGTCAAGCAGGCCCTCGGCATGCCTGCTGCGCAGCCGCTTCTTGTCGAACTTGCCGACGCTGGTCTTGGGCACCTCGTCCACGAACGCCCAGTTCTCCGGCAACTGCCAGCGCGCGACCTTGTCGGCCAGGAAGTCGCGCAATTCGGCGGGTGTCACCGAGGCACCCTCCTTCAGCACGACGGCGACCAGCGGCCGCTCATCCCATTTCGGGTCCGGCACGCCGATCACGGCCGCCTCGGCCACCGCCGGGTGAGCCATCACCTGGTTCTCCAGCTCGACCGACGAGATCCACTCACCGCCGGACTTGATCACGTCCTTGGCGCGGTCGGTCAGCCGCAGGAATCCGTCATGGCTGACCGTGCCGACGTCACCGGTGCGCAGCCAGCCGTCGTGGAACTTCTCCGGCGCGTCGGTCTTGTAGTAGCTGCCGGTCACCCACGGGCCGCGCACCTCCAGCTCACCGACGGCCTTGCCGTCCCAGGGCAGCGGCGCGTCGTCGGCGCCCACCAGGCGCGCCTGCACCGCGGCGGGGAAGCGGCCCTGGCTGGTGCGGTAGGTCCACACGTCCTCGCCGGTGGCCTGGACCGGCGGGTAGGCGAAGCTGCCCAGCGGCGAGGTCTCGGTCATGCCCCAGGCGTGCGTGATGTGCGCGTGGTAGCGCTCGGAGAAGGCCCGGATCAGCTCGGGCGGCGCGGCCGAACCACCGACGACCACGTTCTCCAGGTACGACAGGTCCTGCGGGTGGGTGTCCAGGTACTGCAGCAGGCCCTGCCAGATGGTCGGCACCGCGGCCGCCTTGTTGGGCCGCTCCGCCTCCAGGATCGCGGCCAGCGGCTGCGGCTGCAGGAAACGGTCGGGCATGATCAGCGAGGCGCCGACGACCAGCGCGGCATACGGCAGGCCCCAGGACATCGCGTGGAACATCGGCACGATGGTCAGCGCCCTGTCCCGCTGGGCGAGCTGGACGCCATCGGTCATACAGACCTGCATGGAATGCAGCACGATCGATCGGTGCGAGTAGACCACGCCGCGCGGATCGCCGGTGGTGCCGGACGTGTAGCACATCGCGGCGGCGGTCCGCTCGTCCTGGACGACCCAGTCGAACCGGTCGGACTGGCCGGCGAGCAGCTCGTCCCAGGAATGCGCCGTCACGCCCGCGGGCGCGTCGACGGCTGCGGCCGGCGCGCCGGTGACGATGACATGCTCGACGGTCTTGAGATTCTGTAGCAGCGGGTTGAACAGCGGCAGCAGGCTCGCGTCAACGATCACCACGCGGTCCTCTGCGTGGTTGGCGACGAAGATCAGTTGGTCGGTGAACAGCCGGATGTTCAGCGGATGCAGCACCGCACCCATCGCCGGAACCGCCAGGTAGACGGTCATGTGCTCGGCGTTGTTCCACATGAACGTGCCGACCCGCTCGTCGCCGGTGATGCCGAGATCACGCAGCGCGTTGGCCAGTTGGGCGGCCTGCTTGCCGAGGTCCGCGTAGTTGATCCGGCGGCTGCCGTCTCCGACCCAGGTGGTCACGTCACTCACGCCATGCACCGTGGTGCCGTAGCGCATGAGGGTGGCGAGCGAGAGCGGTTCGTCCTGCATCGTGCTGAGCATCTGGTGGGCTCCTTTGCCGCGTGCACCGGTTGCCAGTTGAGACGTGTAATTCTCGTCTCATTGGCGACGGTACGCGAGGAACCGCTATGCCAGACGTCTCTGAATCGTTACCAGAGCCGGCCGGAGTACTGCGCAGGCCGCCTGGCGTACCGAACCGAGAACCCAGGCCCGCGCCCCCTGACCCTGGACTGTTCTGGCGTTCCAGGTGGATGCGGGCCAAGGCCGCAGGCCGCGTGGCGTGCTAGGGCACGCGAGTGGCCGAGAACGCCGGCCCGCGCCGCCTGGGACGCCAGAACTTAGTTTGGCAGGTGGCGGCGCATATCTTCCAGCATGCCGATCAGCATCTGCCGGGTGAGAGGTGCGGACGTGATCCACCGGTCGCCGGGCTTGCCGCTGCCGGTCCACTGCAGGAACCAGCGGCCCTTCTGGGTGTCGACATAGCGCAGGCCGTGTTCGCAGCGCTTACGCTCGCCGTACTGGTTGCGCGCCGCCGCGAACAGTTCGCCGCCACCGGTGCGGGGCGACGTCATGACCTCGAACCACTCGCGGGCGTCCTCGACCATGCTGGGGCGACCGAACACGTTGAACTCGTCGGCCGGTGGCAGCTTGACCGCACCCGGCTGGCCGGACACCGTCTTGGCCAGTCGCTGCACCTCCGCCGAGGGCAGGTTCACGCCCCGCCCTCGGCCGGCCGGCACCTGCGGCATCTGGCCGATCAGCGCGCCCAGCATGCCCTCCGGACCGACCGGCTCCAGGTGAACCTCTTGGTGGTCGCGGATGAGCAGCACGCCGTCGTCATCGCCGCCGCTACCGACCAGCACCGCGATGTCGCGGTCCTCGGCGGCGATCCAGCCGTAGTACTCCACCGAGGGCCGGCCGACGATCCGCAGCGCCTCAAGGAAACCGGGGTCGAGGTTTCCCCGCGCGACCAGACCGCGCTGGTTCAGCTCGTCCACGGCGCGGGCCCAGGCCTGCCGCCGCTCGTCGTCGTCCATCCAGTAGGCGGCGTCGACCAGCACATGGTGCGGTTCACCCATGCCCTCGTGGCGCCATACGGCCGAGAACGTGTCGAGTGACATCGTCACTCGTCCATGGAGCGTCAACTGTCTGTATCCGATCCCGATCATGGCATGGCAGTGTGGCTAGTCGTCATCAGAGACCGAGGACCGGGGGAACGGTCGGCGTGTCGACACCCCAGAACGAGTCCGGATCGGGCTCCTGCAGGTACTCCGCCGTCTTGTGTTCCTTGTCTTCATCGCCCTCGCCGCGACGGCCGCCCACACCGCCACCGCCCATGCCGCCCTCTTCGCCGGGCAGTCCCGCGGCACCGCGTGCCGCCGCGTTCTCGGCGGCGTTCGAGCCGATGCCACTGCGCGCACCCTGGCCGGTGCTGCTGCTGCTCGACTGGCCCTCGGCACCCGCACCGCCGGATGCGGAACCGCCCGAACCGGAGGCACCAGAACCGGAAGCACCGCCGGCCGCGCCGCCGCCAAGGGCGCCCTCACCGGGAAGACCGCCACCGACGCCGCCGCCGAACGCGCCCTCGTTCGAGACGAATCCCTTGGCACCGGACAGCGCCGGGTCGTCCTCGGGGTAGCCGCCCACGCCACCGACGATCGGCTCGTTGGTCGAGCCGGCGCTGGAGGTGGTGGTGTTGATCGGGTCGTTCCACGACGATCCGCCGCCGCCGACCGGACCGGCACCACTGCCGGAGGTGACCGTGCCACCGCCGGGAGCCCGGTACGTTCCGCTGGAGCCGCCCGTGCCCGCACCGGTGCCGGCATAGCCGGAGGTGCCGGTGCCGGAACCGCCGGCGCTGACGTTCACCGAGGAACCCGCGTAGCGGTAGCCGGCCCCACCCGGGTCGCCCATCGACGGGTTCACGACGGAGATGTTCGTGTTCGTCACCGGGATCTCGCCGTAGCTCGACGGCATCTGGCTGATGTTCTCGCTGGTGACGTTGTTGTACGAGTTGTAGACCTGCACGTTGTGGTTCGAGTCGGTCTGGTACTGCGCGATCTGCTTGTCCAGGTCGGTCTCCACGAACACGCTCTCGGCCTGGTTGAGCAGATTGTTCTGCGGCGCGCTCGCATCGATCGGCGTCACCGAAGCTTTGGCGGTGTCCAATGCGGACGCTTGGGAGTAGCAGGCGTTGGTATGCGAGGTCAACGCCTCGTTAGCGCTCTGGGCGGCTCCGCCGAGCGGTCCCGCGCCAGCCGTCGCCAGATCCGACGCATTGCCCTGCCAGGCCGAGTTCATCTGTTGCGTGAGGTTCTTAACCTGGACGTTGACGTCATCCATCGCGGGCGCCTGGCCGTATGCGGCGTCACCGGCCTGCATCATCGCGCTGGAGTTTCCAGAAGCGAGCATCTGGTAGATCTGATAGGCGCTGTAACCCATCGGGGTCCCCCTTTGTTGTCTGGGTGGCTAGCCGAGATTCGTTTCGCGTTCGCCTACTGGAGATCCGTGTTGACGCTCGCCGCCGAGTGCCGACCGGCTTCCTCAGACTCGCTGTAGTTCTTCAGCGCCGCACTCAGGGCGGTGATGTACGCGTCGGCGTAGTTGCTCATCGCGGTCAGGTGACCGTAGTAGGCAGCGCCGGAGTAGCCCGCCACGCTGGCCGCGGCGTCGCTGGCCTGGTCGCTGGCGCCCGGCGTGACGTCGATCATTGGCTGCGCCTGGGACTTGAGCGCGTCCAGCTGATCGTGCAGGTTTTGCCACCCCGCAAGCACTTTCCGCAGTTCTGCCGCGCTGAACTGGAAGCCGTTGCCACCCGAGCTCTGACCGGTCACCTGGAGCCCGTTCGGGTCCGTGTAGCCACCGTCGTCGATCCTCATCCGTACCCTCCATGCGGCTGGTGACGCCCCCGTCGATCATCTGCCTCCAGATGACCTTCGCGCCACGCGCGAGCCTAGCGCGTGGGGGCGACCTTGTGGGGTCAGATGTGATAACTCAGCGGTCGGTTCCCTCAAATGCCGGACTTCATGGTCTGCATGCCGTCGTTGGCAAATTGCTGCGCGACCGAGCAGGCCGTTGTGTAGTTGGGAGCGTCTTCGTTCAGGTTGACCTGGAACGCGACCAGCAGGTCGTCCTCAACGCCGACGTACACGATGCACGTCCCCTTGTCGCCATGGTTGCCGGCACGGTCGGTGACGACGGCGGGATAGTCGGCGATCTGTGTCGGCTGGAAGTAGCTGTACTGCTTGTCCTTGATCATGTATATGCCGGTGAGGCCGATGGCGTACGCGCCGTGGTTGTAATAGCCGACCTGAAGGGAGCTCACGGTATTGGTGTTGGTCCAGAGGCATGCGGGACCGATGGAGCTCGTCGAGGCCTTGCCGGTGACGTAGCCACCCAATGCCTGCAACTGTGCGGCGGTCACGACTGAGCAGGGGTTTTGCTGGTACTTGGTGGTGTTGAGGGGGTGGGTGACCTTGGGAGCACCGTAGGCGGGCAGTGGGTCGCTGGGTGCGGCGCTGGTGGTGGTCGTGGGTGACAGTGCGTTGCCGCCTCCGCCGCCGCAGCCGGCGACGAGCGTGACGAGGGATGCGGCCAAGATCGCGGTAGCGATGCCGGTGCCGGTG
>DASVLX010000056.1:0-10884 GCA_036384655.1 Pseudonocardiaceae bacterium
TGTCGGTGGTGTAGCGGACGCGGATCGCGTCGGCCCAGCCGGCCGGCCAGGTGCGGATGCCGTGTAATTCCACGACGTCGCCGTCGATCATGGTGGGGAGGAAGTGCCAGCCGGCCTGGTGGAGGTCGATCAGCCGCCGCAATTGGGGGAATTCCGCGAGTGCGGCGGTTTTCTCGTCCGGGGTCACGACAGTGTCCGATGTGTTGTCGTCACGGTAGTTGGGTGATCATGTGGTCTGGGCTGTCGAGCCACAGGACGTGTCGTCCATCCCGGTGCACGGTCAGGCCGAAGCGGCCGATGTCCGGCCGTCCGGCGGCCTGCCAGGTGTCGAGGATCGGGGTGAGTTCGTCCCACAGCCGTCGGGGGCCGGCTTGTCCGACAGTGGCGTGGTCCCCGTTGAGGTCGACGCGGACCCAGGATCCCGATCCAGGGTGTATCCACCGGTGGGAGATCACGGTGTCGTTCTGGGACCGGAATGTCAGGTCGCTGTTCTCGGCGATCAGGCCGGTGAACATCGCCGCGGTGCGAAAGTCGAGTCCTGCGGGAATCGTCGTGGTGTGCGTCGTGTCCGGGGCGGTGTTGGTGTGGTCGATGATGCGTCGGGCGGGCCATTGTGGCTGGTAGCCGGCCGTACGCAGGGGCATGAATCCGGCGCCGCCGTGGAATCGACCCGAGACGGTTCCGTTGCCGGTGTCCCGGAGGAGCACGATGCCGGTGCTGACGGTGGCGAGGATCGCGCCTGCGGGGGCGAGTTGGTCCAGCCAGGCGACGGGAACCCGGCCGACGCCGCAGGTCGCGATGATCCGGTCGAACGGCGCCCGGTCGGGCACGCCGGCCGCGCCGTCGCCGCAGACGACTGTCGGTGTGTAACCGGCGTGGGCCAGTGTGGTTTGTGCGGTGGTGGTCAGCTCGGGGTCGACGTCGATGGTGGTGACCCGATCATCGCCGCGGACCTCGCACAGTAGGGCGGCGTTGTAGCCGGTTCCGGTGCCGATCTCCATGATGCGGTGACCGGGTTGGGTGTCGAGGGCGGCCAGCATCGACGCCATCAGACTGGGTTCGGTGGATGAGCTGATTCCCCGGCCATCGCTGTCGAAGCGGGTGATCAGGGTGTCATCGGTGTAGGCGGCAGCCAGCGCGGCAGCGCGCCGCTTCGGGTCAGGGTCATCGACGTCGTAGTGCGTGAACGTGCCCGTGGCCCGGTCACGCAAAGCGAAACGCGGCACGAATCGATGCCGCTCCACCGTCTGGAACGCGGTGCGCCACGGACCGGGTAGGTCCGCCGGCAGGCTGGTGGCGAGCCGAGCGCGCAGGTTCGTCGTGTCCGCGTTGATCGTCATTGTGGTCCGATCCGGGTGAGTTCGTTGGCCAGCGCGTGGGTGATCGTCTGACGCAGAGGCGTGATCCAGGCCCACTGGCCGTTGGGATTGAGGTCACCGATGAAGTACCAGCGGCCGTCGTGGTCGACGACGAAATCGGGCGCCGCGTAGACCAGCCCGAGATCGTCCATGAGCGACAGCAGACCACTTGTCACATCGGCCGGCGCCTCGATCGGGGTGTAGGTGAGCTGATCGTGGACCGCGCGCCAGTCCACCACGTCCACTTCGGGTGGGGTGTCGATGCGGGCGGCGAACACCCGCCGGCCCACGACCGTGCAGCGCACCGCGAACCGGCAGGAAACTCGCTCCTGGAACAGGTGCGCCGTGCGAGCGACTCCCGCGGTGATCGCATCCTCGGTCACGGCGCGGGCGTGCAGCGCCACCCGGGTCCCGTTCTCGCTGCCCGGACCACCATCCAACGGTTTGTAGATCACTTGGAGGTGGCTGCGGCAGAAAGAGCGTGCCTGCTGTGGATCGTTGGTCAGCAGTGATTCCGGCACATTCAGCCCGCAGGTGGCGGCGGTCATGAGTTGGACGGGTTTCTGGTTGGCATGGGCCGCCCGGTCGGGCCGATTGATCCAGCGCGCTGGAAGGGCGGCGAGCAGGCCGCCGAAACCCATGTGAGCCTCGGCGGCCGCCCAGTCCCGCTCCGTCGCGGTCATCTCGGGATGCAGGCAGAAGGCAGCGGGCTTCCGGTACCAGACAGCGCGGACGGCCGACAGATCGACATCACGCACCTGGCCCCGTAGCGCCCCCGTCCACCGGGTCCGGCCGGGCACCAGATAGGCCACCTGGTCGAGCCGCTCCGGGAAATCCGCCAGATCGAACCGGGCGACACCCACACCGCGTCGGGACAGTTCGCCGACCACCAGGTCGGCGGTGATGTCCTGGTCGCGTGTGATCACCACGACGGAAGGGGCTGCCATGGGATCAGTCCTTGTCGGTGAACCGCTGGTGGTCGTACTGGGTGTCGTAGACCGTGCCCATCTGCGGCAGGCTCGGGTCCGCCGTCGCGACGCGGCCGAGGGCATCGACGTTGACCTGCCGCACCGGGTCATAGCTCAGGCCGTCCAGCGACAGCACCGCCTCGCCATCGGGCAACGGCGTGCCGAGCGTCAGCCCGAACGGCCGCACAGCACCCGCGCTGGGCTCGTCGCTGGACAGCGCCGTCTCAGCAGCGCGCAAAGGCAACAGATCCATTGTCAAGGTCGCCATCACATCGTCCTTTCCATTCGTGTTCCGGGAGTGCGGGAGAGGAGAGGTAGTCGCGTGACCAACATGAAGGAGCCGGGGAACCCGGACCCACCTCTCCTCTCCCGCTGGCCGTGCCAGGTCGGCTGACCTTGGTTGCCGGCACGGCCGGTCTGGGGACCCTGTCTGGTGCGGGTCGGTCGGGGGGAAGCACCGCACCAGACAGGGGATTTGGGGGAGCGGGGAGCAGGAGCGCCAGGGAGGCGTTGGGCCGCGTCAACTGCTCCCCGCCCGTTGGACCGCGCCTATCTGGCGGTCCGGCAGGGGAAACGCCCCGGCCGTGGGCATGCCCCGTGGTGGTCTCTGGCTCTGCGGTTCATGGCTGACCCCTCGCCGTCGTTTGCGATCTCAGCGGTACGCTCGCTGTCGCGTCCCGTTGATCGGCTCCGTGATGGAACGTTACGCGAAACAAAAACCGTAACCAATCGCCCGATCGAGTGATAGTGGATCTGTAATCGTTGGCTAGGCTGGGCGCGGATCCCAGTAGTGTCCGTGGAAGGTGGAGGATCACCGGCATGACCGAGACCGATCCGGCCGTCGCGCAGATTCAGCTCGGCCTCCTGCTGTTGCGGCTGCGTGAGGCCACGGGCATGTCGGCGGAGGTCGCCGGCGCGCACGTCGGCACCTCGAAGGCCAGCATCAGCCGCGTCGAGAACGGCAAGCAGTCGATGGACCCGGAGAAGGTCTCGGCGCTGCTGGACTTCTACGGCGCGAACGACGGTGACCAGGCCGAAGCGATGAAGCTGGCCACCGTGCCGAGGCCGCAGTCGCGCAAGCGCAGCAGCGCCAACTACCGCGACCAGGTGCCGAACTGGTTCCGCCGTTTCCTTGGCCTGGAGTCGCAGGCCAGCGAGATCTTCATCTACGAGAACGAGATCGTCACCGGCCTGTTCCAGACCGAGGACTACGCAAGGGTGCTGCTGGAAGCGGGTAACCCGCTGGCTCCGCGTAAGGAGATCGACCGCGAGGTCGAGCTACGCAACAGCCGGCAGGCCATCCTGGACCGACCCAACCCACCGTTGCTGGATGTGATCATGCACGAGACCGTGCTGCATCGCGTCATCGGCAATGACGAGATCATGGCCGCACAGCTAGACAAGCTCCTGAAACTGTCTAACTCACCGAACATCCAACTTCGGATCTTCCCGTTCCGTCCTCGGCCCACACCCACCCGCGACGAGGCACTGACCGCTCGAAACGTCTTCACTCTTCTCCGGCTGCCCGACCGTGGAACCTTGCTCTATCTGGAGGAGGTAGGCGGTGCGACCTACCCTGAAGACATCGAGGTCATCCAGCAGTACGCGGCCACCTACCAGAGGCTGCGGGCAGCGGCTGAGGCACCCGAGGGCTCCCGACACCTGATCGCTAAGGTAGCCAAGCAGTATCGGTGAGAGTCGGGCGAGGAAGGTGGGGCCGATGGCTACCCCCAACATGCATGATCTGCGGTGGCGCACCAGCAGCTACAGCGGCAACCAAGGTCAGTGCGTCGAGATCGCCACGATGCACGACGGTGCTGCCATCCGGGACTCCAAGAACCCCACCGGCGGCACGCTCATGCTCACCGGCTCTGCCTGGAAGGCCTTCCGCACCACCGTGAAAGCCTGACCACCACCTCCGAACAAGCGCGGGGCGGGCCTTAACCGTCCCGCGCTTCACCATGCCAGCCAGGCCGACTCACCCGGCGGTCTTGTCCAGGGCCTGGCTGATGTCCGCGATGAGATCGGCGGGATCCTCCAGGCCGATCGACAGGCGCAGGAGTCCGTAGCGGCGGAACGGCTCGGAGTAGGCGGCGATCTTGGGACCCTCGTTGCCGATGTGGACGATCAGCGACTCGTCGTGCCCGAGTGAGACGGCCGAGGTGATCACCCGCAGCTCGGCCACGAACCGGTTCTGCAGCTCGGGCGGGCCGTCGAGGGCGAAGGCCAGCATGGCGCCGTAGCCGCGTCCGCCGAACTGGCGGGCGGCCACCTCATGCTGCGGATGCGACGGCAGCCCGGGGTAGGCGACGAAGGCGATGCGCGGGTCGGCGGCGAGGAACTCCGCGACGGCCTGCGCCGACTCGAGGTGCCGGGCCAGCCGCAGCGGCAGGGTGATCGAACCCCGCACGATGAGCCAGGCGTTGAACGGCGAGATCACCCCGCCGACGTCCACCATGGCGTCGGCCTTGATCTGGTGGATCAGTTCGCGACGGCCGATCACCGCGCCGCCCATCGCGTCGCCGTGCCCGTTGATGTACTTGGTCAGAGAGTGGACCACCAGGTCGGCGCCGTCGGCCAGCGGCCGGTACAGCGGCGGCGGGGTGAACGTCGAGTCCACCGACAGCAGCGCGCCCGCGTCGTGCGCGATGCGTGCCACCGCGGCGATGTCGGTGACCTTGGTGGTCGGGTTGCCGATCGTCTCCACGTGCACCAGGCGCGTGTTCGGGCGGATGGCGGCGGCCACTGCCTCGGTGTCACTCGCGTCCACGAACGTCGCCTCGACGCCGTACTTCTTCGGCAGCAGTTCCGCGAACAGCCGCCAGGTCGCCTCATAGGTGACGTCGGCGACGACGATGTGGTCGCCCGTGTTGAGGAACGTGAAGAACACCGAGTGCAGCGCGGCCACCCCGGTGGCCAGCGCGACCGCGTCCTCGCCGCCCTCCAGCGCGGCCAGCTTCTCCTGCAGTTTCAGTTGGTTGGCGCCGGTGTTGCGGGTGTAGAGAGTGACGTCGGTGCCCGACCAGTCGAGGGACGACGGGTCCTCCGGCAGCGCGTACGAATTCGCCATGATGATCGGGGTGCGGATGGCTCCCGAGCCACGGTCGATCTCGTTGCCGCCGTGCACGGCGAGGGTCAGGAACGCGAGCGAGGACGGGTCACGCTTGTCAGGGAGGGTAGGCACGCGAAGCAATCTAACTCGCGAGCGGCGGCATTATGGCCGAGAAGCGCCCCGCACGATCGTTATCCCAGACTGTGGATCAGGCACCCCAACCGGACAGCAGCGCGCTGAGACCTCGGTCGTACTGGCGGTCCGGGTCGTAGGTCCAGTTCGCGCCGGCCAGGATCGCGGCCAGGTGGGGGTGGGTGTCCGGCGTGATCCGCTCGTCGAGGGTTCCGGCGCTGGCGCCGCCGATGGGCTCGCCGACCTCGGCCAGGACCTGACCGATGGTGTAGACGACGAGCGCCTGCAGCAGATCCGCGGCGTCCTCGCCGGCCGGCATGCCCGCCTGAACGAGGGTGCCGAGCAGCCTGTCGAGGGACGTGAGCAGCTCGGGGGTGGCGATCGGGCGGGTGCCGAGAATGGCCACCGCGCGGGGATGCTGGCGCAGCACGTCACGGAAGGAATGCATCGCGCCGGCGAGTCGCTGCCGCCAACCGCCCTCCGTCGGGATGCTGGCCGGGCCGATGAACGACCAGATCGTCTCGACGATTCCGTCGAACAGCGCCGCCTTGTTGGGGAGGTAGTGGTAGACGGCCATCGGATCCACGCCGAGGACCGCGCCGAGGTGGCGCATGGTGAGCTTGTCGGGGCCCTCGTCGTCGACGATCCGCAACGCGGTGCGCAGGATGAACTCCCTTGACAGCGCCGGCCGCGTCGGGCGCTCCGGCTCGGCGGGGGAGGTGCTCATGTCGTGCCCACCTTGACCGCGGTGGCCCGGAACCGGAGACCGGCCACGATCGCGAATCCGACGGCGAAGGCGACCGTGATCCCGATCGCCGGCAACACGTCCGCGAAACCGCCGTGGTCGAGAGTCAGGTGGCGCACCGCGTCGAGGGTCCAGTACGCGGGCGAGACCGGCGCGAGGTTCCGCGCCCAGGCCGGAAACGAGTCCACAGAGGATAGTGCGCCGCCCAGGCCGGCCATGATCATGCCGCCCAGGTTGCCCACCACCATGGCCTGGTCCATCGTGCGGAACAGGGCGACCAGCATGACCCCGAATGCTACGAGCATGACGTTGAAGACGATCAGCACGGCGGCGATTCCGAGCACCGACCCGTTCGGGCGGTAGCCGAACAGCGCCGCCCCGAACACGAAGACGAGCGTCGTCTGGACGAGCCCGACGACGAAGCGGACGACGACCTTGCCGGTGACGATGTCCGCCGTGGACGCCGGTGTCGTGCGCAGCCGATCCCAGGTGCCCCAGGCGTATTCGCGGTAGAACAGCGACACCACCTGCTCGACCGACAGGAACGCGAACAGCACCGCGAACCCCGGCACGACCTGATCCGCGCCCGAGGCGTTCGGATAGCCCTCCAGAACCAGTTGGGCCTTCGCGCTCTGCACCAGGAAGGCGATGAGGACCAGCGGCAGCAACGTCATCGCGATGATCGGAGCCGGGTCGCGCATCTGCAACCGCCAACTGGTCCGCGCCACCGCCCAACTACGCGACAGCGACATCGCACGCCTCCTGGTCCGTCTGTGCGTTGTGGCCGGTCGAACCGGTGATCTTCAGGTAGGCGGATTCCAGGCTCGGCCGGACGATGTCCACGTCCTCCAGGCCGTCGGCGTGGTGCCCGAGCGCCTTCAGGGCGTCCGCGACGGTCGCCGCCGGGTCGGTGACCGGCAGCTCGGGAACCAGCGCCTGATCACGCCGCGCCCAACCGTCCAGCGTCGGCACCGGGCCGTGGAACCGGAGCGTGACCGACGGAGACGCCCACGTCCGCACGACCGTCGAGACGTCGCCCTCGACCGTGATGCGCCCGCCGTCCAGCACGGCGATGTCCGCGTTGAGTTGTTCGAGTTCCGCCGGGTAGTGGGTTGTGTAGATCACCGCGCTGCCGGACTCGGCCATCCCCGCCACCACGTTCAGCAGCGCGGCGCGGGATAGCACGTCGGCTCCGACCGTGGGCTCGTCCAGCAGCAGCAGATCCGGACGGTGCAGCATCGCCATTCCGGTGTGCAGCCGGCGCTGCTGGCCGCCGCTGAGCCGGCCGGCAAGTTGTGCGAGTGCCTCCGACAGGCCCAGCAGTTCGGCCACCTCGGCGACCCGCTCTCGCGCATGTCGGCCGAACAGCCCGCTCAACCCGGCGAAGCACTCCAGGTTCTCCCGCACGGTCAACGTCGGATAGATCCCCAACGCCTGCGGAGCCATGCCGATATGTCGCGCCGCCGCCGTCCGGTCGCGCGACACGTCCACCCCGGCGATGCGCACCCGGCCCGCGTCGGGACGCCGAAGACCCGCGATCACCGACAGCAGGGTCGTCTTCCCGGCCCCGTTGACCCCCATCAGCCCCAGGATCCGCCCCCGCCGGACGCACAGATCCACGCCCTTCAGGACCTGGCGGGGACCGAACGACTTCCTGACGCCCGCCACCGACAGCACAGCCTGGTCCACCGCGCCACCTCTCATCACTCTACAACGTAGAACAAGTCTACGACGTAGAACTAGGAGTTGGACAGCCGCCACCGAGACCAGACCGGGGCACGGCCGCCGGCGGGGCGGAGGGGGATATCGAACTCGCGCAGCCGGCGCCGGACGGTCGCGGCGGGCTGGCCGGTGAGCAGCTCGATATGCGGGCTGGACAGGCCGCACTCCAGGTAGAGCACCGTGAGCAGCGGCCGGGTCAACGCGACCGGCTCGGGGAACCGTTCCCATAGCGGCCGGCCCGGCGGAACCACCGGGACGTCGAACCGCCGCAGCGCGGTCATCACCAGTGCGTCGGCGTAGAGGGCGTCGAGGGTCCGGATGCGACGCCGCCCGGTGCGCGGTGGCGGCCCGCCGAGTTGCACGGGCAGCCCCAGGGCGTGGGCGCTGCGCAGCACGGCCGGATACGGCTCGCCGGTGCGCCGGCTGACCTCCGTCCCGGGCATGTCGTGGCGCATCATCAGCTCCGCCAGCACCAGCGGATCGACCTCGCGCCGGTCCTCGCGGTTACAGCGTCCCCGGGTCCGCCGCCGGATGCCGAACTCGCGTAGCCGCAACCGCACCCGCCGGTCGGGCATGCCGAGCAGATCGCCGATCCGCACCGAGGACAGCCTGAGCTCGGAATACAGCACGATCAGGGTCTCCCGAAGCCAGTCCGGCTCGGGGGAGCGGGTCCACGGGCGCGGCCGGCCGACCCCTCGGGCCACCACCTCGATCTCCATGGCCCGCAGCACCTCGGCGAGCCGCTGCCGGTTCATGCCGGATTGGTCGGCGATCCTGCGCACCGACCAGCCCTCACAGACATACCGGTGCCGGACCAGGCGCAGCTCGTCGTCGGAGATGCCCATGCCGAGGGCGGCCGCGTACCCGGCCGGTACCGCGTCGCGACAGCAGTCACGGTCAACCCACGATTCGCCCATCCCTGATCTCTCCTTTCCTGAGATCAGGGACCGTTGGCGCTCCCGCCACATGGGCGCGCGGGTGACGGTGAGCCCCACCACCGCCGTCACATGATTCAGGTGTGACGGCAGACACAGATTACCGAAGATTTCCCGCTCTCGCGGTTATCCGCGGTTGCGTCCGGTGGACCTGGTGAGCAGCCGGGTCAGAAACACTCCGGCGGTGACGGCCAGCAACGCGCAGATCAGCGTGCCGGCGAAGTAGGCGAACGCGACGCCGACCGTGCCCGGCCGCAGCAGCGCGCGAATCTCGTTCGTGTAGGTGGAGAAGGTGGTGAACCCACCGAGGACGCCGACACCCAGGAACGGGCGGGACAACCGGTGCACCGACCAGACCTCGGTGATCAGCACCATCAGCACGCCGATGAGGAAACAGCCCAGCACGTTGATGCCGAAGGTGGCCCACGGGAAGTGGCCGGCGGGGGTGGGCAGGGCCAGACCCACGCCCCAGCGCGCGAGCGAACCGAGTGCGCCACCGATGGCGATGACGCCCAGCACGGAGCCGTGGGTGCGCACCAGTTCCAGGCGTTGGGAGCGGACCCTCATGTCGACATCGGGGTCGATCACGTTGTCCAGGTCGTGGCCCAACTCGTGGACAGCCTCGCTCACGGAACCTCCCTACTGGTAGCCCGACAGGACACGATACGGACCAAAGCAGGGACTGTTGGCGATCGGTCCACCGCGGTTCCCCCATGAGCCGGGGAGTGGCGAGCCCCTCCGCCACGAACGATTCAGCTTACCTGGCCAGGTTCGATGATCCACGAACCTGTGTGTGGAATCATAGGAGATCATGTTCCGGCGCTGATCGCCGTCACCGGCCGGTATCCTGGTCTCAGTGCTGGCGGAGGGGCCCGCCAACAATCGCGCCACCTCGGCGCCAACGGTCCCTACCTGCGGATACGTGAAGCATCCGAAAGGTGGACCGATGGTAGTGACCCATGCGAGCACGGTGAGACCGCCGGCGACCGGTCCCAGCATCCTGTTTTCCGATCTCGGCGACCGTGCGAATGCCGATAAGCGGGATGAACCGGACTTCTTTCCCGATCTCCATCTCGACCGGGTTGTCGAGGCCATCGTGAACGGCCGGGAAGAGCACGACCTGACGCCGTTCTTCCACAGCCCGTTGCCCGATGTCGACGCGATCAACTACCGGCATGAGGTATTCCGCGACCTGGACGATCCGGACGTGCGCGGCCGCGTCGAGGAGTTCGCGGACCGAATGCGCCGCATGCGCGAGCACCTCGACCAGGTCGCGAAGCTGCACTACGAATGGCAGCGGCACCGCTGGTTCCTGGACGCCGTGACCGTCTACCGGGACGCCGTCGACAAGCTCGCCGAGGACCTGACCGGAATACCGGCGATCCGGTCACGCGGTTTCCTCGCCCTTCGGGACTACCTGGCCGGCGTGGTCGCCTCGCCCGAGTTCGCCCAACTGCGTGAACAAACCACCGGCCTGATCAACGACCTGGCCGAGGTGCGGTACTGCCTGAACATCCGTGGCAACCGGGTCCGGGTCACCCATTACGACGACGAACCCGACTACAGCGCCGAGGTCGCGGACACCTTCGCGAAGTTCCGGCAGGGCGCGGTCCGTGAGTATCGCGGCAAGTTCTCCGACTGGCCGGAGATGAATCACGTCGAAGCCGGCATTCTCGACCAGATCGTGAAACTGCATCCGGAGCTGTTCGCGCGCCTGGCCAGTTTCCACGAGAACCACCAGGACTTTCTGGACGCGACGATAGCCGCGTTCGACCGGGAGGTGCAGTTCTATCTCGCCTACCGCGAACATCTCGACACACTGCGCGCCGCCGGCCTGAGGTTCTGCTATCCGACGGTGTCGGCGGAGTCCAAGAACATGGACGCGCGTGGCACCTTCGACATCGCGCTGGCCGCCCTGCTGGTGGCCGAGAAGACCGCCGTCGTGTCCAACGACATCCAGCTCAGCGGGCCG
>DASVLX010000057.1:0-19099 GCA_036384655.1 Pseudonocardiaceae bacterium
GGACCCTGCTGGGAGTATCGGATCCCCTGCCCGGATCGACGCACGACCGCACAGCCTTCACGGCATGCGGCTGGGAACGACTCCTCGCCACCACACCGGTCATCGCGGATCCCGGCTACCAGGGAACCCAGGCGATCACACCCCGCACGAAACCCCACGGTGGCGAACTCTCCACCAGCGACAAGGCCAACAACAAAACCATAACGTCGGCCACTATGATATCTACGTCGATCGCAATGGAAACATGTTTGGTGTAGGCAAGGGAAAGCACCCCCGAACCGGCGTGTATCTGGGCAACATCGACGATTAAGGTGGGCAGATTGGGAATGGAACTCGAACACATGCAAGGCAGCTCAAACCCAGCGACCGCCACGAGACATCCCGGAACGAGGTTGAAGCCCCCGCCTCGGTTTCGGCTCAGCACAATGTCTTTGAAGCAGATCGCGCTTGCGAAACTCGAGGACATCACCATGCTCAGCGCACGGTTTCGTGGTGAGCAGGTTCTGTTCGAGCCATGGCTCACTCTGCTGATCGACGCTGGAACGAAGGCACTGTTCCTGGGTGTCTATCGCCCATCATTCGACCAGGAGGAGGACGAAACACAACTGCCCAACCTCTGCTGGCGCCGATCGGAATGGATCCGGGATATTGACGAGAGGCAGATCGGTGAGGCCACCGACCGGCAGGCATATCTCGCCGGCAACACCCAGATCGGATCCTCGATCAGGTTCTCCCGGCTCGACAGGCAACCCGCTCTGGCAGCCCTCATCCAGCGAGGTATCGCCATGTTCAGGAGCGGTGTCACCGTAGCAGCCGACAGCCGGCCAGACTCCACATGGAACTGGTTGCGTGCCCAAGCCACCGATGACACCATCGGCTGTCAGATCGAGTACTCGCCGGTGCTGGCGCAGTCGGCCGCGATCGAGGCATGGGCCGCCGACTGGCTGCAGGGGTTCACCAGCTTCGATCCGGCACACGCGATCGAACCAGACGCCGAGATCACGGTCAGCTTCCGCCACTCCTTGCAGGAACTCCTGGCCGTCGTTAACTGACCGACCATAGGCGGCAGGACGGGAGTTGACGGTGAAGGTCAAGTATCGAGAGGGTGACTGGTTCGCTGTCCCGCTCCGTGACAATGGGTACGCGGTGGGCGTGGTGGCCCGCGCGAACAAGGATGGGATCCTGCTAGGGTACTTCTTTGGTCCACGCCGCCTTGAGCTTCCGCAACTGACTGACGTTCGTGACATGACGAAAGCGCAGGCCATCCTTGTAGGCAGGTTCGGTGACCTACATTTGATCCAAGGCAAGTGGCCCATTCTTGGTCGCCTCCATGATTGGCACCGCGACGACTGGCCAATGCCTGTGTTCGTGCGCTATGAGGAGCTGACTGGTCGATCCTTCCGCGTCTACTATGATGACGACGACCCGAACAACGTGCCGCGCGAGGAACAGATTCCCCCAGGAGTAGCAGAGCAGGGGCCCAAGGACCGCATGATGGGCGCGGGGTTTGTTGAAAGAGTGCTCACGAAAATCCTGCAATGACTGAACTATCTCGACTCGTGACTGCGACTGCCGGAGGCGAGACAACATACACGTTGAAGGTCCGGCCACTGATCATCATGGAACTATGAGCGACAGCCGGGACGCGGTGACCAGGCATCCCCGGCCGTCTGGGGCTCAGCCGGACGAGATCCGGAACTGGCCGGGGGTCACGCCGAGCCGCCGCTTGAATACCCTGGTCAGGTGGCTTTGGTCGGAGAAGCCGGTCAGGGCGGCGATCTCGCGCAGCGGCGAGCGGGTGCGCTGCAGCATGATGCGCGCCTGTGCGAGCCGCTGTTGCAGCACGAACTCATGCGGTGAGGTGCCGGTGGTCTGCCGAAATCGCCGGGCGAAGTGATAGCGACTGAGCCCGGCGGCGTTGGCGAGGTCGTCGAGCGAGATGGTCTCCCGCAGGTGAGTGCGCACGAAGTCCTCGACCTGCCGGGTCTGCCGGAAGCTGAGCCCCTCGGTCGGGAAGTGTTCGCGGAACCGCACCTGGGCGTGTCGGCGCAGGATGTGCACGGCGAGCTGGCAGGACAGCGACTGCACGAGTAGCGGGCTGCCGACGTCGTCCTGCGCGGCCTCGGCGGCGGTCATCATGGCCGTCCGGTAGATGGCCGGGTCGTTGGCCTTGACCACGTCGTGGAGTTCGACCTCGGCCACATCGCGCTCGTACATCTGCCGGCAGGTGGCCGCGACCTCCTCCTGGGTCAGGTAGACGTGCACGACCTCGATGTTCTTGGGCCAGACCCAGTGCGACTCGGTGGCACGGGTCAGCAGGGACACATCGCCGGGGCCGAGTGACTCCTCCCGCCACCGCCCGTCCAGCCGTCGCCGCATGACGGTGGTGCCGCGCCGGTAGGCGACGATCATGTAGTCCCGCATCGGCGGGACCTCGACGTCGTGACCCGGGTAGAGGTAACCGCGAACCGAAACGCCGTCCCAGCCCTGGTCCGGGCTGTGCACGGTGAGCCTGCCCGGCACCCAGATCGGCAGTTGATCCGGCTTGATCAACTTCGAGGTCATGGCGGTGGTCCCGTCATCGTCATCGTCATCGTTGACGTCGCGCTGTCACGGTCCGCAGTCGACTGTGGTACCCGTCACTTCAATTGGTCCATGGTAGGCACCGTGGCCCGTGTCACCGAACTGGCGAGCACGGATATTCAACGCCCCGGGCCCGCTCGTGCAACACGAGAATCCTCTTCAGACCACCGCTGACCTGGTCGGATACAACACGTCCGAGTGCGTTAGCACGGCCGTTCAACGCTTCCGGCCGGTGCGTTCAAGCCTTCCCGGCCGCGGTACCGGCAGTGTCTCGGGTCACAGCCGGTGCTGCCGCTGAGTCTGGCGGTGAGCCGGAGGACAACGTGGTCTGGAGGTCCACCGTGACCATTTTCGATCAACAGCTCGAACGCGAGGGCAGTAACTGGATCGCGCTCGACGCCGGCGGAACGATGACCGACGCCGTCATCGTCGACCCGGACGGCCGGTTTCTGGTCGGGAAGTACCTGACCAATAAGCAGGACGAGTCGATCAGCTTCATCGGGTCCATCGCGGACGCGGCCAAGACGGACGGCAAGCAACTGTCACAGGTGCTGCCGGACAGCGAGGTGATCGTCTACGCCGGCACGATCATGCTCAACACCCTGCTCAGCAAGACCGGGTCGAGGGTCGGGCTGCTGCTCACGCAGGGCTTCGAGGACTACCTGCTCATGGAGAAGGCCGAGGGCGGCTGGCTCGGCTACCCCTACTCGGACCGCCTGCACACCGTCACCCACCATCATGAGGAGCCGGTCATCCCGCGCAGCCGGGTGCGTGGCGCGCAGGAGCGCATCGACCTGTTCGGCCAGGTCACGGTGCCGTTGCGGGAGGAGGACGTGCGGGAGGCGACCCGCGAACTGGTCGCGGAGGGCGTCGAGGCGATCGGCGTGATGTTCCTGTTCTCGCACATGAACCCGCAGCATGAGCAGTTGGCCGCGAAGCTGATCGCCGAGGTCGCGCCGGACCTCCCGGTGGTGCTGTCCTCGGCGATGGCGCCGACCCACAAGGAGTACACCCGGCTGGCCAGCGTCGTCGCCCAGTCCTACGCCGGTGAGCGGGCCCGCCGGCATTTCGCGGCGGTGGAGACGAAGGCGCGGTCCGACGGCTTCAAGCGGGAGGTTTCCACCCTGCTCGGCCACGGTGGCACGGTGCCGGTGAGCACACCACGGCTGTTCGAGTCGTATGTCTCCGGTCCGGTGGGTGGCGTGCTCGGCGGGCACTACGTCGGCGAGATCCTCGACGCGGAGAACGTGGTCTGTTGCGACGTTGGCGGCACCAGTTTCGACGTCGGCATCATCCGGGACGGGATCGTGCCGATCACCCGTGAGCCGAGCCTGCTCAGTTTCCGCACCAACATCCCGATGATCGACACCGAGTCGATCGGCTCCGGAATGGGCTCGGAACTGGGCGTGCACCCGCTGACCGGCAAGCTGACGGTCGGCCCGAAGAGCGCCGGTTCGGATGTCGGCCGCTGCCTGAACTGGCCGAATCCCACCATCACCGACTGCCATCTGTTGCTGGGCTACCTCGACCCGAACAACTTCCTCGGCGGTGACGTCAAGCTCGACAAGGACGCCGCGCGTGAGGCGTTGGAGCCGCTGGCCCGGCATTTCAACGTGGGGGTGTTGGAATTCTGCGAGCGGGCGCATCAACTGGTGACCGAGTCGATGCGGGAGTTCCTGTCGAACATGCTGCGCGGCCGTGGCTACACCACGCAGGAGTACACGCTGCTGATGTATGGCGGCGGTGGCCCGTTGGGCCTGTCCGGCGTGGTCGAGGGAATGGATTTCCGCGATGTCGTGACGTTCCCGTTCGCGGCCGTGTTCTCCGCGTTCGGGGTGCTGTGCGCACCGCGCCGGTACCGCTACCACCAGGCCACCATCGCGGCCTGCCCACCCGGCGACGACGGTCCCTCCCAGGCCATCAAGGCCGCCGCGGTTGACGCGATCAACGCGGCCTGGGAATCCTTGGAGGACCGCGCCCGGACCGATTTCGCCGTGCACGGCTGGGATTTCGAGCATGCCACGCTGACCCGCTCGGCCTATGTCCGGTTCACCAACCAGTTGTCGGACTTCGAAGTGCCGTGGAACGGCCAGCGGCTGCACGGCATCGACGATCTGGAACAACTGATGCGCGACTATGAGCGCGTCTACACCAGCATCTATCCGCAGCAGGCGCTGTTCTCCGAGGTCGGTTACCAGATCCTGGAGCTGGCCTTGTCCGCCGATCTGGACACGCCACGGCCGGCACTGCCCACATTGGACCTCCAGGGCAAGGTGCCGTCCTCGTCGGCGATCAAGGGACATCGGTCCGGTCACTGGCGCGGCAGCGACATCACCTTCACCGTCTACGAGATGGACGAGTTGGGCGCCGGCAACGTCGTGAACGGGCCGGCCGTGATCGAACATCCGGCGACCACCCTGCTGGTCCCGCCCGGACATCACGTCGAGTTCGACAACCGCCGTCTCATCCACTACCGGGCCGGCGAGGCCTGATCCACCGAGCCCAGGAGGCTATTCATGTCCGCCAACACGGAGACCCTGCTGACCAAGCTGGAACGCAGTGAGCGGTTGTTCGAGCAGACCGGGCGCTACCAGGGCCTGCAAACCCTCAAGCACCTCACCGCCGATCCGCTGCATTTCGAGTCGTTCCATTCCCGGCTGTTGTCCACGATCATCTCGACTCGGGAGACGATGAAATACATCGCGTCCTCCCCCGCGGTCCGGGACTTCGAGGAGTTCGTGATCGGGCTGTACACCCCGGAGGGCGACGCGATCGCGTTGTCGACCGGGATCATGGTGCACGTCCACACGCTGTCCGAGTTCATCAAGTTCATGATCAAGAACGGCTACCAGGACAATCCCGGTATCCGGCCCGGCGACATCTTCGAGAACAACGAGGTGTGGGCCGGTGGCGTGCACACGCCCGACGTCATGACCGCGATCCCGGTGTTCCACGGCGACGAGTTGATCGCCTGGGTCGGCGCGGTGTCCCACGAACTGGAGGCCGGCACCTACGAGGGTCCGGGCATGTCCGTGCTCACCCCGGACCGTTACGGCGAGGGCCTGCACATCAGCGCGGAAAAGGTCGGCGAGAACGACGAGTTCCGGCACGACTACATGCTCCGGCTGCGGATGGGCCTGCGGAACGCCAACTGGTGGATTCTGGACGACAAGGCCAAGCTGTCCGGCTGCCTGATGGTCCGTGACGCGCTGCAGAAGATCGTCGACGATTTCGGGATCGACTACTACCGGGAGGCCAGCTCCGAACTCATCGAGGAGGGCCGGCGCGAGTTCGTCAAGCAGGTGAAGACCACCATGGTGCCCGGCACCTATCGCGGCCTGACCATGCCGGTGCACAAGCGCAGTCACGTCAAGTACGTGCACCCGCTGGCCAAGAACGATTTCATCGACCTGGTGCGCCAGGAGATGACGATCACCGGAGACGGCGGCATCGAACTCGATTTCGAGGGTTCGACCGGGTGGAGTTTCCACCCGTTCAACTGCGCGCCCGGTCCGATGAACGGCGGTTTCTGGATCACGCTGACCCAGTTGCTGGCGTACGACGGCCGGGTCAACGACGGCGCGTATCTGGCGGTCAAGCAGTTCCTGCCGGAGGGCTCGATCGTCAACGCGACCTATCAGGGCGTGGCGACCTCGTTGGCCTGGTGGACGCTGATCCCGGCGTTCTCCAATATCTGGCGGCTGATGGACATCAGTTGGTTCGCCCGGGGTTTCACCGAGGAAATCGTCATGTCGACGCCGACCTGCATGGTGGGTGTCACCGGATTCGACCAGTTCGGCGGGCCCACCGGCTACCAGAACTTCGAGATGGCCGGCGAGAGTTTCGGCGCCCGTGGCGTGGCCGACGGCCTGGACTGCGGCAGCCCGATCTGGAACTCCGAGGGCATTCAGGGTGACGCCGAGGTGTGGGAGATGACCGGGCCCAACGCCTATCTCGGCCGGAGTTTCGTCTCCGATCACCAGGGTTACGGGCGGTTCCGCGGTGGCTCGGCCTGGCAGTCACTGTGGATGGTGCGCGGTTCCCAGGTCGTGAACGTGACGCTGTCCGGCTCGGGCTGCATGAACGGCGGCGTGTTCCACAAGGGACTGTTCGGCGGTTATCCGCCGGCCGGCTGGAAATGCCTGTGGGCCAGCGGAACCAACATCAACGATCTCATCGCGCGCGGTGAGAAGCTGCCGTCGACCGTCGAGGACGCGCAGCGGATGCTCGCCGACGGCACCATCACCGCGGAGGACTGGTACTGCGGACCGGACAACCAGTGGTCCCCCAACCTGCGCGAGGGTGACCTGTTCGGGCTCGTCTACTACGGCGGCTGCGGTT
Source organism: Pseudonocardiaceae bacterium (assembly GCA_036384655.1). GTDB lineage: Bacteria > Actinomycetota > Actinomycetes > Mycobacteriales > Pseudonocardiaceae > DASVLX01. The sequence goes on from DASVLX010000057.1 coordinate 6,925, forward strand.
ACGGCGACCCGCTGGAGCGCGACCCCGCGACGATCGAGAACGACCTGGCCAACGGCCTGGTCACGGTCGACGGCGCCCGCGCCGCCTACGGCTACGCCGGCTCGGCCGAGCAGACAGCCGCCGAACGGGACCGCCGTCGTCAGGCCCGGCTCGCCGAGTCGGTGCCCGCCCAGCAGTGGTGGGAGAACGAACGCCACCGGGCCCGGTCCGGCGAGGTCAGCGACCTGGTGCACCACCTGTTCGCCCGCTCGGCGAAGCTGTCCGACTCGCTGGTCGAGCAGTACAAGGAGTTCTGGAACCTCGACGAGTTCCCCTACACCGACACCGGCGAGCCGGACTTCCACGAGCCCAAGCCCGCCGGCTTCTACTACCCGCAGTCGTCGAGCCGTCCGCGCACGGCCTGAGGAGGACGATCATGACCACCGACGAATCCCGCTCCACCAGCCAGGAGTTGACGACCGCGCTGGTGCGGCGTGAGCTGGCCTGGGACGAGCTGATCGGGCTGATGCGCTCGCCCAAGTCGGAAACCCGGTTCGACGAGACGATCAATGCCCTGCAGGGCGAGGTCGACTGGAACGAGCGGATTCTGTTGCCGCTCGGCGAGAACGTTTTCATCGTCGCCAAGGACGGTCACGCGATCGTCAAGACCCGGGCGGGCGCCGAACTCGGGCCGTGGAACGGAAACTGGAAGATGAACTGCAATGTGATCGTCCGGCGCAGCCGCGAGGATCTGTTGGAGATCTATCCGGACAAGGATCTGACGATCGATCCCGATCTGGTGGAGATCCGGGAGTTCCTGTGCCCGGTCAGCGGAGATCTGCTGGACGTGGACTGCGTTCCACCGACCTTCCCGGTCGAGGTCGAGTTCACCCCTGACCTGGAAACCTTCTATCACGACTGGCTTGGCAGGGAACTGCCTGTCACCCTGTGAATCTCGGTGGGGTGGTGGTCCGAGACGGCCGGCCCACCACCCCACCGTCCGCACACCGTCGGTCCCCTTTCCCATCGGCTCGCGAGGGAGCATCGGTCAACGATGAACGCGCCGCTCTGGACCCCCACGCCCGAGATCCTGCGCCGGGCCAATGTCACCGACTATCTGGGCTGGCTCGCCGACAGGCGCAATATCGCCCTCGCCGACTATCCGACGCTGTGGCAGTGGACTGTCGAGGACGTGGCCGGATTCTGGTCGAGCGTCTGGGACTTCTACGGCCTGGACGCCGTGTCCGGCTATGGCGAGGTGCTGGCGGACGCGCGCATGCCGGGCGCCCGCTGGTTCACCGGCGCCCGGATCAATTTCGCCCGGGAATGCTTCCGGCACGCGACCACCGAGCGGCCGGCGCTGGTGTCGGTCGACGAGAACGGTCCGGTGGTCGAGACCTCCTGGGCCGAACTGGCCCGGCGGACCGCCGCGTTCGCCGCCACCCTGCGCGGCCTGGGCGTGCGGCGCGGCGACCGGGTCGCCGGCTACCTGCCGAACATCGCCGAAGCGGTCGTCGCGCTGCTGGCCAGCGCCAGCATCGGCGCGATCTGGACGGCCTGCTCCCCCGACTTCGGCACGCCGAGCGTGCTGGCCCGGTTCCAGCAGGCCGCGCCCGTCGTGCTGATCGCCGCGACCGGCTACCCGTATGGCGGCAAGCGTTTCGACCGGCGGGCGGAGATCGAGGAGCTGGCCGCCGCCCTGCCGAGCCTGCGCGCGGTGGTCGTGGTCGGCGAGGACGGCCGCGACACGTCCGCCACCGGCCCGGCCCGGCTGAGCTGGGACGACGCCGTGGCGGCCTCGGACGCCACGCTGGAGTTCGCGGACACCGGATTCGACCATCCACTGTGGATACTGTGGTCGTCGGGCACCACCGGAGTTCCCAAGGGGATCGTGCACGGCCACGGCGGCATCGTGGTGGAGTTGCTCAAGGCCCTCGGGCTGGGCGCCGATCTGCGTGCCGACGACCGCTTCCTGTTCGTCACCTCGACGAGCTGGATGGTGTGGAACTACATGGTCGGCGGCCTGCTGCACGGCGCCACGATCGTCCTCTACAACGGCAGCCCGACCTTCCCGGATGTGCACGGCGTGTGGCGGATCGCCGAGCGCACCCGGGCCAGCGTGGTCGGCCTCGGCGCCGGCTACCTGATGGCCGGCGAACGGTCGGCCCACCAGGCCGCCGCCGGTCAGGGCTCGGCCGGCCAACCCGGCCGACCCGCCGACCGCTACGACCTGGGCGCGCTGCGCACGATCCTGCAGACCGGCTCGCCGCTGCCCACCGCCGCCTGGGAATGGACGTACCGGGACGTCAAGCCCGATGTGCTGCTGCAGTCCGTCTGCGGCGGCACCGACGTGTGTTCCGCGCTGGCCGGCGGCACCCCGCTGCTGCCGGTCTATCCGGCGCGGATCCAGGCGGCAGCGCTCGGCGTGGCGCTGGCCGCGTGGAACGACCGCGGCGAACGGGTTCTTGGTGAGGAGGGCGAAATGGTGGTGACCGAGCCGATGCCGTCCATGCCGCTGTATTTCTGGAATGACCCGGACGGCGCGCGCTACCGCGCCTCTTATTTCGACATGTTTCCCGGTGTGTGGCGGCACGGCGACTGGGTGACGATCAACGCCGACGGCAGTGTGATCGTGTCCGGCCGCTCGGACGCCACCCTGAACCGGATGGGCGTCCGGATGGGATCGGCGGACATCTACGGGGTTGTCGAGCAACTACCGGAGATCGCGGACAGCCTGGTGATCGGCGCGGAACGCGAGGACGGCGGGTATTTCATGCCGCTTTTCGTGGTGACCGCGCCCGGTGTGACACTCGATGACGCGCTGCGCCGGAGAATCGCGCAGCGGATCAGGACCCAGCTCTCCCCGCGTCATGTGCCCGACGCGATCATCGAGGTGCCCGCCATTCCGCGCACCCTCACCGGCAAGAAACTGGAAATCCCGGTCAAGAAGGTGCTGCAGGGCCGAAGGCCGGAGGAGGTCAGCGCCAGCGGCGGGATCACGCACCCGGAGATGCTGCGCTGGTTCGCGGAGTACGCGCATTCGCCGGAGGCGGCTGGCCGACCAGCATCATGAGGGTGTCGGCCAGTTGCTCAATGACCCTGGCGATGGCCCCCGGCGCGGTCGGCGTCGCCGACGTTCGCGCGCCCGGCGGGCGCTGGTTCGGCCGCTCGGCGACATCCTCCAGACTGACCCGGTTGTAGCCGCGCACCCCGAACCGTCATAGTTGCCGGTGACGGCACGCTGACCCGGAGAAGGGCATGGATTTCGCGTTCAACGACGAACAGGAAGCCTTCCGGCAGGAGCTGCGGCGCTTCGGCACCAAGGTGCTCGCGCCGCACTACCAGGCCGACGACCGGGCCGGGAGGCAGCGGCCGGAGCTGGTCGCCCAGATGGCCGGGATGGGCCTGACCGGGTTGCGGGTGCCGGCGCGCTTCGGCGGTCAGGAGACCGGCGCGGTGGTCGCCGGGATGGCCGCCGAGGAGGTCGGCCGCGCCGACTTCAACGCCGGCTATCTGCTCATCAACACCGCGCTGATCAGCGACATCATCGCTGCGAACGCGACCGAGGCGCAGCAGGCCGAGTGGCTGCCGCCGATCGCCGCCGGCCAGGTGATCCCGTCGATCTGCGTCACCGAGCCCGGCAACGGCACGGACGCGGCGAACCTGCGGATGGTCGCGCGACCCGATGGCGACAACTGGACGCTGTCCGGCGAGAAAACCTCGATCACGCTCGGTATGGACGCGCACACCGCGCTCGTGCTCGCCCGCACCGGTGGTCCCGGAGCGCGCGGAGTGAGCGCCTTCTACGTCGATCTCGACCATCCGGCCGTCTCCCGAAGCCGGTTCGACGACCTGGGCGGCAGGGCGATCGGCCGCGCGTCACTGTTCTTCGACGACCTCCCGGTGGCCGGTGACCGACTGGTCGGCTCGCTCGGCGAGGGGTTCATCTCGGTGATGCGCGGGTTCGACTACTCGCGCGCGATCATCGGCCTGCTCTGTCTCGGCGCGGCCGCCGTCTCGCTGGAGGAGACGATCACCTGGGCGCGTGACCGGCAGGCGTTCGGCCAGCCGATCGGCCGGTTCCAGGGCGTGTCGTTCCCGCTCGCCGAGCAGGCCGCCTACCTGCGTGGCGCGCGGCATGTCTGCTACGAGGCGTTGTGGCGCAAGGACGCCGGCCTGGAACACAGCGCCGAGGCGGCCATGGCGAAGTTCTGGGCGCCGAAGCTCGCCACCGAGATCATCCACCAGTGCCTGCTGACCTTCGGCAACCTGGGCTACTCCACGGACAGCCCACTCGGCCAGCGGCTTCGTGACGTCATCGGGCTGGAGATCGGCGACGGCACCGCGCAGGTGTCGAAGCTCGTGATCGCCCGCCATCTGCTGGGCCGCGAGTACGCGCCGTGAACCTCGCAGGACAGGAAGGACACAGCATGGGCAGGCTGCGGGACAAGATCACCGTCGTGACCGGGGCCGGCCGCGGCATCGGCCGTGCCATCGCCGGGAAGCTCGCCGGCGAGGGCGCGACGGTCGTGGCCACCGACGTGGACGAGGCATCGGCCAAGCAGGCCGCCGACGAACTGGGCGATCCCGCCGTCGGGATCCGGGTGGACGTGACCTCGCGTGAGTCGGTGAACGCGATGGTCGAGCAGGTCATCGCCCGGTTCGGCCGGATCGACGTGCTGGTCAACAACGCCGGCTGGGACAAGGGTGGCGCGTTCGTCGACTCCGACCCGGCCGACTGGGACCGGATCATCGCCATCAACCTCTACGGGATGCTGCACACCTGCCATGCGGTGCTGCCGGTGATGGCCAGGCAGGGTTTCGGGTCGGTGGTCAACATCGGCTCCGACGCCGGGCGTGTCGGCTCCTCCGGCGAGGCGGTGTACTCGGCCGCCAAGGGCGGGGTGATCGCTTTCACCAAGACCATCGCGCGCGAGATGGCCCGTCATAAGGTGAACGCGAACTGCGTGTGTCCTGGGCCCACCGACACGGCGCTGTTCGCCTCGGTGGTTGGCGACGAGCCGAGGCTGCGTGACGCGCTGATTCGAGCCATCCCCTTCCGGCGGTTGGCGCAGCCGTCCGATCTCGCCAATGTGGTGGCGTTCCTGGCTTCGGACGAAGCTGGCTACGTGACCGGGCAGACCGTCAGCGTCAGCGGCGGCCTGACCATGAGCTGACCATCCGTCCGGAAGGGACGACACTGTGCCGAAGACCAGCGCGCCGAAACCCGTGCCGACCACACCCCTGGGCCTGTTCGCCACCGATAGCCTGATCGACGGTGAGGATCGCGCGATCGGCGAGACCGTGCGTGACTTCGTCGACGACCGGATCCGCCCACATGTGGCCGACTGGTACGAGTCCGCCACCATCCCCGCCCGCGAGCTCGCCAAGGAACTCGGCGATCTCGGCGTGCTGGGCATGCACCTGACCGGCTACGACTGCGCCGGCACCACCGCCACCGCCTACGGCCTGGCGTGCCTGGAACTGGAATCCGCCGACTCCGGGCTGCGCAGCCTGGTCTCGGTGCAGGGCTCACTGGCGATGTTCGCGATCTGGCGGTTCGGCAGCGAGGAACAGAAGCAGCGGTGGCTGCCCGGCATGGCCGCCGGTGACGTGATCGGCTGCTTCGGGCTCACCGAACAGGACTTCGGCTCGAATCCGTCCGGCATGCGCACCCATGCCCAGCGGGACGGCTCGGACTGGATTCTCAACGGCGGCAAGATGTGGATCACCAACGGTCCGGTCGCCGACGTCGCCATCATCTGGGCGAAGACCGAGTACGGCGTGCGGGGCTTCGTGGTGCCGACCGACACGCCCGGCTTCACCGCGCATGAGATCACCCGCAAGCTCTCGCTGCGCGCCTCGGTCACCGGCGAACTCGTGTTGGACGACGTGCGGGTGCCCGAGACGGCGCTGTTGCCCGAGGCCAAGGGCCTGTCCGGGCCGTTGACCTGCCTGGACGAGGCCCGGTTCGGCATTGTGTTCGGCGCGATCGGCGCGGCCCGGGACTGCCTGGACACGGCCCTGCGCTACGTCGGCGACCGGGAGATCTTCGACCGGCCGCTCGCCGCCTACCAGGCCACCCAGCTCAAACTCGCGGACATGACGGTGGAACTGGGCAAGGGCATGTTGCTCGCGCTGCATCTCGGCCGTCTCAAGGACGACGAACAGTTGCACCCGGAACAGGTCAGCCTCGGCAAGCTCAACAACGTGCGAGAGGCGCTGGCCATCGCCCGGGAATGCCGCACCCTGTTGGGCGCCAACGGAATCACGCTGGACTACCCGGTGCTGCGGCATGCCAACAACCTGGAATCCGTGCTCACCTACGAGGGCACGTCCGAGGTGCACCAGCTCATCATCGGTCAGGCCCTGACCGGCCATTCGGCGTTCAAATAACCATTCCCCACCAAGCCCAGATCCCCACGACCTCATGGAGAGGACAACAGCGCCATGAAGTACTCCGAATACGAGCACCTGCGTTTCGAACGCCGGGCCAACGGGGTCCTGCTGATCACGCTTGACCGGCCGGAGAAATACAACGCGGCGAACGAGCGGATGCACGGCGAACTGGCCCAGGTGTGGGCGGACGTTTCCGCCGATCCGGAAACCAGGGTCGCGGTGGTGACCGGCGCCGGCAAGGCATTCTCGGCCGGTGGGGATCTGGGCATGGTGCAACGCATGGCCGGCAATCATGACCGCGTCTCGCACATGCTGTCGGAGATGAGTTCCCTGGTCTACAACATCATCAACTGCGAGAAGCCGATCGTGTCGGCCATCAACGGTGTGGCGGTCGGCGCCGGCACGGTTGTCGCGCTGCTGGCCGACATCTCGATCTGCGCGGAGGACGCCCGGATCGGCGACGGGCATGTCAAGCTCGGCGTGGCGGCCGGCGACCACGCGGCGATCATCTGGCCGTTGCTGGCCGGCATGGCCAAGGCCCGTTATTACCTGCTGACCGGCGAGATGATCGGCGGCACCGATGCCGAGCGGATCGGGCTGGTGAGCAAGGCGCTGCCGCGCGAGGAGGTGCTGTCCGAGGCACTGCGGATCGCGGACGGGCTTGCCACCGGTGCCCAGCCGGCGATCCGGCTGACCAAGAAGGCACTCAACGGTTGGCTGCGGGCGGCCGGCCCGATCTTCGACCAGTCCGCCGCCTACGAAATGTTGTGCTTCATGAGTCCGGATGTCGTGGAGGGCGCCGCCGCGCTGCGCGAGAAGCGGGCACCGCGGTTCCCGTCCGCCCATGCCGAGACAAACTAAGATGCGGAATCCGTTGGCCATTCGAGGAGTTCAACGATGAACGGTTACGATCCAACGGCCTATCGGCAGTATTTTGAACAGGAATTCACCTATCTCGCCGGGTTCCGGCGTAACACGCACCGCTACGCGGGTCGAGTGGCGATCACCGACCCGGTCACCGGTGCGACCCTGACCTATGCCGAACTCGGTGAGCGGGTGGACAGACTCGCCACCGGCCTGGCCGACGCCGGTGTCGGTCCCGGCGACATGGTCGTGTACCAGTTGTTCAACGGGGTGGAATTCGCGCTGTTGTATCTGGCCACCCAGGCCTGCGGCGCGGTCGGTTCTCCCGTCAATTTCCGGTTGGCGCCCGGGGAAACCGCGAGCGTGCTGGACCAGGGTGAGCCGGCGGTGTTCGTGTACGACACCGCGCTGACCGAGCAGGTGACCAGCACCCTCGGTCTCGCCAAGAAGCGGCCGGCCGTGATCGCGGCCGTCGGCGACGGCGAGCCGCTGCCCGGCGCGGTCCGGTTCGCCGACCTGCCGGCCGGCACCGCGCGTCCGCTGCCCGGCACCGAATCATCCTGGGCGGAGACGACCCGCCTCTACACGTCGGGAACGACCGGCATGCCCAAGGGCGTGCCGCTGAACAGCGCGGTCGAGGTGTTCTCCGCGCACGACGTGATCATGCATTTTCCGCTCACGCCGGAGGACCGCACGCTGAACATGACCCCGTGGTTCCACCGCGGCGGGCTCTATTCGGGCGGTCCGAACCCGGTGTTCTACGCCGGCGCGCAGGTGGTCCCGATGCGCGCGTTCGACCCGAACGTGTGCCTGGACTACGTGGAGTGGTTCGGGCTCACGTATCTCATTGGCGCGCCCACCAACCTCGCGCTGCTGGCGCGGGCCCAGACCGACAAGCCCCGTGACCTGTCCACTCTGCGCGGCATCGTCACCATGGGCGCACCCCTGGAACGCGAGGCGTGCCTGCACTATCAGCAGACGCTGACGCCGCGGATCTTCAACGGCTACGGCACCACCGAGGCGTTCTGGAACACCTTCCTGCGCCCCGCCGACCTGCCCGACCACGCCGGCAGCGCCGGCCGGGCCTGCACCGACGACGACGTCGCCGTGGTGCGGATCTACGACGACCGGCTGGCCGAGCCCAACGACTACGCGGCCAAGGACGGCGGCGAGATCGGTGAGGTGATCGTCCGCTCCCCCAAGTGCGGCCTGGCGTACGCGAACGCCTCCGACGAGCAGTCGGACAAGTTCCACAAGGGCTGGCTGTACATCGGCGACCTCGCCACCTGGGACGCCGACGAGTACGTGACGATCATCGGGCGCAAGGACGACATGATCATCACCGGCGGCGAGAACGTGCACCCCGTGCAGGTCGAGGAGGCGCTCAACGAGCACCCCAAGATCGCGGACAGCCTGGTCGTCGGCATCCCCGACGACACCTGGGGCCAGCGGATCGTCGCCTACATCGTGCCGGCCGACGACACGCTGACCGCCGAGGAATGCGACAAGCACTGTCGCGCGCACCCGATGCTCGCCCCCTATAAACGCCCGCGCGGCTACCGCTTTGTCAAGGAACTGCCCGTCACCGCCACCGGCAAGAAGATGCACTACCGAGGCCGCGACGAGGCCATCGCCGATGACGCCCACGGCCTTTTCGAGGTCCCGACCGGCGTCGCCTGAGGCCGCTGACAGCCTGTCCGCGCGGACCCCCGGTCATTCCGGCCCGGAGTTCGCGCGCGACAGGATGGGCGCATGTGATGCATCATGGGCCATGAGCGGAGTGGTTGCCTGCGGACGTCCCGGCTGGGTCCGAGACGTGCCAGTACCGCGTCACTGGCGGCCGGCCAGGCGCAGGATCGTCGTGGCGGCCAAGGCCGCGGAGGGGATGGCCCGGACACGGCGCTGTAGGCGGTTGAGGTTGGCGCGGATAGACGGGTCGCTGCTGGCCGTGGTTACGGCGGCGAACACGTCGGCGGGGCGCGGTGTGTGCCCACGCAGCGGGACGCCCGCGCCGAGTTCGACGATGCGAGCCGCGGTGTCGCGCTGTTCGCGTGACCGGGGGGTGAGGACCATGGGCACGGCATAGGCGAGCGCCTCCTGGACCGAGTTCATCCCGGCGTGTGTCACGAACGCGTCAGCGTGCTCCAACACGGCCAACTGCGGCAGGTGGGGGCGTGCGATGACGTTGGGCGGCAACGACATCTCCCCCGCGCCGCCGGTCGGGCCGGTCGACATGACCACCAACCAGTCGGTGCCGGCGAACGCGTCGGCGACCGCGGCGAAAAACCTCGGGCGACGGGCGTACACGGTTCCCGGTGAGACGAGGACCGTCGGCCCCTCTTCGATGCGATGCCATGGCAGGTCCATGTCCCTGGCCATGTCCCCGGTGACCGGGCGAAGCAGTGGCCCGGTGCAGACCTGGTTCGCCGGCAGCCGATCGGCGTTCGATTGCAGTTCGGGCAGCACGGCGATCAGTGCGTCCGCCGAGCCGGCTCGTCGAACGCGAGTCGTGTGCAGCGGGATCCACCGGAGACCGCGCCGCCGTGCCCACGTCGTGCCCCAGGTTGCCATCGGATCGATCACGGCGAGGTCCGGTGGCGCATCACCGCACGAATCCAGGCCACGACCGGACCGGTGGCGGCGAAGGAGCTCCCAGCCGTACCGGGCCGCCCAGATCGGACCCGGCCACTCCGGCACCCGCACGCGGACATCGAAGCTCGTCGTCCGCACCCTGGCACCGGCCGCCCGGAAGGGCGCCGTGAACCTGTCGGACACGATCACCTCGACCTCCGCACCGCGGTCGACAAGTTCCGAGACCACCGGCAGCAGAGGGTTGACATGGCCGTGTGCCGGAAACGGCACGAAGAGGATCGAGCGCGCACGGACAGTCGCCTCGGTCACCGCGGCATCGCCGCGTGATCTCCTATGCTGGGCTTGCCCGACCGTCTCATCAGCGCGCTCATCGGCGCAGGCCAGCAGCGGAATGGAGGACATGTGACCGTGACCGACTCCGCCCCGCGCAATGTGCCGATCGGCCCCAGGGCGTCGCAGTGGGTCACCGTCCGTAACACGAAACGTGTCCTCGTTGTTGTCCACAACACCGTGTCGCTCACTCGCCTGCTCGATCTGCTGTATGTTTTCGAGTCCGATTTCCGCGTGCAGGTTGTCTTCACCGTGGAACCGTCCGATCCATTCCGGTTCGGGCTTGAACAGTTCCTCACCGACCTCGACGTGTGTCTGATTCCATGGCAGCAGGCGACATTGACACCATTCGATCTGGTCATCGCCGCGAACCACGGCGGACTCAGCCAGGTCAACGGCCCCCTGATGATCTTGCCGCACGGAATCGGATATACTAAATATTCACCCTTGGGAGCCGGGAGCCGGGAGCCGGGAGCCGGGAGCCGGGAGCCGGGAGCCGGGAGCCGGGAGCCGGGAGCCGTTCGGGCTGTCGGCGCAGTGGTTGTTGTACGACGGAAGGCCGCTGGCCAGCGCGATCATCCTGTCGCACCAGCACCAACGTGACTACCTCGCCCGGCGAGCACCGCAGGCGCTGCCCGCCACGGTCGTGGCGGGAGATCCCTGTTATGACCGGTTGCTGATAAGCCTGACCGAACGGACCATGTATCGGGCCGCTCTCGGGATTCCGGACGATCGACGGATCGTCGTCCTGAATTCAACATGGTCGGACAGCTCACTTTTCGGGCACTGGCCGACGCTGATCCGGAGCATTGTCGCCGAACTGCCGATCGACGAATACGCGGTTGTCGCGATCCTGCACCCGAATATCTGGGACGGGCACAGCCCCTGGCAGATCCGCTCATGGCTCGCCGACTGTGTTCGGTCCGGGCTGAGACTGATACCGCCGACGGAGGGATGGCGCGCCGCCCTTGTCGCCGCCGACGCCGTGATCGGTGATCACGGCTCCGTGACCGCCTATGGTGCGGCGATAGATCGGCCGACACTGCTGGCCAGCTTCCCCACGGACGAGGTCGTTCCGGACACGGTCGTGGACGCGGTGGGCCGGATCGCGCCGAGGCTCGCGCCCGACCGCTGTCTGCGTTCCCAGATTGACGAGGTGATCGCCACCCACCGGCCGGGGCGGTATGCCGAGGTCGCCGGGCTGGTGTCGTCGGTCCCTGGTTCGTCGCTGCGGGTGCTGCGCGCGACCTGCTATCGGCTGATGGGTCTGGCCGAGCCCGAACGGGAGATCACCGCCCGAGTCCTGCCCACCATCGGCCTGAGCGATTCCGTCGTGATGGCCTGCCGGGTCCACTGTGTACTCAATGACGGACCGGATGCCGAAGCGGCAAGGGTGTCGGTGACGCGTCACGCCGAGGAGGTCCAGCCGCCGGGAGCACCGGATCTGAGCGGGCATCTGGTCGTCCGCGCGCATCATCCCGACCCGCGGGTGCTGGCGGCCGCCGATGTGGTGCTGATCGAGCCCACTGCCCAGGACTTTCCCGCCGACCGGTGGCTCACGGAAACCCTGGCCGCCCGGCCCGGGATTCGCCTGGCGGGCGTGCTCGGCCCCGGCGGTGACTGCCTGCTGCTCGATCGGTTGGCCGGCCGGCTGATCGTGCGCGGCCCACTGACGCATGACCCGGCGCTGTCGGCATCCGCGCTGTATGCCTGGCTTGTCGCGGGCCATGAACCACCGCGAGTCCTCACCGTCCGAGCGGGCGGGACCGACCGGCGGCTCACCGTGACCCGTGATCACGACTGAGCCGAGCGCCGTTCGGCGGCCGCCTTCCGGTCGCCCAGCGCGTCGTAGTACCTCGCGGCGGACTCCCGTGCCTGCTTGGCTTCGGCCGGCCGGCCCGTCAGCTCATACGCCTCGGCGAGGAGATCAAGGATCTGGACGAGTTGGGAGAGCATTCGCTCGTCGCTGAACGTGTCCCAGGCCAGGCGGAGAAATCCGACAGCCGCGCGC
>DASVLX010000058.1:0-29724 GCA_036384655.1 Pseudonocardiaceae bacterium
GAGTGTGGCTATGTTCATAGAGTTACGGCGGTCATGGCGGGAGGGAAACGCCCGGTCCCATTCCGAACCCGGAAGCTAAGCCTCCCAGCGCCGATGGTACTGCACCCGCAGGGGTGTGGGAGAGTAGGACACCGCCGGACATCTTTCGGGCAACGAGCCCCGGTCGAGACAGACACTGTCTCCCGGGGCTCGTTGTCGTTTCGTGCGTTGTCCTTCGCTTCCCTCAACGACTAACGTTGTTAGGGATGTCCGATCGCTTTCGTTCCGTGGTGTCGCCGGGTCGCTTCGGGCTGACCGACCCGCGTGCCGAGGAGGCGCTGCGGACGGCCGGCTGGTGGCACGAGGCCGGTCCGGCCGAGGACGCCGAGTTGATTCTGCATGCCCTGTCTCGTGCCCCGGACCCCGATGCCGCGCTGCTCGGCCTGGTCCGGCTGCGCGAGGCATGCCAGGACGACTGGCAGACGCTGGACAGCGCGCTGCGAACCGACCGGCAGCTGCGCGGACGGCTGTTCGGTGTGCTTGGCACCTCCACCGCTCTGGCCGACTATCTGGTCGCCAACCCGGAGCGCTGGCGCTGGCTGGAGTCCTCCGCGCGTGGCTGGCCGATCGTGCCGGACGAGTTCACCCCCATCCTGCTGACCGCGGTCAACAGCGGCGATCCGGTGACCGATCAGGTGGCCGCGCTGCGCCTGGCCTACCGCGGCGAACTGCTGCGCATCGCCGCCTACGACCTCGGCCACCTGGTCCAGACCGAGCTACCGCAACCGCGATACGAGGAGATCACCGCCGAGCTCACCGGTCTTGCCGAGGCGGCGCTGAGCGCCTCTCTGTTGATCGCCAAGGAGGTCGAGCAGCCGAAGGACTGCCGGCTGGCCGTGATCGCGATGGGGAAATGCGGTGGACGCGAGCTGAACTACGTCAGCGACGTGGACGTCGTGTTCGTCGGTGAGGGTGATCTGAACGCGGCGAGCCGGTGGGCCAGCCGGATGATGCGGATCGCCCGGCGGGCGGCCTTCGAGGTCGACGCCGCGCTGCGCCCGGAGGGCAAGGCCGGGCCGCTGGTCCGCTCGGTGGACAGCCATCTCGGCTACTACCGTCGCTGGGCGCACACCTGGGAGTTCCAGGCGCTGCTGAAGGCCCGTGCGGTGGCCGGCGACGCCGAGCTGGGCGAGGAGTATCTCCGCGCGGTTCGGCCGATGGTGTGGACGGCGGCGAACCGCGAGGACTTCGTGGCCGACGTTCGGGCGATGCGCCGCCGGGTCGAGGAACATGTGCCCGCCGAGCTCCAGGGCCGCGAGTTGAAGCTCGGCCGCGGCGGGCTTCGTGACGTCGAGTTCGCGGTGCAACTTCTGCAACTCGTGCACGGCCGCAGCGACGAACGCCTGCGCCTGTCGTCCACCGTCGGCGCACTGGCGGCGCTGGGCTCCGGTGGGTATGTGGGCCGCCAGGACGCCTACGAGCTGGCCGAGTCGTATCGGTTCCTGCGCAGCCTGGAACACCGGCTACAACTCCACAAGCTGCTGCGCACGCACACGTTCCCCGAGGAACATGACGAGGCCGCGTTGCGCTGGTTGGCGCGCGCCGCCGGTGTCCGGCCGGAGCATGGCCGATCCGCCGGCGAGACGCTGCTGGCGATGTTCCGCCGGCACTCCAACCGGGTTCGGCGACTGCACGAGAAGCTGTTCTACCGGCCGCTGCTGGAGTCCGTGGCCCGGGTGCCCACCGAGGCCATGCGGTTGACCGCCGCCCAGGCGGCCGCCCGGCTGGCCGCGCTCGGATTCGTCGCCCCGGACGGCGCCCTGCACCACATCGAGGCACTGACCACCGGGGTGTCCCGTCGCGCCGCCATCCAGACCGCCCTGCTGCCCGTGTTGCTGGACATGCTGGCTTGCACGCCGGACCCGGACGGCGGCCTGCTCGCCTACCGCCGGTTGTCCGAGGCGCTCGCCGACACGCCGTGGTACCTGCGGCTGTTGCGGGACGAGGGCGCCGTAGCACAGCGGCTGACGACCCTGCTGGGCACCTCGAAGCTGATCCCGGATCTGCTGATCCGGGCGCCCGAGGTGCTACAGATGTTCTCCGAGACCAGCGAGCTGGCCGGCCGGGATCCGGCGGAGGTGGCCAAGGCACTGGTCGCCGCCGTCGACCGGCACGACGATCTCGACACCGCGGTGGCCGCGGCCAGGTCGTTCCGCCGGCATGAGCTGGTCCGGGTGGCGAGTGCCGACGTGTTGGGGCTGCTCGATGTTCCGGCCGTGTGCGAGGCGCTGACCAGTATCTGGATCGCGGTGCTGCGGGCGGCGCTGGCGGTGGTGCTGCGCGCGAAGTCCCATGTGGAGGGTGAACCGCCGGCGCGGCTCGCGGTGATCGCGATGGGCCGGTTGGGCGGCCGGGAACTCAGCTACGGCTCCGACGCCGACGTGCTGTTCGTCTGTGAACCGATCGGTGACACCACCGACGCGGAGGCGGTGGGCTGGGCGAACTCGGTCGCCGAGACACTGCGTACCGCACTCGGCTCGCCGAGCCAGGATCCGCCGCTGCTGATCGACGCCGACCTACGGCCGGAGGGCCGGCAGGGTCCGTTGAGCCGCACGCTGGAGTCGTACCGCGCCTATTACGCGCACTGGGGCGAGGTGTGGGAGGCACAGGCGTTGCTGCGAGCCCGCCCGATCGCCGGCGACGCCGACCTGGCCGCGCGCTTCATGGAGATGGTCGATCCGATCCGGTATCCCGAGAAGGGTCTCGACGCGGCCGCGATTCGCGAGATCCGCCGGGTGAAAGCGCGGGTCGAGAATGAGCGGTTGCCGCGTGGCGCCGATCCGAGCACGCACACCAAGCTCGGCCGTGGCGGCCTGGCGGACATCGAGTGGACCATCCAGTTGCTGCAACTATGCCACGGCCACGAGATTCCGGAGCTGCGCACACAGTCCACTGTGGAAGGTTTGCGGATCGCCGCGGACGCCGGATTGCTGGCGCATGAGGACGCCGACGCCCTGGTCACCTCGTGGTTGCTGGTGACCAGGGCGCGCAACGCCGCGATGCTGGTGCGTGGCAAGGCCAGCGACCAGCTGCCGACCCATTCGCGGGAACTGGCCGCGCTGGCCAGCGTCGTCGAACCGAACGCCGAACCCGGTGAGTTCCTCGACCGCTACCGGCGAACCACCCGCCGCGCCCGGGCGGTCGTCGAACGCGTCTTCTACGGCTACTGATCCGGTACCGATTGGTTATTCGGATTTGCTGAACGTCATGATGGCGATGCCCAGCATGAGCAGTCCGAGGGCCGCGACCACGCCGGTTTCCAGTAGCGGGGGCACCTGCCAGCCGCCCCATGTGACGCCGGCGTCGAGGACCTTGCGAGCGATCGGGTTGATGGTCAGGTGCTCGAACACCACATGCCGGATGGGGTCGACGGCGTAGGTGATCGGATCGAGCCGGTTGAGCACGGTCAGCCAGGTGGGCAGGCCGGACACCGGGAAGATCGCGCCGGAGATGAAGAACAGCGGCATGACGAGCATCTGGGTGACCGCCATGTAGCTCTGGATCTGGGTGATCCGCGCGGCCACCATCAGCCCGAACGCGCTGAGCGTGAACGCCAGCAGAAGCTGTAGGCCGAAGATCTCCAGCAGCAGGACCGGGTCGTAGGGCACGCCGACCGCGCCGGCAACGGCCAGCAGCAGAACGCCCTGCAGTGCCGAGGTGGTGGCGCCGCCGAGGCATTTGCCGATCACGATGGAGGCGCGGCTCACCGGAGCGACGAGCATCTCCCGGAGGAAGCCGAACTCCCGGTCCCACACCACCGACGCCGCCGAGAACAGCGCGGTGAACAGCACCGACATGGCGAGAATGCCCGGATAGAGGAACGTTTTCAGGTCCACTCCGCCGCTGCCGGACTGCGTGAGGTTGGTCAGGCCGGTGCCCAGCACGAACAGGAAGAGGAACGGCTGGATCAGCGAGGTGATGAACCGGGTGCGGTCGTCCAGGAAGCGAATCATCTCGCGTTGCCAGACGATCTTGATGGCACGCAGCTCACCGAAGGAGGATCGGGCCGGCACCCGAACGGTGACCGGTATCGCGGTGGTTGTCGCCACGGTCGTTATCTCCTTCTCATGCGGGCCATGGCGCGGCGGTTCCGGTCGCCGGTGGACGCCTCCGCCTCGCGAATGGTGGTTCCGGTGTAGGACATGAACACGTCGTCCAGCGACGGCCGCGCGACGTTGACCGACAGGATGGGCAGGTCCAGTTCGGCGAAAAGCCGTGGCACGAACGTCTCGCCGTTCTCCACGGAGAACACGACCATGCCCTCGACCGTCTGCGCGTCGATGCCGAAGCATTCCTTGATCGCGTTGATGGCCAGTTGGTTGTCCGGCGTGCCGATGGTGATGCGGTCCTTGCCGATACTCGCCTTGAGGGCGGACGGCGTGTCGAGCGCGATGATCTGGCCGTGGTCCATGATCGCGATGCGATCGCAGTACTCGGCCTCGTCCATGTAGTGCGTGGTCAGGAAGATCGTGATGTCCTCGGCCCGCTTGAGTTCCCTGATATAGGCCCAGATCGCGCCTCGGGTCTGCGGGTCGAGGCCGACGGTGGGCTCGTCCAGGAACAGCACGCGGGGCGAGTGCAGCAGGCCGCGGGCGATTTCGAGCCGGCGCTTCATGCCGCCCGAGAAGGTGTTCACCTTGCTGTCCTTGCGGTCCCACAGCCCGACCATGTCGAGGACCTGGCGGAGCCGGTCGTCCAGGACGTCGCGCGGCACACCGTAGAGTTCCGCGTGCAGCCGCAGGTTGCGTTCGGCGGTGAGATAGCCGTCGAGGGTGGTGTCCTGGAACACCAGGCCGATGTTCCGGCGTACCGCGTCCCGCTGGGTCACCACGTCGTGGCCGGCGACCCGTGCGGTACCGTCGGTGGGCTTGACCAGTGTGCAGAGCATGTTGATCGTGGTCGACTTGCCTGCGCCGTTTGGGCCGAGGAAGCCGAACGTCTCGTTGGCATGGACGGTCAGGTCGATCCCACGGACCGCCTCGACCTCGCCGTATCTCTTCACCAAGCCGACCGCCTCGATGGCGGGCGGGGCCTCATTATTCATACACTGAGTGTAAAACTCGTCTGAGTGAAGTCAACATAATATCCTCGTAGGAATGAGCAGCAGCCTGCGCGAGCGCAAGAAGCAGGAGACCCGGCGCCATATCGCGGCGGTCGCCGCCAGGCTGTTCGCCGAGCGAGGGTTCGACGCGGTCACCGTGGACGAGATCGCCCAGGCCGCCGACGTGTCCAGGAAGACAGTCTTCAACTACTTCCCAACCAAGGAGGACCTGGCCCTTGACCGGGCCGAGGACCGCGAGGCGGAGCTGGTCAACCTGGTGCGCTCACGTCCGCCAGGGGTGACCCTGATGCGAGCGTTCCGGGAGGACACCCTGCGATCCATCCGCGCCGTCGCGGAATCCGGCGGCCGGTTGCCCGATGGCGGTCTGTTGGGGTTGGCGAGGTCGAGCCCAACGCTGTGGCGACGGGCGCTGGACGTGCACGCGCGCCACGAGCACATCCTGGCGAAGGAGATCGCCGAGCTCGCCGGCCTGCCCGAATGGGACCCGGTGGCCCGGACCGTGGCACACGTGCTGTTGGGCGCCAAGCGATCGGTGCGGTGGGAGTGCCAGCGCCGGCTGGACGCCGGCGAGCCGCCCGCCGACGTGGTCAAGGCCGTTGAGCGGGACGTCTATCGCATCTTCGACCTGCTAGAACGCGGCCTCGGCAGCTACGAGACGGGCCCGCGTCACGATCGCGAGGCGAGCCCCGGCGCCCCGGGCGGCATAGGGTCCTGACGTATGGAGATACCCGCCGAGTTGACCATCGGCGAGCGGGTCGCTCGCGCCCGCATCACGCGGGGGATCAGCCAGAACGCACTGGCAGGTCTGATCGGCCGGTCACCCGGGTGGGTTTCGCAGGTCGAACGCGGCGTGCTTTCCCTGGACCGCAAGTCCATCGTGCTCCAGTTGGCCGACGTACTCGGCGTCGACGCGACCATGCTCGAAGGCCGCAGCCCGGCGCCACTGGTGCCCGGCAAACCGGGTCGTGCGCTGACGATCAGCGAGCTGCGGCTGGCGCTGATGCGCTGGGCCACGCCGGCGATCAGCCGTCCATCACCGATCGAGCCCCGACACGGTGTCGGCCAGCACGGTGTCGATCAACTTCGGGAGCGGGTGCGGATGGCCGGCCAACTGCGCCAGGATGGCCGGTTCTCCGACCTCGCCGTGTCACTGCCGGCGTTGCTGGACGACCTGCGGGAAACCTCCGACGTGGTCGAGGCGGCGAACGACCACAACGCGGTGCACGGCCTCGCAGCCGAGGCAATGCACCACGCATGTGCCATGACCAAGAAGCTCGGTCACCTGGATCTGGCCTGGATGTCGGCCGAACTCGCCGGTCTGCGGGCGCGCCACACCGATGATCGCCTGCTTGTCGCGGCCAACGCCTGGAACCACCTGGAGGTCTACAAGGCCGCCAACGCACCGGGACCTGCCCGCGCGCTGGCCCTGGCCACCCTCGATGACCTGGCCGAGGGACTGGACGCGGCGAGCCCGGGACAGCTGAGTCTGTGGGGCACCCTGCACCTGCAGGCCGCGTTGATCGCGTCTTTCTGGAACAACCGGCAGGCCGTCACCGACCATCTGCGGGAGGCCGACGACGCCGCCCGGCGGCTCGGTGGCGACGCCAACCATTACGAGACCATGTTCGGCCCCACCAACGTGGCCATTCACCGGGTTGCCATCGCCGTCGAACTCGGCGACGCCCGGGCCGCCGTCGAACTGGGAGAGCGCATCGACGCGTCGGGTCTGGGGCGGGAACGGCAGGCTCGCCTGGCGATCGACCTGGCCCGGGCATACGAGCAGAGCCGCAACCACGACAAGGCGCTGAACTACCTGCTCGCGGCCGAGAAGCTCGCTCCGGACTACGTCCGCCCGCACGTCCTGGTGCGCGAGATCGTCGGCGTGCAACTGCGCCGAGCCAAGCCCGAACTGCGCCTGCTGGCCAAGCGCACCGGCATCATGTGATCGGCTGGGCGGCGGAGACCGAGTGGTCAGCTCCACAGCCGGGCGATCGGTGCGGCGACGATGTCGTCGCCCAACCGGAAGGCGCGTGGACCAGTGTGCAGCACGGCGCCACCGATGAAGCGATCCCCCAGTTCCTCGCGCAACCAGGCCAGGTGCCGGGCGTCATCGCCGCTGGGAGCGCTGGACGCCTTGATTTCAAGACCGAACACCCGCCCTCCGCCATACTCGACAATGACGTCGATCTCGTGCTGTCCCTTCTCCTGCCGGAGATAGTGCAGTCGTGGCTGGCTGGCGCAGCACGCGAGCTGTGCGCGCAGTTGGGTCATCACGAACGTGTCGATGATCCTGCCGAGCAGATCGCCGTCCTTCATGAGCCCGGGGACACCGACGCGCAGCGCGGCGAGGGCCAGCGAGGGATCAACGATCTATATGCATCTCCGGATGGCTTGAATGTGCATTTCCGGATGGTCTGCGTGTAGGTCTCCGGATCGCTCGGATAGACACCTCCGGATGTGCCAGCTCAGTACGCGTCAGCTAAGAGGCGCACGAGTTGGGCGGCGGAGACCGAGTGGTCAAGGTAGAAAGATCAGGGCAAAGCAGTGCCCCGGGTGGCATGCAAGGTGCAGAGGCGCCCCGGGGCGTACAAAGCAACGGTAGCACGGCTTGGTGCTGCTCAGAGGTGGATGCGAGGCCGCGGGACATGGGCGTCGAACCGGACTGGATTCGTGCCGGGCTGTCGATGGCGAGGTTCGAGCCCTACCTGCGGCAGACCAACGGCGACCTGCCCGCGGCGATCGCGCTGTACTGGTGGAACGTGTCCGTCTCGGCGGCCTTCTACGCGCCGCTGCACATTCTCGAAGTGACCCTGCGCAACAGTCTGCACGAGCAGTTGATCACGCACTTTCACCGAGCGGACTGGTGGGACGAGCCGGCACTGCTGCGCAGGATCGGCAGGCAGATGGTGAAGGACGCCCGCTACAAGCTGGAGAAGCGCGGTCGCGCGGCCTCGGCCGACGACGTCGTGGCCGAGCTCCCGCTGGGGTTCTGGGTTTCGCTGGTCAGCAGCGCGTACGACCGGAACCTGTGGGTGCCATGTCTGCACAGGGCGTTTCCCAACTACGACGGCCCACGAGCGCCCCTGCACACCGAGCTGGACACGATCCGGATGTTCCGCAACCGGGTCATGCATCACGAGCCGATCCACCGCCGCGACCTGGAGGCCGACCACCAGCTGATCCTGCGGGTGCTGGGTTACCTCTCAACCGAGATGGTCGAGCAGTTGAAGCCCTACGACCGAGTCCCGTCCGTGCTCGGCCAACGGCCTGCTCAAACAGGTCGCGGCAGCGATTAGGCTGGGTTCGGTGGATCAGGCAGCAGACAAGGAAGCCCTCGCGGCGGCCGCGCGTGAATCGGAGGCGCTGCGGCAGGCTCTGACGTTGGCCGAATGGGTCGGCGTCGGCCGGCCGGTCACGGCCAAGCAGCGACTGCGCCGGGCCGACGTGAAGCTGTTGGGCCGTGAGCTGGGCATTGAGGTCCCTCGGGGACTCAGTACCGCGGCGGACCTGCCCGCGCTGCGGTACCCGTGGATGGCCGCGCTGGGCAGCGGGCTCCTGTCGATCAGTGACGGTCAGGTCGTGGCCGGGCCCGAGCTGGCGGGCTGGCGGTCGGCTACCGATGGCGAGGTGCTGGACGCCTGGGCGCGTGGGCTGGCGGCGGCGCTGGTGGAGACGTATGAGGGCGGCGACGAGTGGGAGGCCCTGGAGATCGGCCGGCTGGTACTGACCGTGCTGACCGCCGACTCCGCACCGACCGGAGTCGGCCTGCTGCGGACGATCGGTCACGCGGTGCATGCCGCCGATCCCGGGCTGTACGGGATCTTCAACGGTGGCGCGGGACGTCGGGATCCGGCGAAGGTCGCGCTGCAGATCATGGCGGCCTTCGGTGCGGCCGCGGGTGAAAACGGTCGGTGGCGGATCACGCCGCTGGGACGGTGGGTGGTGCCGATCCTCGGCTCGCGCGTGCCGTCGCTGCTCGGCTCCGCCGGGGCGGCCGCCGATCCGAGTGGCATCTGTCAGGTCAGGATCACCCTGCGGTACGTGCGGCCGGCGTGCTGGCGCCGACTGCTCGTGCCGGCCTCGGCCTCGCTGGGCGACCTCCACGAGATCATCCAGATCGCCTTCGCCTGGGACAACGATCATCTGCACAAGTTCGAGGTCGGGCAGCGACGGTATGCCGATCCGCGCTTCGACGCCGAACACAACGAGCGCAAGATCAAACTCGGCGACGCGTTCGGGCAGGCCGACGGGCCGATCATCTACACCTACGGTTTCGGCGACGCGTGGTCACACGAGATCGTGCTGGAGAAGATCATCGAGCCGAAGTCGTCCGCGACCTACCCGACCTGCGTTGCCGGCCGTGGTGACGCCCCGGTCGAGGACTGGGAGGGCGACGAGGCGGCCTGGATTCCCTTCGACCGGGCGGGAATCAACCTGAAACTCGTCTTCCTGAGGTAGGCACACACCCGTCAGCCGCGCAGGATGTTGTCGAACGTGGTGTGGATCGGACGATGTGGCCGGCGGTCCAGGATCGCGAAGGTGATGTTGCTGAACCACGGGCTGTCGTTCAGCGCGGCCGCGAACGCGCGGGCCACGGTTGCCGGGTCGTTGCCGAACACGCCGCAGCCCCAGGCGCCGAGGACCAACTTCCGGTGGCCATGTGCCGCGGCCACGGCGAGAACGCGCCTGATCCTGCGGTCGAGGATCCGCGGGATGTCGGCGATGTGCTCGGGTTGGGACTGCTCGACGGCCGCGAGATTCGGTGCGGCCGCGGTCAGGAACGACACCGAAACGGGCCGCGGCAGCAGACTCCCTTCATCGTCGCGGAACACGGGCACGGCGGGGGAGTAGATGATCCGGTCGCTGTAGATCAGTTCCGGATGAGACCGGTGGTGCGCGTAGAAGTCCGGGACGGTACGCAGGCAGGCGTACAGGGCCGAGTTGCGCGCGATGTCCTCCTCCTGGGTTTGGACACCGTTGAGGAATCCGCCGCCGGGCCTGCGGGCCGAGGCGAACACCAGGCAGGCGACGCCCTCGCCAAGACGCCGGCTCGCGGCCAGGCTGGACTCCGCGGTCACCTCGACATTTGGAGACTCCACTAAGGACACTGGGGTGGCGACGGGCTCATCTGGTTGGTAGAGCCGGGTTCCGGCGACGGACCTGCCAACTGCCGCACCGATCTCGATGGTCTGGTCGTCCACGCGGTAGGAACCGCGCTCGGCGATGGCGACGGTTTCATGGGCGATATCCCGGAGTTGGTCTCGCGACTGGATGCGCACGGCGCCATCGTCGCGAGATCGTCCGGCGTCGGTCAAGGCGATTTCGCGGCGGCGTAGATTTCCCCGCGTGACGCAGGCGGTCGGCATCATCGTGCTGTTGTCCCTCGTTGTCATGGCGGGCGCCCTGGGCTACCTGCACCGTTACGGTGGCGGCGATCCGGTGCGGGACCCGATCAGCCGCTACGGCACGGGGTCGCTGCGCGGGTGGTTCACCGTGCAGGTGTTGGCCGCCGGGGTTGCGGCCGCCGGGGTGGCCGGGCTGCTCGTCGCGCACCTCGGCCGGGCCGCGGCGCCAGCATCCTGGCTGCTCGTCGGCTTCGTCGCGACGCGGGTGTTGATCCCGTTCTTCCCTGACACCATCCCGGGTAGCGCGCCAACTCCACGGAACCGGGTGCACCTGCTGCTCGCGGTCTGTTCGTTCGCGACGGTGACGGCCGCCTGTTTCGTCGCGGCGGGGGCTCTTGCCAGTTCCGCGGAATCGGCGTTGGCCGTCGCGTCCTACGTGTGCGGCGCCGTCATGGTGCTGGGCGAGGCCCTGATGATCCTCCCTCGACGCCCAGTCGGCCGGTTCCTGGGCGTCGGGGAGCGGATCTTGTATGTCGGCTACCTGGCCTGGTTCGTGATCATCGCGATCGCCGCCCTGTAGAGACCCCGATGGAAGGCTCACGCTGAGTGCGGGACCAGCCATCGGCCATGCGCCTGAACTGCGGAAGTGCGCTATCTGCTTAGTCTGGGAACGTTCGTTGTCGCAACCCAGGCGAGGCTCTGCGGATTCCAAGCCGCAGTATTGGCGCTCCCGTCGAGTGCGGGATCGACGAAGGAAGCCACTAGTCCGGCGGCACTTGCTGCTGGTTGTGTGTGACGAGATCTTCGACGACGCGACAGACGAGAACGGCCGGCTCCTTGCGCAGCCGGCCGTTCGTGATGATCGTGCCTACCGGGTCAGGCCCGGTTTCCGATCACACGTCGTAGTACAGGGCGAACTCGTAGGGGTGCGGACGCAGCCGCAGCGGGTCGATCTCGTTGCTGCGCTTGAGGTCGAGCCAGGTCTCGATCAGGTCTGGAGTGAAGACGCCACCCTCCAGCAGGAAGTCGTGGTCACCCTCGAGGTGATCCAGCACCTCGCCGAGCGAACCCGGCACCTGCTTGACCTCCTTGAGCTCCTCGGGCGGCAGCTCGTACAGGTCCTTGTCCACCGGAGTCGGCGGCTCGATCTTGTTCTTGATGCCGTCGAGGCCGGCCATCAGCTGCGCGGAGAAGGCCAGGTACGGGTTGCCGGAGGCGTCCGGGCAACGGAACTCGAGCCGCTTGGCCTTCGGGTTCGAGCCGGTGATCGGGATCCGCACGCAGGCGGAGCGGTTGCGCTGCGAGTACACGAGGCTGACCGGAGCCTCGAAGCCCGGCA
The DNA here is from genome assembly GCA_036384655.1 of Pseudonocardiaceae bacterium. Lineage (GTDB taxonomy): Bacteria > Actinomycetota > Actinomycetes > Mycobacteriales > Pseudonocardiaceae > DASVLX01. The sequence goes on from DASVLX010000058.1 coordinate 11,786, forward strand.
CCAAGCGGTGATACGAGTTGACCGTCGGGTTGGTGAAGGCCAGCAGGCTCGGGGCGTGGTGCAGGATGCCGCCGATGTAGTGCCGCGCGGTGTCCGACAGGCCGGCGTAGCCGGACTCGTCGTAGAACAGCGGATCGCCGTCCTTCCACAGCGACTGGTGGCAGTGCATGCCAGACCCGTTGTCACCGAACAGCGGCTTGGGCATGAACGTCGCGGTCTTGCCCGCCGCCCACACCGTGTTCTTCACGATGTACTTGAACAACTGCAGGTCGTCACCGGCGTGCACCAGGGTGTTGAACCGGTAGCTGATCTCGCTCTGGCCACCGGTGCCCACCTCGTGGTGGGAACGCTCGACGGACAGGCCGGCGTCGATCAGGTTCAGGGTGATCTGGTCGCGCAGGTCGGCGTAGTGGTCCAGCGGCGGGACCGGGAAGTAGCCGCCCTTGTACGGGGTCTTGTAGCCCTGGTTGCCGCCCGGCTCGTCGGCGCCGGTGTTCCACCAGCCCTCTTCGGAGTCGACCTCGTGGAAGGTGCCGTTCTGGGCGCTGTCGAAGCGGACCGAGTCGAAGATGTAGAACTCCGCCTCGGGGCCGAAGTACGCGGTGTCCGCGATGCCGGACTCGGCGATGTACTGCTCGGCCTTGCGCGCGATGTTGCGCGGGTCGCGACTGTAGGGCTCGCGGGTGACCGGGTCGTGCACGAAGAAGTTGATCAGCAGCGTCTTCTCCACGCGGAACGGGTCGATACGCGACGTCGCGATGTCGGGCAGCAGCTGCATGTCCGACTCGTGGATCTGCTGGAAGCCGCGCACGGAGGAGCCGTCGAAGGGAAGGCCCTCGCTGATGGCGTCCTCGTCGAAGAACTGGGCTGGCACGGTGAAGTGCTGCATGACGCCGGGCAGGTCGCAGAACCGCACGTCGATGAACTTCACGTCCTCGTCGCGGATGAACCGCAAGACCTCTTCGGGACTGTTGAACACCCTCGTAGGCTCCTTTTGCACTCGTGGACCGGCAGCGTCGCACCGGCCGGCGCGGCGTCCTCGCCGCTGATACTCGCATCTTTGCCGCTCGGGGTTTCGCGGCATCCGTTCGGGTGATGACCGTAGGTGGCCGGTGTTGCCCAGCCATCACCCACATGTTTCGCTGAAGTTAACTGCCATGTCGGGCATGACGGGGCGTGACATTTGTAACGTGCTGCGGCCGAAGTCCCGGTCCGCCACGGAAGGCGTGTTGACGGCTCGTGTTCGCTCGACTGTCGAGCGTGGCCGATTACGCTTGCCCAATGAACAGGTGGATCGGGTCGTGGCTGTCCGGCCCGGGCTCGGCCGGTGAGACAAACGACACGGACACAGTCACCCGGTCGGACCAGCAACGCTATCGCGGTGAACGTCTCGGCCTACCGGCGGAGGGACCGGGCGCGGTCGCCTCGCGCGGTCGCAGGCTGGGCGGTTTCCTGGTGGACTGCGTGATCGGGTCGCTGATCGCCGCGCTGTTCGTGCATCCCCAGTTCATGGACCAGACCAGCATGCAGACGCTGAACTACTGGGGAGCGCTGGTCTGGTTCCTGATCAACGTGGTCGCGGTCGGCTTCTTCGGATTCACACCGGGCATGGCGCTGTTCGGCATCCGGGCGGCCCGGGTGGACGGGGTCACCATGGTCGGCCCGGTTCGCGCGATCATCCGAACGGTGCTGATCGCGGTCATCGTGCCCGCCGTGATCTGGGACATGGACGGCCGCGGATGGCACGACAAAGCAGCCCGCACCATCGTCCTGAACACCCGTTAGCGGTGGTCGCTGTCCCAAGTAGCTGTTGTTCTGGGTGGATGCAGGCTCACCGCTGGCCGCCTGCCGTACTGAAGTGATGAGGAACTCGCGCGCCTCTGAACCCCAGACTGTTCCGGCGTTCCAGGTGGATGCTGGCCAAGGCCGAAGGACGCGGGGCGTACTAGTGGTACGCGAGCGACCGAGAACGCCGGCCAGCGCCGCCTGGGACGGTGGAACCTAGCGGCGTTTGACGGCTCGTTGCATACTCCGCATTTTCGCGCCCGGCGGCAGCGGACCCTTTGGCAGCGGCATTCCCTTGCTGTTCAGCGCCGCCAGCCGGGTCTCCAAGGAGTCGATCTGGGAGCCGTTGATGTTGCGGGGCAGCTTCATGATGTGCCGCTGCAGCCGGCGGAGCGGCACCTGGCCTTCGTCGTTGCCGACGATGATGTCGTAGATCGGCGTCGTGCCGACCACCCGCGCGACACGCTTCTTCTCCTGCGCCAGCAGGCCCTTCACCCGGTGTGGGGCACCCTCGGCGACCAGGACGATCCCGGCGGGACCGATCGCCCGGTGCACGGCGTCGAGTTGGGCGGTGCCGACCACGGCCTGCGTGACGTTCCACTTCCCGCGCAACTGGCCCAGCACCCAGCCGGCGGCACCGGGTTGTCCCTCGGCCTTGCCGAACACGTTGTTCTGCACGCGACGGCCGAAGATGATCACGGCGATCAGCACGCCGAGGACCACACCCAGCGGCAGCGCCATCCACTGCACGCCCCAGATCAGGCCGATCAGGAAGCCGAGAAGGCCACCGAGGACGATTGGCGTGACCATCAGTGGGATCAACCACTTGTCCTCGCGGCGTTGCATGTTGAACGCCTGCCACGTCTGTGACCACTTCGCGCGGCGGTCAGCCGCCCTGGCCTTGGCCGCAGCCCGGCTCGCTTCCTTCACTGCCGCCTTGTCGCGCTCTCCCGCCATACCGCTCAGGATACGGCCGACACCTTCTCGGTCTGCCGCCGCACGGCCACCCCGTTCTGCGAGGATGGGTGGTCGTGGATGCGGTCATGAAGCCAGGTCACGTGCTGCAGGGATTGGACCCGGAGCAGTGCGCGGTGGTGACCGCGCCACGGGGGCCGGTGTGTGTGCTCGCGGGCGCCGGCACGGGCAAGACCCGGGCGATCACCCGGCGCATCGCCGCGCTGGTTCGAGGTGGCCATGTGGCCACCGGCCAGGTGCTGGCCGTGACCTACACCGCTCGGGCCGCCGGTGAGATGCGCAGCCGGCTGCGCGTGCTCGGCGTGTCCGGCGTGCAGGCCCGCACCTTCCACGCCGCCACCATGAAGCAGCTGCGGTACTTCTGGCCCCGGGCGGTCGGTGAGCCGCCGAGGGACCTGCTGGAGAACAAGATCCGGCTGGTCGCCCGCGCCGCGCACCGGGTCGGCCTGGGCACCGAGGCAGAAGTGCTGCGGGACGTCGCCGGGGAGATCGAGTGGGCGAAGTCGACGCTGGTGGCGCCGGACGGCTACCCGGCGGCGGCCGCCCACGACGGCCGCGACACGCCGGCGCCGGTCGAGCAGATCGCCGAGGTGTATCGCGGCTACGAGCGGTTGAAGGATCAGGCCCGGCTGCTCGACTGGGACGACTACCTGCTGCACACGGCGGCCATCCTGGAGGACAACGCCGACGTCGCGAGCGAGTTCCGGGATCGCTACCGGTGTTTCGTGGTGGACGAGTACCAGGACATCACCCCGCTGCAGCAGCGGGTGTTGGACGCCTGGCTCGGCGACCGGGACGACCTCACCGTGGTCGGTGACGCCAACCAGACCATCTACTCCTACAACGGCGCGTCGCCGCGGCCGCTGCTGGACTTCACCCGGCGTTTCCCGGAGGCCGTGGTCGTTCGGCTGGTGCGCAACTACCGGTCCACCCCGGAGGTGGTCTCGCTGGCCAACCGGGTGATCGGCGCGGCACGTAACCGGCCGGCCGGGTCCCGGTTGCGGCTGACCGGCCAGCGTGAGTCCGGTCCGGAGCCGCGGTTCGCCGAGTACGACGACGAGCCGGCCGAGGCCGCGGCGGTCGTCGAGCGGATCAAGGAGCTACGCGCGGCCGGGGTGCCGGCCAGCGAGATCGCGATCCTCTACCGGGTCAACGCACAGTCCGAGGTCTACGAGCAGGCGCTCACCGAGGCCGGGGTGCCGTATCTGGTGCGCGGTGGCGAGCGGTTCTTCGCCAGGGCCGAGGTCCGGCAGGCGATGCTCGCGCTGCGCCAGGCCGCCTCGCGGGACGGTGGCCGTGACGCCGGCGGCCTGGCCGCCGCCGTGCGGGAGACGCTGGAGCCGCTGGGCCTGACGGAACAGCCGCCGGCCGGTGGTGCCGCCCGGCAGCGCTGGGATTCGCTGCACGCGCTGGTCGAGCTGGCCGAGGAGCTGGCCGGCGTCATCGAGGGCGCCACCCTCACCCACTACACCGTGGAACTGGACGCCCGCGCCCAGGCGCAGCATCCGCCCACGGTGGAGGGGATCACGCTGGCCTCGCTGCACGCCGCCAAGGGCCTGGAATGGGACGCGGTGTTCCTGGTCGGCCTGGTCGACGGAACGCTGCCGATCCAGCATGCCGACCAGGACCAGGACGCCATCGAGGAGGAGCGCCGGCTGTTCTACGTCGGCGTGACGCGGGCCCGGAAACACCTGTCGTTGTCCTGGGCGCTGTCCCGGTCGGCCGGCGGGCGCCGGCACCGCCGGCGCAGCAGGTTCCTCTACGGGCTGATCCCGGAGAACCACCCGGCCGCGCGGGTGCCGGCGTCCCGGTCCGGCGACGGCCGCGACCGGCGTTCCGCCAAGGCCAAGGCGGTATGCCGGGTGTGTGGCGCGCCGCTGATCGGCACGATGGCCGTCAAACTGGGCCGATGCGAGGACTGTCCGTCCAACCTGGACGAGGAGCTGCTGGGCAGGCTGCGGACCTGGCGCACCGACCGGGCTCATCAGCTGAAGGTGCCGGCGTATGTGGTGTTCACCGACGCCACCCTGATGGCGATCGCCGAACAGCAGCCGACCGACGCGGCCGGGCTGGTCGCGATCTCCGGCATCGGCGCCACCAAGCTCGACCGGTTCGGCGCCGATGTGATCGCGCTGGTTCAGGGCGCCGAACCGGAGAACGTCCCGGCGCAGGGCGCTGAGCAGGGTTGACGCGCGGCCGATTCGGCACCGGGTAACCGGGTTCGACGAGATGCGGAAAATGTGTTGCTCGCGATCCCGGACCGCAATAGCCTGCTGGTAGCGGATCGGTGAGGTCCGGCCTTGGGGATGGAACGACGCGCCCGGAGATGGAGGTGGCCACGGTGAAGCTCAGCCCGCTCGCGATGTCAGACACCTCTGGTTACCTGCTGTTCGGAGAGACCGCTGCGTTCCAGGGCGTGCGTGATGGTCGCACCGAGCTGGCCACCCGACCGTGGCCGTTCGACGTCTTCGCGGCAGCGCAGCTGACCCACCACGAGATCGTCAACGTTCCAACCGGGATTCCGCCCTTCGACCAGGAGAGACGAGCCTGATCCACGAGATCAGGCGCAGGCTCTCGAAGGCCGCGGAACCGAGTTGGTTCCGCGGCCTTCGTGTTGTTTCGACCAACCACATCGAGAACTGGAGCCGAAGCCATGTTCACCGCGACCGTTCCGGTCCAGCGCGGACAGGACCCAGCACCCGGCCATAGTGTCGCCGGGTTGTTGGACGCCGCCGCCCAGGCCGGGCCGGAGGTGCCCTGTCAGTCCAACAACCCGGACCTGTGGTTCGCCGAGGCGCCGGCCGAGCTGGAGCGGGCGAAGGCGCTGTGCGTGGGCTGCCCGTTGCGGGCGCCATGCCTGGCCGGAGCGCTGGCCAGGGAGGAGCCATGGGGCGTCTGGGGCGGTGAGATCTTCGAACACGGGTCGATCATCGCCCGTAAGCGACCCCGTGGACGGCCGCGCAAGGACGCGCCGCAGCGCCCCGAAATCCCGGCCGCTCGGCTCGGGCGGGGCCGGCGGGAGGCGGCGTGACGGGTTGGAGTCCGGACGTTACGGACTCCAACCCATCTCCCCCGTTCAGGTGGTCGCGCGAGTCCAGCGCGTGAATCCTCGGAAACGACGTGGTTTCCTCACCGGCATCAGTGCTCCGGATGTCCTAACTTCGTACGCGTGTTGGACGAAGCGAAAGTCGAATGCAAGGGCTGTGGACGCGAGCGTGACAGACGAGTCTCCTCGATCGAGACGCTCGCCTGGATGACCGAGCACGACCAGGGCGTGCTGCAGTGGGTGTGTCCGGACTGCGCTCGGGCACATGTCCACGAGATCGAGGGCAAGCTGCCGACGCACTACTGGTGAGTCGGCCGGTCCGGTCACACACTGGACGGTGGAACGGGAGAGAGGGGACACCCGATGCCACCTCCAGAGGGCGCCGAGCTTGAGCGCGTGCGCGCCCGCCGGGCGGTACTGCGCGAGAAATACCTGCGGCCGGTGGGCCAGCGGCCCACGACTCCGGTGCGCGGGATCCACCACCTCGCGCTGATCTGCCGCGATGTGGAGGAGACGATCCTCTTCTACCAGGAGTTCCTCGGGTTTCCGCTGGTGGAGCTCGTGGAGAACCGTGACTACCCCGGTTCTAGCCACTTCTTCTTCGACATCGGTAACCGCAACCTGCTGGGGTTCTTCGATTTCCCCGGTTACCACCACCCGCCGTTCACCGAGACCGTCGGTGGCGTGCAGCATCTGGCGCTCTCGGTCACCCCGGAGGCCTTCGAGCAGGCGCGCGCCAAGCTCGACGAGGCCGGCGTCGACTACCTCGGCCCGGACCGGGGCGCCGACGACAGCCTCTACATCCGCGATCCCAACGGCGTCGGCCTGGAGCTGTATCGCTCCGAACTGGGCGTGTTCGCCGGCCGGCCGCTGGTCAACTGAGCGCCCGGGGCAACACCGCTAGCTGGCGCGGCGCAGCAGCAGGCCGCGGATGAACGCCGCCTGGCCGGCGTGCTGCAGGTCGTCGGCGATCACGCTGACCAGCCGGACCGACAGGCTCACCGGGGGATTCCAGTTGTAGTCCACGATCTTGTCGAGGTCGGCGACCTTGACGGTGCCCAGATACTCGACGGTCCGATCGTGGGTGGCGTCGTGGTAGTCGAGCAGCAGGTCCGGGCCGGGCACGCGAACCTCGGCCACCTGCGCGGCGGTGTGCCGGTAACCGGTGTCCAGGCGAGGCAGCGACAGCCCGAAACGGTCCACGAAGTTCTGCTTCGTCCACACCTGTTCGCCGTCAACCAGTTCGGCGATATGCGAATCCTGGACGCGGGTCAGATGCCAGGCCAGCCAACCGACCGAGTTCGCCGACGCGTCGGCGCGCCAGGCGAGCTGTTCGGCGCTCAACCCCTGCACCGCGGCATGCACGGACTGCTGGATCCGACCGAACGCGTCAACCAGAATGTCCAGTTCCGCCATCTCATCACTCCGTTCGCATCGATGGCCGGAACCGTACCCGCGACCAGAACTTCCTGCATCGGCGCTGATCAAGCCGCCTGACTCAGCCGAGATGGGCCCTGATCTGGTCCCAGCTCATGGGGAGGCTCTGGGCTGGGACTGAGAAGAACTCGAAGCGACTCTCGTTCATGAGGGGCTTGAGGCGCCGCATGATCCGGCCATGCGGCAGGGTGCCCACGAAGGCGTCGAGATGCTCCCGCTGCCGCCACACCGAGAACGTCCAGAAGGTCTTCCGCAGCGGCTTGGCGTCGAGCGTGTAGCCGATCAGGCCTTCGGACCCGGCGAGCTGACGTCGGATGGCGTAGGCGTCGCGCACGAACCCGGGGATCGAGCTGTAGCTCTTCAGCGGCAGGCGCGAGGCCATGGCCAGATACGTGGCGTCGGGGTCGAGCGGCTCTCGCTGCACCCAGGGCAGAGCTGGCATCTGGACCTCCCCATCCGGGCGGCACCGGCCTGGCGGCGCGTCGACACGGTGTCGTTTCGACACCAAGTTCCGCGCCTTGCCCTCCACTGTAGATATTGTCCGGGGCGCTGGCAGTTCAGGCGCGAGCCTCCGATTTCGTCGCGGAGACCGCCCGAGCCCCCATCCCGAGGCCGAACCATGTCGACGGTCCGAGGTCGCGCAGGCGGACATCGATCGCACCCGCCTGACGCAGGTGCTCGGCATAGCCGTGGGTGCCGCTGATGTCCGCGATCAGCAGCCGGCCGCCGGGACGCAGGACGCGCAGCGCCTCGTCGAGCGCCGTGTGACGAGCATCGAGCGAGGGAATGTTGTGGATCGCCAGGGAGCTGGTCACCACATCGAAGCTGGCGTCGGGAAAGGGCAGTGCGGTGATGTCGGCGGTGCGCAGTTCGACGCGATCGCTGACGCCTTCGGCCTGGGCGTTGGCCGCGGTGACGGACTCCGCGTTGCCGCTCTGGTCGGACCGCCGCCACAGGTCGACGCCGTGGGCACGGCCGTGCGGCAGCCGCTGGGCGGCGGCGAGCAGAACCGCGCCGCGTCCGCAGCCGAGGTCGAGCAGCTCCTCGTCACCGCGCAGGTCCAGGTTGTCGAGCAGTCCCTGCCAGGCACGGAACTTGCCGAGCAGCGTCGTGTGAAGGTAAACGATCGACGAGGACAGGAAGAGCGTCCCGGTGCTGGACAGCAGTCGCCGAGCCAGCAGCGGACCGCGGCCGGGAGAGTGATCGCCCCCGCGCCCCAGCAGGACGGCCGAGGCCAGACAGGCGATCCCGATGCCCGACAGCCCGGCAAATCCGTAGGGCGCGTCGATCCCGTAGCGCCTGGCGTGCGCGATCGCCCTGTTGACAACCATCCCGACCTGCCGGACGTCCATCTGAGTCTCCCGGTCTGTTGAACAGATGACTTTCGACGATCGGCTTCTCCCAGATCGGGGTGGCGCAACCGGGCGTCCTCGCCAGGGTAGCGAGATCGGTACCGGATGATGGTCATATGACGGACAGTGCGCAGTACCGGGCCGAGTTCGATGCCGAGGTCGCGTTCTCCAACGGCGGGTCGCTGCACGTCGCGGGCTTCCGGGTCGACGTGCCGGGCCCGGATGTGACCGAGACCGAGGTGGCGCGGCTGTTCGTGTCATCGCTCGGCCTGCTGATGAGCGAACGGGTTGACCTGACCGGCCTGCGGATCTTCCCGGAAGCACACAAGGGCACCCGGGGCGGGCCGAGCGACGTGCGCACCGGCAAGACCGAGACGCGGCGGCTGGTCGAACTCAGTCACGTGATCACGCCAGGCATGACGACCTACCCTGGCCTGCCCGGGCCGGAGGTCGAGTCGCACGTGACCCGGGAGGCGTCGCGCGCCAGCTACGCGCCAGGCACCGAGTTCGCGATCGACCGGATCAGCATGGTCGGCAACACCGGCACCTATCTCGACACGCCGTTCCACCGCTACCCGGACGGGTTCGATCTGAGCGGCCTGGCCCTGGCGAAGGTCGCCGATCTGCCGACGGTCGTCGTCCGCACCACCGACGGCGGTCGGCGTGCGGTCGATGTCGGTGCGTTGGCGCCGTTCGATGTCGAGGGCAGGGCGGTGCTGCTGCACACCGGCGGCGACCAGCATTTCAGCACGCCCGCGTACGCGCTGGACGCTCCGTTCCTCACCGAGGCGGGAGCACGCTGGCTCGCCGGCCACGGCGCCGCGCTGGTGGGCATCGACGCGATCAACATCGACGATCTCGACGACCCGACGCGTCCGGCGCACACCATCCTGCTGGGCGCGGGAATCCCGGTCGTGGAGCACCTCACCGGGCTTGGCCAGCTTCCCCCGCACGGCGCGCGGTTCACCGCCGCGCCCCCGCTGATCACCCGGTTCGGGACCTTCCCCGTCCGCGCCTTCGCGGCGATTCCGTGACGGTGCTCTGCACTGGCGCGCGGCACACCCGCACCTCACCGGAGGTGCTGGCCCGCGGCCACCTGAGCCCCTCGACGCGGCCACGGCGGCAGCGCCCGCCGTCACCGTGAGCCCGCGCGGCGAGCCGCTCACCTACCGGCGCCGGATGCTGGTGCTCGGCATCTGCTGTCTGAGCCTGCTGCTCATCGGCATCGACATGACGGTCGTCAACATCGCGCTGCCGACAATCGAGCACGACCTGCGCGCCGGGGTCTCCGAGCTGCAGTGGACGATCGACGCCTACACGGTCCTGCTGGCCAGCCTGCTGATGTTCGCCGGCTCCACCGGTGACCGGCTCGGCCGCCGCCGCGTCTTCCAGACCGGCCTCGCCGTGTTCACACTCGCCTCGCTGGCGTGCGGCCTGGCCCCGAACGTGGGCTGCCTGATCGCCTTTCGCGCGGTACAGGGCATCGGTGCCTCGATGCTCAACCCGGTGTCGCTGTCGATCGTGCGCACCGTGTTCACCGACGACAGAGAACGGGCGCGGGCGCTCGGCGTGTGGGCCGGCGTGTTCGGGTTGTCGATGGCCCTCGGCCCGTTGGTCGGTGGACTGCTGATCGGCCTCGGCCTGGGCTGGCGAGCGGTGTTCTGGATGAACATCCCGTTTGGCCTGGCGGGGTTGATCCTCACCGCGCGTTTCGTCCCGGAATCGAGGGCCGGCCATCCCCGCCGCCCCGATCCGCTCGGGCAGTTGCTGGTGATCACACTGCTGGCCACGCTGACGGTCGGCATCATCGAAGGCCCGCGCTCCGGGTGGACGTCGCCGGTCGTGCTTGCCTGCTTGGTGCTGGCCGTGGCGGCGCTGGCCGGCGTGCTCGGCTACGAGCCAGGGCGCACCGAGCCGCTGCTGGAGGTGCGGCTCTTTCGTAGCCTCCCGCTGTCCGGCGCCGCGATCACCTGCTGCCTCGCGTTCGCGGCGTTCGGCGGCTTCCTGTGGGTCAACACCCTGTATCTGCAGGACGTCCGCGGTTACAGCGCCCTGCACGCTGGACTGCTGACCATGCCCATGGCGCTGGTGACCGCCCTGATCGGGCCGCCGTCGGGGCGCCTGGTGGCCCGTCACGGTCCGCGACCGGCGCTGGTGGTCTCTGGCGTGACGATCGCGCTCTCGTCTCTCCTGCTCGTGCCGCTGGTGCCGGGCACGGCAACGGGGTGGTTGATCACCTCCTACGCGATCTTCGGTCTCGGATTCGGAATGGTCAGCGCCCCGACGAACATGACGGCGCTGGCGGGTATGCCCCCGGCGCAGGCCGGTGTCGCGGCGAGCATCACGTCCACCAGCCGCCAGGTTGGCCAGACCCTGGGGGTCGCCATCGCCGGTTCCATCGTCGCCGCCGGCCTGCATGGTGCCGCGCCGGCGGCGGAACTCACCAACGCCAGCCATCCCGTGTGGTGGCTGCTGGTCGCCTTCGGCGTGGCGATCGTCTGCCTGGCCATCCTCTCCACGGGCGCCCGGGCACAGCGAACGGCGGAGGAGACCGCCGCCAGGCTCACCGCGGGGCGGAACAGCCGTTCATCGGCGTGATCCCGACGGGAAGGACGGCGGCTGTCGTCACCAGCCGTTGACGTGCAGCACGGAGTCCAGATCGACGCGGCGACCGGGCTGGAAGTCGGTTCCCTTGGTGTAGGCGACCGGTAGCAGCACGCCCTGGTGCACGTCGGCCGGGATGCCGAGCAGGTCGGCGACCTCGCGCTCGTACGCCAGATGCAGGGTCGTCCACGTCGTGCCCAGCCCGCGAGCGCGCAGCGCCAACGCCAGACTCCACGCCGCCGGCAACAGCGAACCCCACAGCGGCGCCTGGTTACCGGCCCAGTCGGCCTCACTCGCCCGGATCGCGCCGATCACCAGCACCGGGACCTCGGCCATGACCTCGCGCAGGTAGTCCGAACTCGAGGCGATCCGCTCGGCCGTCGCGTCGGCCGGCTTACGGCGTTCGGTCCGGTAGGCCAGATGCGATCGCCGGTAGTAGTCCGCCACCTGCTTCTTGAGCTCCGGGTCGGTCAACACGATCCACTGCCAGCTCTGCCGGTTGCCGCCGGATGGCGCCTGCAGCGCCACCTGAAGCGCCTCCCGGATCACCTCCAACGGCACCGGCCGGGTCAGGTCCAGCCGCTTGCGCACGGCGCGGGTCGTGGTGAGCAGCTCATCCGGCGTCAGCGGCAGCAGTTCGGTCACAGCGGGCTCCACTCTCACGATTTTCTTGGGGGACAACGTCATCAAGGTTGTCCGCTGTTCCCCGCCAGGAAAGAGTGACCGGTGGGTGAGACGGGCGGCCGAGAACGCCGGCCCGCGCCGCCCCGGTGTAGTACTCGACATATGCGTGCGATCGGTGTGACCACATACGGTGGCCCTGAAGTGCTGCAGGTCCTCGACGTGCCGGCCGAGCCGTTGGGCGCGGGACAGGTGCGGGTGCGGGTGGCCGCGGCGGCGGTCAACCCCACCGACACCGGGGTCCGAACCGGAATCCGGGCCACCGGCGGGCGCCCGGCGGGCGGGGTGGACGTGCCCGGCATGGACATCGCCGGGACGGTGGCCGAGGTCGGCCCGGGAGTCGCGGGACTGACCGTCGGCGAGCATGTGATGGCGATCGTGGTGCCGTCCGGCCCGCACGGCGGTTACCGGGAGGACCTGGTGCTGCCGGCGCGCTCGGTGACCAGGGTGCCCGCCGGTGTCAGCGACATCGCGGCGGCCACGTTGCCGATGAACGGTCTGACCGCCCGCGAGGCGCTCGATCTGTTGGGTCTCAAGTCAGGACAGGTGCTGGCCGTCCTCGGCGCGGCCGGCGCGTTCGGCGGTTACGTCATCCAGCTCGCCAAGACCGAGGGCCTGACCGTGATCGCCGACGCCTCACCCGCGGATGAGCAGTTGGTGCGCGACCTCGGCGCCGACGTCGTGGTCGCCCGGGGCGATGACGTCGCCTCTCGCATCCGCGAGCACTTCCCCGACGGGGTCGACGGACTCGCCGACGGCGCGCTGCTCAACGAACTCGCCCTGCCGGCCGTCCGCGATGGCGGCGCGGTGGCCACCGTGCGTGGCTACACCGGAGACGGGCGGCGTGGCCTGCGGGTGATGCCGGTGAGCGTGCGTGCCTACGCCGAGGAGTGGGAGAAGCTGGACCGGCTGCGCGAGCTGGCCGAGCAGGGCGCGATCACCCTGCGGGTGGCCGGCACCTATCCCGCCGAGAAGGCCGCCGACGCGCATCGCCGCCTGGCGGCCGGCGGCACCCGAGGCAGGCTCGTGCTGCGATTCGCCTGACAGCAGTGTGCATCGACGCGGCGAATCAACGCGGTGAATCAACGCGGTGAATCAACGCGGTGAATCAGGGCCGGGGAAATCAGCGCCGGCCACCGGGCAACCCCGCGGCGGCGTCCTTCCGTCTCTCTGCGGGAGGCGAGATCATGTCACGGAAACGACAACTGATCACGATGCTGTTGGTCGCGGGCGCGGTGGTCGCGGTGGCCGGCGGAGTCACCTGGGCCACGGTCGGCGCGGGCCATCCGGGTTGCCCACACACGGGTAACCCCGCGGAGAACAGTCATTCCGTCTCGCATGTCGTGACGGAGGATCCGACGGCGGTCAGCGACTACTGGACACCGGAGCGGATGAAATCGGCTCGGCCGGTGCCGATGCCCGCGCCACCGACGGATGACTGCCGGTAGCCGCTTCCTCGGCGGCGTCGAGGGGAAACAGGCATCAACCGTTGTCCGGTTGGCATGGTCTGACCTGACATCAGCGGGTCGCCGCTGTGGGACGCCGGCCTTTCTTTCGGGTCAGCCATGCCGTGGCGGCGAATGTGGTGCCAAGCGCGGCGAAAAGGACGTACCAGTAGTACCACCAGCCAGAGGCGACCGCGGTGTGTCGTGGGTCGGTAGTGATGACGGCGGTATCGATGAGCGCCTGCAGTACGACACTCACATATCCGTATCCGCCCGCGACCACCGCCCCGGCCAATGCTGGCACCGCCAGGAGCCATCGGGGGAGGACCCGACCCCAGTTCTGAACCAGGGCCAGCGCGAGCAGCCCGGCGCACACGCCGAAACAACCCACACCGACCTCGGTGAGGTCACGGCCCAGGTCTGGATCCAGCTGGCTGATTGCTTCCGCGGTCGCCCCAAAGCCGGGGACGTGGGCGGCCATCAGGAAGTGCGGCAGCGACCAGAGGAGGGCGAGCCCGCAGGCCAGGTAGCCCATCGCCGGTGCCCTGCTGCCGCGATTCTCTGGACGATCGTCCGTGGGGCGAGGGCTCGCGAGGCCCTGCGGGATGCACTGTGCGAATTCGCGCAGCGCATCGGTGTAGGCCTTCGTGTGGGCGAAGTGCAGGTCGTGGGGTCCGCGCACACGCACCGTCCGATTGGCGGTGAGAAGGCCCTCGACGCGGGCGAGGTCCTCGTCGCTCAGGGCGGCGAGGAGATTGCCCTTCCTGTCGTGGCGGGTGGTGGCCTTGAGGAACCTGGTCGGGCACTTGATGGACCGCAAAGTGCGAGCCTGGTCGAAGCCGCGGAACCAGGAGTTGTCCGTGAAACCGACGGTGAAGCGGAGGTCGTACGGATGGCTCATGGTCTCCCAGATCCGGTTGATGCCGACCCCGACCCAGCGGACTATGGGCAGGCGGGTGGGATCCTCTCGCCGCTGACGGATGACGCTGCGGGTGAAGACCGACCACAGCGGTCCGAACATGCGTTTCCAGTAGCTGCGGGGCATGTACCAGCACACCCAGTCGTGCTCCTCGTCCTGGGCGAGGAAGGAGAGCACGCTGCCATAGGCGTCGATGCTGACATAGGTCTTCGGGACGCGGTCGGGTTCGGTCGAGAAGAACGGTGCGTCTTCGAAGAACACTCCGCGCACCAGGTCGGGGCGTCGCGCGGCCATCAGGGACGCGATGAGCCCGCCGGACGAGTGGCCGGCGACGACGACGGGCTCGCCGAAGACCTGCTCGACCAGCATGCACATGTCGTCGGCGATCCGTACGGCGGTGTAGTCGGCCGGGTTCCAGGTGCTCCGGCCGTGGCCATGCACGTCGACGACGAGCACGTGATACGTGCCGATCAGCTCCGGGAGGGCCTTGCAGTACTCCTGCCACACGCAGCCCTGCCCGGGGATCAGGAGTAGCGGGACGCCATTCCGCGGCCCCTCGGCCACATTGAGCACGAGCCCGTCACGGACCTCGATCTTCCGCTCGGCGAAGCCGAGACCCTCGGCAACACGGATGTACTTGTCGAAGTAGTCCTTCGTCCTGAAGAACGCGATCAGGGCGCGGACCGCGAACGTGAGCGAGGTGCCCACCACCGCGTAGCACACGTTGAGTAGCACGGTGTTCATGCCGGGTCACCGCTCTCTCGTCGCCGACCGCGGCGTTCGATGTTCTGGTCGATCCCTGAATCCGGCATGTGTCCTCCCAGTCCTGGTGCGGATGACCGCGTCAAAACATACAGTACAGTACTGTATGTTTTCGGATCAGCGAGCGACCCGGAGTGAGGAGTGTGAGACGTGAGTCCCCCGAGCGGAGCACGGCAGAGATGGCTGAACGAGGGCGTCGAGATGCTCTCGGAGGAAGGCGGAGCCGGGGCCGTCCGCATCGACCGGATCGCCGCCCGGCTGGGCCTGACCAGGGGCTCGTTCTACCACCACTTCGACGGCGCGGCGGGCTTCAAGCGTGAGCTCCTCGCCTACCTTGAGGACAAGCAGATCAGCGCCTTCTCCGACGCGATCGCCGGAGAACGGACCAGCGGGACGCGGAGCGGCCGTGAGATCTCCTCGAGCCTGATCTCGAGGCTCGCTGCCGCGCGTGGCGACATCCGGAGGCCGCGGCTGGAGGCCGCGTTGCGTGCCTGGGCGCTCACGGACCCGGACGCGGCACGGACTCAGGCGGCCATCGACGAGGGACGGCTGGAGATGATCCGCTCCATCTGGCGGCAGGTCACCACCGACGAGGAGGAGGTGCGGTTGGCCGCTCTGCTGCCCTACGTCATCGCTATCGGCGCCAGCGCCATCATGCCGCCGTTGAGCAACGACGACCTCCATCGTCTCTACGAGCGGATCCTGACGCTGGTCCCGGAAGACTCCGTGGACCAGCGGGATGACGAGGAACCAGCATGATGCGTGACGTCCTCGGAGATCAGCGTCGCGACCTCCTCGCACCACAGCGGAAGCCGGCGGCCCAGGTTCCGGTCGCGATCACCGGTCTGCTGCCTGCCGGGGGTAGTGGATCAGCAGCCGGGCGGATCGGCCGTCGTGGAGTCGGTGCACGAAGGTTGCCTGCGGCGGGCAGTGACCGGGCCATTCGGGCGGGTTGTGGAAGTCGATCTCCACAATGGTGATTCCATTGCCCGCGAGCACATCGACGATGCTGGCCCGCACCCCCAACGAGATCGCCACGCGCTCTTCGGCCGACCACGCCTTGATCCCGTGCCACTGCCCGACCGTGTCGCGCACCTCGACGTCGGCCGCGAACAGATCGCGGTACGTTCGCGGCACCGGCCGCTCGTGCAACGTCCGGTAGAACTCCTGCCAGATCCGACACTGGGTGTGCTGGCGGTCCGCGTGACGCCAGCCCGCGCCGGCGGCCATGCTCGGCAACGTGTCGGCCAGACGGGCGCGAGCGCGGTTCAACCGGCTGCGCACCCGTCAGCGGCGACGACGTGCCCTGCGACCCGGCCGGCACCCGCGTCATCGCCGAGCAATGGACCACCGCGTTTCCGGACTGGTGCTTCGATCTGGGTGCGCTCATCGCCGAAGGCGATCGGGTCGTTGCCCATATGCCCTACTCCGGAACCCATCGCGCCTCGATCGTGGGCGTGGCCGCCACCGGACGGTCCTGCACGGTGGACGAGATCGTCATCTTCCGTATCGCGAACGGCAAGGTCGCGGAGGCGTGGGAGGTCTACGACGAGGCCGGCATGTGGCGCCAGCTCGGCGTCGCCGCCCCGGAGTGAGGGGCCGTCGAGCTCACAGGGGCAGCGGCCGTGCCTCCACGAGGCTCTTCATGACCAGGGTCGAGCCGAGCTTCTGGATTCCCGGCAGGGTAGCCAGACTCTCGTCGTAGAGCTCCTGGTAGGCGGCCAGGTCACGGGCCACGACATGCAGCAGATAGTCGGGTTCGCCGAACAGTCGCTGCGCCTGGACGACGTTGGGGATCCGTTCGACGGCCGCTTCGAAGCCGGTGAGGGTGTCGCGGTCCGAGTACCGCATGGTGACGAAGACCAGAGCCTGGAAGGCCAATCCGAGGACCGCCGCGTCGAGCCGCGCGTGGTAGCCGGTGATCGCGCCGGAGTGTTCCAGTTCGCGTAGCCGGCGGTGGCACGGCGAGGTGCTCAGACGCACTCGTCCGGCGAGCTCGGTGAGAGTCTGGCGTCCGTCACGCTGCAGTTCGGCAAGGATCTTTCGATCTATCTCGTCCATTGCGAGGATTCTTCCACGCTCACCGCCGAACAGGGGGAAAGTTGGAAACACGTTCCGCCTGATCACGCCTACTCTTCCTGGCGAGAAGGTCGTTTCCCGTGCCGGGACCCGACCGCGATGAGACGGGGAAGATCCATGGCGTTAGGCAGTATCGCGGCGTTCTGGCTGGTGTCGATCATGTTGGTGTTGGTGCCGGGCGCGGACTGGGCCTACGCGATCTCCGCGGGGCTGGGGGACCGGACGGTTCTGCCCGCCGTGGGTGGGCTGGTGACGGGCTATCTGGTGCTGACCGCGGTGGTCGCGGCCGGAGTGGCCGCGCTGGTCGCCGGTTCGCCGCTGATCCTGACGGTGCTGACGGCGGTAGGTGCGCTGTATCTGATGTGGCTGGGGATCATGACCGTGTTCCGCCCGCCCACACCGCGGGTTGATGCGAACCAGGGCAGCGTCCCCTGGTTGCGGCGAGCGCTCAAGGGCGCGGGCACCAGCGGCCTGAACCCCAAGGCACTGCTGCTGTTCCTGGCGCTGCTGCCGCAGTTCATCGGTCGTGACGCGGCCTGGCCGTTCGCCGCGCAGATCGCGATGCTCGGCCTGCTGCACACCGCCAACTGCGGCGCGGTCTATCTCGGCGTGGGCACCACCGCCCGGCGCGTGCTGCGGACCCGCCCGGCGGCGGCGCGAGCCGTCAGCCGGGTCTCCGGTGTCGCGATGATCGTGATCGGCATCCTTCTCGTCGGCGAGCGCTTCTTCGCCTAGCAGCTCAGCGGAGAGACCAGCGAACTCGCCTTTCCGCTCCGGACGGCACCAACCGTGGCTGCGATACCGACGCCGATGACGCCGAACAGGGCCAGCATCGACAGTGGCCAGCCGGTTGT
>DASVLX010000059.1:0-22129 GCA_036384655.1 Pseudonocardiaceae bacterium
ACCCCGGCCAGCAGCTCCGGCATCCGATCGGCGGACAGCCGGGTCGGGTTGGCGACCCGGTACTGGGCGCCACAGTCCCGGGCTGCCAGTAGATCGGTGTCGGCGGTCGAAAGCAGCAGCACACGGCGAGGCGTCATGCGATCAGGGTAAGTCAGGCCGCCCGCGGCTTTCCGTTCCAGCGACCGACGCCGGCCAGACCGGCGAGGTCGTCGTCCAGGCTGACGTCATGGCCGTCCTCCGGGCGCCACCGCGACATCGGCACGATGCCCGGTTCGACCAGTTCCAGGCCCGCGAAGAACGCGGCGAACTGGTCCCTGGTCCGGGGCACGCAGGCGCCGCGCGGCCGGATCGCCGCCGCCGGGTCCGACGCTCCGGCGTCCGGTGGGTCCACGGTGGGATAGGAGATGGCCAGGTAGCTGCCGGGGGCCAGGCGGTCGCGATAGCCCGCGACGATGCCGACCGGATCGTCCGAGTCGGGCACGTTCTGCAGCACGCTGGCCAGGATCACCGCCAGCGGGCGGTCGAGTTCCAGGTTGTCGCGCACCTCGGTGGTCGCGAACACCTCGTCCGGCCGGCGCAGGTCGGCGCGCACCGCGTAGGCCCATTTGTCGTCGGCCAGCAGTGTCCGGCTGTGCACGACCGCCATCGGCTCGATGTCCACGTAGACGACGACGGCCTCGGGGTTGAGCCGTTGCGCGATCTGGTGCACGTTGCCGACGGTCGGGATGCCCGAACCGAGGTCCAGGAACTGGTCGATGCCCACGCTGATCAGGTAGGACACCACCCGGCGCAGGAAGCCGCGGTTGGCACGCATCCGCAGGCCCACGGCGGGGTGGCGGTTCGCCATCTCGGCGGCGGCCAGCCGGTCGATCTCGAAGTTGTGCGCGCCGCCGAGGAAGTAGTCGTAGACCCGGGCGCTGGAGGGCTGGCTCAGGTCGATCCGGCACGGTATGGCTCCCATCCCGTCATCCGGACTCACGCCCCCACCCCCTCAGCCATCGGTGATCACAGCCCGCATGCGCTTTACCCGCCATCAGGGTGGCATATCACCCGACTGGAGCACCAGAGCAACCGCGCCCATCGCGATATTTGTTACTCGATGCCACATAGGGAGATCGGGATGGACGGTCGAGCCGATCGGTGATCGAACAACTATGTTCGGTGCCGGTCCATCAGGACCCGAGAAGTGGAGGTATCCCCGATGAGCCTGGATCGTCCGGTCCCCCCGGACCCGTACAGCCTGCTCCCGGCCGTGCCGTCGTTCACCGTCACGTCCACCGACATCGCGGACGGTCAGAAGTTGCCCCTCGCCCAGGTGTTCAACGATCCCGGCCTGGGCGGCCGGAACCTCTCGCCGCAACTGAGCTGGCATGGCGCTCCCGCCGGGACGCGCAGTTATGTGGTGTCAACGTATGACCCGGACGCACCGACCGGGTCCGGTTTCTGGCACTGGGTCGCGGTGGACATCCCGGCGAGCGTGACCGAACTGGCCACCGGCGCGGGCACCAGTGACGCCAGCCTGCCGGACGGCGCGTTCCACGTGCGCAACGACTATGGCACCGCCGCGTACGGCGGGGCCGCTCCCCCCAAGGGCGACCGCCCGCACCGCTACTACTTCGTGGTGCACGCGGTCGATGTGCCGAAACTCGGCGTGGATAACACCGTGGCCCCGGCCGCGGTCGGCTTCAACCTCACCTTCCACGCCCTGGCCAGGGCGATCATCGTCCCGGTCTTCGGCTGCTGAACCGGCCCTGAACGGGCGCCGGACTGTGGGAATCCGGCACCGGTGCCGGGGGTTGCACAGACCGTGCGACATTTTGATCTGGTGATCATCGGCACCGGCTCCGGCAACTCCATCCTCGACGAGCGGTTCGCCGACTGGGACGTCGCGATCGTGGAGAAGGGCCGTTTCGGCGGCACCTGCCTCAACGTCGGCTGTATCCCGACGAAGATGTTCGTGCACACAGCCGACATCGCCAGCTCGGCCACCGAGGGCCCGCGGTTCGGCGTGGACAGCGAACTGCGTGGGGTGCGCTGGACGGACGTCCGGGACCGGATCTTCGGCCGGATCGACCCGATCGTCGAGGGCGGCCGGCTCTACCGGGTCGAGCATCCGGACAACAGCAACGTCACCGTCTACCCCGGCACCGCGCGGTTCGTCGGGCCGAAGCGGCTCGCCATCACGCCGAACAACGGTGGCGCGGCCGGGACCAACACCGAGACCAACACCGAGACCATCACGGCCGACCGGATCGTGCTGGCCGCTGGTGCCCGGCCGATGATCCCGGACGTGCCCGGCCTGGATGACGTGCCGTTCCACACCAGCGACACGATCATGCGACTGCCGGCACTGCCGCGCCGCATGGCCATCCTGGGCAGTGGGTTCGTGGCCGCCGAAATGGCGCACATCTTCTCGTCGTTCGGCGTCGCGGTGACCGTGATCGCGCGATCCGGCGCGCTGCTGCGGCGCGAGGACGCGGACGTCAGCATGCGGTTCACCGAACTGGCTCGGCAGCGTTGGGACGTGCGCACCCACCGCAAGACCGTGCGCGCCGAGCGCGCCGGCGAAGGCGTGTGCCTGTCGCTGGAAGGCCCGGAGGGCGCCGAGACGGTCGATGCCGATCTGCTGCTGGTGGCGGTGGGCCGCCACCCCAACTCCGACCTGCTGAACCTGTCCGCCACCGGCGTCCCCGTGGACGACGCCGGCCATGTGCTCGTCGACGAGTACCAGCGCACCCCGGTGGACGGCATCCTCGCGCTCGGCGACATCTGTTCGCCCTGGGAGCTGAAGCATGTCGCCAACCACGAGGCCCGGATCGTGCGGCACAACCTGCTGCACCCGGACCAGCCGAAGGCCGCCGACCATCGGTTCGTGCCGCACGCGGTGTTCAGCCACCCGCAGATCGCCTCGGTCGGCCTGACCGAGGCGCGGGCGCGTGAACTCGGCGTGTCGTACGTGACGGGGTGCCAGGAGTACGCCGGCATCGCGTACGGCTGGGCCATGGAGGACACCACCGGCTTCGCCAAGCTGCTCGCCGACCCGGACAGCGGGCAGCTGCTCGGCGCGCACATCATCGGCCCGCAGGCGTCCTCGCTGCTCCAGCCGCTTATCCAGGCGATGAGCTTCGGCCTCGACGCCCGGTCCATGGCACGCGACCAGTACTGGATCCACCCCGCCATGCCGGAGTTGATCGAAAACGCCCTACTGGACCTCCCGCTGAGGTAGCCCTGCAAAGTTGGTGCAGAGCATTGCAGAATGCCGCAGAGTACTGCAGAAGTTTGTTCTAAAATCGCACAAGTGAGCATCGGTGAGCGCATCGCGCAGGCGCGGGCGGAGTCCGGGTTGACGCAGGCGCAGTTGGCGTCCGCGGTGGGCCTGGACCGTAGCGTGCTGGCCAAGATCGAAACCGGCGCACGGCGGGTGTCCGCAGTCGAGCTGGTCGCACTCGGCCGGCAGTTGCATCGACGGATCGATTGGTTCGTCAACCCTGGGCCAGAGGCGATCGTGTCCTATCGGGCGGCACACCCTGGCATCGCGGTCCAGGCCATCGACACCACGCTGGACACGATCGCCCGCGATGTCGAGCTCGTCGTTGAGTTCACGCCGAGTCTGGTGGAGAGCCAGCCTGCAGCCCAGACATCACCGCAGACCGTCACTCAAGCCGACGAACTGGCGGCGCGGGCACGCGTGATGCTGGGTTTGCGCAAGGACGAGCCTGCCTATGAGCTGTCGCGGCTGGTGTCGGGGATCGGCCTGCTGGCCTTCTCCGTGTCCTTGGGTGAGGGGGCTGATGCCGGCACGGTGCTGTTGAAGACCGGCGCGGTCAGTGTCATCAACGGCGATCACAGGGTCGGCCGGCGTCGGCTCGCCCTCGCGCACGAGCTTGGTCACTACCTCGTCGCCGATCCGTACACGACGGACTGGCGGCTCGCCTCCTCGGACGCGGACGTGCTGGAGGCCAGATTGGACCGCTTTGCCCGCGCGTTGTTGCTACCCGAAGACGATCTGCGGACTCGGTGGGCCGAGTGGCTGAAGGTCGAGAGCGAGTCGCTGCGCGACGCGGCGGTGCGGGCCGGCAGCCACTACCGGGTTGATATGGCGACTCTGGCCCGACGACTGGCGGAGATCGGGCTCGCCGGTTCTGGTGAGGCAGAGACGATCCGACAGGTCCGCACGAAGAAGGCCGACATCGTCCAGAAGAACCTCGTTGTCAGCGACGAACTCGCGCCGATCTCACTGCCCCGGACTTACGAACGAGCAGTGCTCGGTCTGTACCGTTCCGAGACGATCTCGCAGGGGCGCGCGCTGGGGCTACTCTGGGGCACGTTCAACGCGGATGATCTACCCGACCTGCCACCGGTGCCTGAGTCGGAGATCTGGACCTACACGTCTTGATGCCCGAGCCCACGACCTATGTCCTCGACACCGGTCCGCTGAGTCACTTCGCGTCTGGGTTACAAGTGATCTCCACCTGGGGGCAGGAAGGGCAGGGCCGGGGTGGGGCCGTGGTCGAGGAGGCGCCAGAGGGCGTCGGTGTCCAGGTGGTCGGCGACCAGGTCACCCAGGATGTCCAGTTGGGCGGCACGGACCGCGGCGAACGACACGTCGGCGGCAGCCCGGAAGCCGGTGCGGCCGGCGAGCTCTGCTGCCCAGGCCAACAGTGCCCGGCGGGCGGTGTCGTTTTCCAGCAGACCGTGCCAGTGGGTCGCGGCGATGGGGCCGGCCAGCGCGCCCTCGGGTGTGCCGTCCGGCAGGGTGATCAGGCCGGTGAGCCCCTCGGCGCGGCGGCTGACCCTGCCGTGGTGGATCTCGTAGCCGGTGACGGGCGCGCCGAACGCGGTGCCGACCGGCCGGCGCAGGGTCTTCTCGGCCGCGAAGGTCACATCGACGTCGAGCAACCCGAGCCCGGCAACCTCGCCATCATGCGATTCAACCGGATCAACGATCGTGCTGGTCAGCATCTGGAACCCGCCGCAGATACCCAGCAGCGGCCGGCCGGCCCGGACATGCGCGACGATCGCGTCGGCCAGGCCGGTCCGGCGCAGCCAGGCCAGGTCGGCGACGGTGGCCTTGGTGCCGGGCAGGACCACCAGGTCCGCGTCGGCGAGCCTGGCAGGATCGGTGACGAGTCTGACGCTGACTCCGGGCTCGCAGGCCAGCGCCTCCACGTCGGTGGCGTTGGAGATCCTCGGCAGGCGGGGCACGGCGACCCGCAGCGTCTCGGTGCCCAGCGGCGCGCTCGCCCGCCCGACGAGCCCGTCCAGCGGGTAGGACAGCGAGTCCTCGGCGTCCAGCCAGAGGTCGTCGCGCCAGGGAAGCACGCCGAGCGTCGGCCGGCCGGTCAGCTCCGCGAGCCGTACCAGGCCGGGTTCGAGCAACCGCGCGTCACCGCGGAACTTGTTGATGATGAATCCGGAAATGAGCGCCTGGTCGCCGGCATCCAACAGGGCGAGTGTGCCGTACAGGTGCGCGAACACCCCGCCGCGATCGATGTCCCCCACCACGAGGACAGGCAGCCCGGCCGCCCGGGCGAGGCCCATGTTGGCGATGTCGTCGGCACGCAGGTTGATCTCGGCCGGTGACCCGGCGCCCTCGCAGATCACCACGTCGAACTCGGCGCGCAGCGCGTCGAGGGTGTCCAGCACGACGGTCAGCAGCCCGGCCTTGTGCCGCCGGTAGGACAGCGCCCCGACCTCGCCGACGGCCTGGCCGAGCACCACGAGCTGGGAGCTGCGGTCGCTGCCCGGTTTGAGCAGCACCGGGTTGAACCGCACGCTCGGTGGCAGCCCAGCGGCGGTCGCCTGCAACGCCTGGGCCCGGCCAATCTCCCCGCCGTCGGCGGTGACCACCGAGTTGTTGGACATGTTCTGCGCCTTGAACGGCGCCACCTTGACACCCTGCCGGGCCAGCCACCGGCACAGGCCCGCGGTCACCACGCTCTTGCCGGCGTCGGAGGTGGTGCCGGCGACCAGCAATGCTCCGCTCACGATGATCAGGCCAGATCAGGTCGGGTCGGCGCCGGTCAGGGCAGGGTGAGGATCTCGGCACCGTCCTCGGTGACCAGCAGGGTGTGCTCGAACTGGGCGGTGAGCTTCTTGTCCTTGGTGGTGACCGTCCAGTCGTCGTCCCAGACGTCGTAGTCGATCGTGCCGAGGGTGATCATCGGCTCGATCGTGAAGGTCATGTTGGGCTTGATGATCTCGTCGGACCGCGGCTCGTCGTAGTGCAGCACGGTGGGCCGGCCGTGGAAGTACGGGCCCACACCGTGGCCGGTGAAGTCCCGGATCACGCCATAGCCGAACCGCTTCGCGTAGGACTCGATCACGCGGCCGATCACGTTGAGTTGCCGACCTGGCTTGACCACCTTGATGGCCCGGTTCAGCGACTCACGGGTGCGTTCCACCAGCAGCCGGGCCTCCTCGCTGACCTCGCCGGCGAGGAAGGTGGCGTTGGTGTCGCCGTGCACGCCGTGGATGTAGGCGGTGACATCGATGTTGCAGATGTCGCCCTCCTCGATCACGGTCGAGTCGGGGATGCCGTGGCAGATAACCTCGTTGAGCGAGACGCAGCAGGACTTGGGGTAGCCGCGGTAGCCCAGCGTCGACGGGTAGGCGCCGTGGTCGCACGTGTACTCGTGGACCACCTTGTCGACGTCGTCGGTGGTGGCGCCCGGTTTGACCGCCTTACCGCCCTCCACCAGCGAGCCGGCCGCGATGCGGCAGGCGATCCGCATGGCCTCGATCACCTCG
This sequence comes from Pseudonocardiaceae bacterium, assembly GCA_036384655.1. Classification (GTDB taxonomy): domain Bacteria; phylum Actinomycetota; class Actinomycetes; order Mycobacteriales; family Pseudonocardiaceae; genus DASVLX01. The sequence goes on from DASVLX010000059.1 coordinate 6,751, forward strand.
GGGGTGCGCACGCCATCGCCGTCGTCCCGTCGTGGGTGCGGTTTGTCGACATACTCGGGCCTGGCGATGTTCGCCGGGACGGATCGACGGGGAGTCTGCACACCTGGCTTCAACGGGGTACGAACGGGCATACCCACCACCCTAGAACAGGACCGTCGCGTAGCTCCCCGTAGCGGTGAAGCCGACCCTCCGATACGCCGCCCGCGCCGGGTGGTTGTAGCCGTTGACATAGAGGCTGGCGGCCCTGCCCATGCCGCGCACCAGCCGTTCCACCACGGCGGCCGTGCCCGCGCTGGCCAACCCGTGGCCGCGCCGGTCCGGTCGCACCCAGACGCCCTGGATCTGGCCGACCTTCCGGGACAGCGACCCGATCTCGGCCTTGAACACCACGTCGCCGCCCTCGAACCGGGCGAACGCCCGGCCGCCCGCGATCAGCTCGGCGACGCGTGCCCGGTAGCTGGCGCCGCCGTCGTCGGCGCACGGATCGACGCCGACCTCCTCGCGGAACATCGCGACGGCCGCCGGCAGGTAGCGGTGCAGTTCGTCCGGGCGCACCGGCCGCACCAGCGGGTCCGGTGCCAGCGCGGGCAGCGTGGACATCGCCATCAGTGGTTGGTCGGCACGCACCTCGCGGGCCGGGCCCCAGTCGGGCTCCAGTTCCTCCCACAGCCCCAGCACCTGTTCGGCCGGCCCGACCAGCGACGAGCAGATCCGGCCGCGCCGGGCCGCGCGGTCGGCGAAGGTGCGCAGCGCGGCCCGGTTACCGGCCAACGGCACCAGGTTCGGGCCGGCGAAACACAGCCCGGTCAACCGGCCACCGCGCATCGGGCGCTGGTCCGTGCCCCACATCTCGCCGCCGAGCCGCCAGGGCTCCAGCCCGGCGACCTCCACGCGCGCGGCCACCATGCAGGAGCCCACCGGGTCGCTGTCCAACACCGACCGCACAGCAGACAGGTCGCGGTCGCCGAGCAACCGCGCGCCACCGAGCCTCAGCACGCTTCCAGCGTGCCAGACGCACTGCCTCCACAACCACCCGAAGGGGTGACCCTTACGAGACCGACACCACCGGCTCGCCGCCGTCCTGCTGTCCGGACTCCTCGGCGAGGCGCATGGCCTCCTCGATCAGCGTCTCGACGATCTCGTGCTCGGGCACGGTCTTGATGACCTCGCCGCGCACGAAGATCTTGCCCTTGCCGTTGCCGGACGCCACGCCGAGATCGGCCTCACGAGCCTCACCCGGACCGTTGACGACGCAGCCCATCACGGCCACCCGCAGCGGGACCGACATGCCCTCCAGGCCAGCGGTGACCTCCTCGGCGAGCTTGTAGACGTTCACCTGGGACCGGCCGCAGGACGGGCAGGACACGATCTCCAGCTTGCGCGGCCGCAGGTTCAGCGACTGCAGGATCTGGTTGCCGACCTTGACCTCCTCGACCGGAGGCGCGGACAGCGAGACGCGGATGGTGTCGCCGATGCCCTGCCGCAGCAGGGCGCCGAACGCGACCGCCGACTTGATGGTGCCCTGGAACGCCGGGCCCGCCTCGGTCACGCCGAGGTGCAGCGGGTAGTCACTCTGCTCGGCCAGCATCTCGTAGGCCCGGATCATCACGGTCGGGTCGTGGTGCTTGACGGAGATCTTGATGTCGTGGAAGTCGTGCTCCTCGAACAGCGACGCCTCCCACAGCGCCGACTCGACCAGCGCCTCCGGGGTCGCCTTGCCGTACTTGGCCAGCAGTCGCGGGTCCAGCGAACCGGCGTTGACGCCGATCCGGATCGGGGTGCCGTGATCCTTGGCGGCGGCCGCGATCTCCTTGACCTTGTCGTCGAACTTCTTGATGTTGCCCGGGTTCACTCGCACGCCGGCGCAGCCGGCCTCGATCGCGGCGAACACGTACTTGGGCTGGAAGTGGATGTCGGCGATCACCGGGATCTTCGACCGGGACGCGATTTCCGGCAGCGCGTCCGCGTCATCCTGGGACGGGCAGGCGACCCGCACGATGTCACAGCCGGCAGCGGTCAGCTCGGCGATCTGCTGCAGCGTGGCGTTCACGTCGGAGGTCAGCGTGGTGGTCATGGACTGGACCGACACGGGGTAGTCACTACCGACGCCAACCGAGCCGACCATGAGCTGCCGGGTCTTGCGTCGTTCGGCGATTGGCTGTGGTGGAAGAGAAGGCATACCCAGCAGGACACCTTCGGTGGTCATCAAACCTCCATGCTTGACGTAAACCCGGCGGCCGTGATCATTGGCCCGGCAGCTTGATTGGATTAACGATATCCGCCGTCACCGTCAGGATCATCAACGCGCCGCCGAGGAAAACCACGATCAGGGTCAACGGCGCCAACTTCGTGTAGTCCACCGGGCCACCGGCCGGGCGGCCGGCGAGCCTTCGGAACCAGTCGCGGGCCCGTTCGTACAGGACCACGGCGATGTGACCACCATCCAACGGTAGCAGTGGCAGCAGGTTGAACACGCCAACGAAGAACTGCAGCGAGGCGAACAGTCCCCAGAACACCGACCACAACCCGCTCTGCGCGGCCTGGCCGCCCAGTTCACTGGCGCCGACCACGCTGATCGGGCCGTTCTGGTCACGCGGCTGGCCGGCGATCGCGGCCAACAGGTTCGGCACCCGGTCCGGCAGGCTCTTCAACCCCTGCCAGACGCCCACGAAGATCTGCCCGGTGTCGTCGACCGTGCCGCCCAGCGCCGCCACCGGGCCGTAGTGCAGGTACGGAGCCATGGACACGCCGATCGCGCCGACCGGGGCGAGGGTGGGCGTGGTGGTGTTGCTGTTGGCCTCCGACGCCGGGATCTGCCGCGCGGTGGCGATGTTGACGGTCAGCGGGATCTGCTTGCCGTCCCGTTCCACCATGAAGGTGGCCGGCCCGTGCAGCTTCTGAGTGATCGACTTGACCACCTCGAAGGTCGGGGTCGCCTGGCCGTTGATGGACACCACCAGGTCGCCGGACTGGAAACCGGCGTCCTTGGCCGGAGTCGGATCGGTGGCGCTACAGGCCGGCTGAGTGACGGTGGTGCCCTTGATCACCCAGTTCGACACGCAGCCCACCGAGTCCACGACCGGCTTCTCGGCGTTGTTCGGCAGGCCGATGACCAGCGCCATCAGGTACAGCACGATGAAACCCAGGATGAAGTGGGTGATGGAGCCGGCGGACAGCACGGTGACCCGCTTCCACACCGGGAACCGCCACATCGCGCGCGGCTCCTCTTCCGGCGTGACCTCGTCCAGCGCGGTCATCCCGGCGATGTCGCAGAACCCGCCGGCCGGGATGAGCTTGAGCCCATACTCCGTCTCGCCACGGCGGAACGAGAACAGCTTCGGCCCGAACCCGATGAAGTAGCGGCGGACCTTCATCCCGAACGCCTTGGCGGTCACCATGTGCCCGGCCTCATGCAGTGCGATCGACACCCCGATGCCGAGGGCGAACAGCACCACCCCGATCGTGAACGCGAGCACGTCAGTCCTTTCCGAGCGCGGCGAGATGGGCCCGGGACTGGCCGCGCGCCCATTGTTCGGCGGCGAGCACGTCGGCGACCTCGGTGGGCTCGGCCGCCCACTCGCCGGCGTCGTCGAGTACCCGGCTGATCGTGTCCACGATGGCGGTGAACGTGGTGCCGCCCTGCAGGAACGCGTGCACGGCCTCCTCGTTGGCCGCGTTGAACACCGCGGGCAGGCAGCCGCCCGCCGTACCGGCCTGCCGGGCCAGTCCGACGGCCGGGAAGGTCTCCTCGTCCAGCGGCTCGAACGTCCAGGTCGACGGCGCGTCGAACACGCACGGCCGGGCCGCCTTCGGCACCCGGTCCGGCCAGCCCAGCGCCAGTGAGATGGGCAGCCGCATGTCCGGCGGGCTGGCCTGGGCCAGCGTCGCGCCGTCGGTGAAGGTCACCATCGAGTGCACGATCGACTGTGGATGCACCACGACGTCGATCCGCCGGTACGGCACGTCGAACAGCAGGTGCGCCTCGATCAGTTCGAGGCCCTTGTTCACCAGGCTGGCGGAGTTGATGGTCACCACCGGGCCCATCGACCAGGTCGGGTGGTTCAGCGCGGAGTCGACGGTGACGTTGGCGAGGTCGGCGCGCTTACGGCCGCGGAACGGGCCGCCGGACGCGGTCAGCACCAGCTTGGCCACCTCGGCCTGCCGGCCGCCGCGCAGGCACTGGGCGAGCGCGGAGTGCTCGGAGTCGACCGGCACCAACTGACCGGGCTTGGCAGCCTTGGTCACCAGCGGACCGCCGGCGACCAGGGATTCCTTGTTGGCCAGCGCCAGCGCGGCACCGGTCGCCAGTGCGCGCAGGGTGGGCGCCAGGCCACGGGAGCCGTCGATGCCGTTGAGCACGGTGTCGGCGGGCGCGGCGTCGATCAGGTCGGTGACCGCGTCCGGGCCGGTGAGGATGAGCGGCATCGGGCCACCGTCGGAGCTGAGCGCCTGGCGCACCTCGTCGGCGGCGGTCTCCCGGCTCACCGCGACCGCCGGCACGTCGAACCGGCGCACCTGCGCGGCGATGGCCGCCGGGTCCTTGCCGCCGGCGGCGATACCGACCACCTCGAAGGCGTCCGGGTTCGCGCCGATGACGTCCAGTGCCTGGGTCCCGATCGAGCCCGTCGAGCCGAGCAACAACACTCGCCGCCGCGACGGGGCGGCGGCGCTGTCGGTCAATGTTTGGTTCATTACAGACCATTCTTCCCGACTGGCCTGAACCTGGCGTAAGAACCGCGCCTCGTGTTCGAGATCACCGGAAAACGGCAGGTCGGAGCGGTTGTACGCGGTTTGGCCGGTTCATGTGAGACGATGACCACAGGCAAGACAAGAGGCAGGACGTGCCCAGGACCCCCGGGCCGAATCCGGACTGATATGAGGAGCGTGGCGGCGGTGCCAACGGGTTCTCGTACCGAGGTGGAGAAGCGTCCCAGGCAGACCGTGGACCCGAACGAGGAGCCATCGGCCGACTGGGGCTGGCATGGCCACTTCCCGGTGGCCACCCAGGTCATCGGTTGGTTCGTGACACTGCTCATCTTCCTGATGCTCATCGGGAACCAGGTCGGCCATGTCGAGGACATCTGGCTGGTGTGCATCGGCGCCGGCCTGGTGATCCTGCTGCTGATCGACCTCGCCCGCAAGCGCCGCGCCTGGCGCGGCTGACGGCACCTATCGAAACAGCAGGCCGAGTCCACCCCAGAACGGACACGGCCCCCGGACGCGCGGTGCGTGTCCGGGGGCCGTGTCGCCGTCTCCCCGCAGCTCAGCCGTGCTGGTGACCGCCGTGCTGGTGACCGCCATCGTCGTGGCCGTTGTGGCCGAACCCGTCGGGCTCGGCCAACGGCCAACCACCGGCCGCCAACCGCGAGCTGACCCGGTGAACATCCGATTCGAGCGGCTGTTCGTGGATCCACGCGCGGATGGCGTTCCTGATCGCCGGTTCGGATGTCGGGTCACCGGTCCGAACCAGTTCCTCGGCGATCGTGGTCACTTCCTCGCTGGTGAGCTTGCGATGGAGCAGTGCGAACAACGGGATGTAGTCGTGCTCCGGAACTCCCTCCGGATATCCGGCGCGTAGCCACGCGATGATCTTCGCCAACAGCGGTGGCAACTCCATGCGTTCACACCCTCCGCGAACCTCGCCCGTCCCTCTTTACCGGCACGAATCGTGATTCACTTGGTGTCGCACTGTCAATGTCGGTTTCATGGCCATCGCATGGCCATTCCAGCGACCTCGGTCAGTGGATCTCGGTCAGTGAACTCGGTCAGTGGCCTCCGGTGACGATGAAGTAGATGCCGTAGGCGATCGCGGCGAGCACGATGGCGAAGCACAGCACCGCGAGAGCCATTCCGACCGGGTTACGCCCGACGGTCAGGCCCGACTCACCCTCGGTCTCCCCGCCGGGCTCGGCGCCCGCCGTGGCGTTCGCCGTGGCCGTGGACCTGCCGGGAATGGTCATCGCCCGCAGGCCGAGCGCGAACAACGCCGGCACGCCGGCGCCGAGGATGAGGCCGGCGACCAGAATCTGCGCGACCGCGGTCAGGTTGATCCAGGAATTCATCGCGTTCACTCTTCTCAGACGTCGACCGTGGCACGGGCGGGAACGGGACTGGGCTCCAGCTGACCGGTCCACTCGTCGTTGACGTTCTTGGCGTCAATCGGGGCCTTGCGGGACCGCAGGTAGATCACCAACGAGATGGCCGCCAGCACCGCGAACACCACGATCACGCCGGGGGCGCCACCGATCAGGTGCGCGACCTCGAAGCTGCCCGCGCCGACCAGGCCGGCCGCCGGCAGGGTGAACAACCAGGCCGTGGCCATCCGGCCGGCAACACCCCAGCGCACCTCGGCGCCCGGCTTGCCCACGCCACTACCCAGGATCGAGCCCGTCGCCACGTGGGTGGTGGACAGCGAGTACCCGAAGTGGCTGGACAGCAGGATCACCGCGGCCGACGAGGTCTCGGCGCCCATACCCTGCGGCGCCTCGATCTCCACCAGGCCCTTGCCGAGGGTGCGGATGATCCGCCAGCCGCCCAGGTAGGTGCCCAGCGCGATGGCCATGGCGCAGGCCACGATCACCCACCACGGCGCCTTCGCGTTGGCGGCCAGGGTGTGGTTGGCGATCAGTGCCAGGGTGATGACGCCCATGGTCTTCTGTGCGTCGTTGGTGCCGTGCGCGAGCGAGACCAGCGAGGCCGACCCGATCTGGCCGATCCGGAACCCGCGCTTGCGAGTCCCGTCCGCCACCTTCCGGGTGATGCGGTAGATCAGCCAGGTGCCGACCGTCGCGACGATGCCGGCGATAACGGGGGAAAGGACGGCTGGGAAGACGACCTTGGACAGCAGGCCCTGCCACTTGACGGCGGCCGAGCCGGCGGCGACCAGCGTCGCGCCGACGACCCCGCCGATCAACGCGTGCGAGGAACTCGACGGTATGCCCAGTAGCCAGGTCAGCAGGTTCCAGATGATGCCGCCGGTCAGTCCGGCGAACACCACGGTGACCGTGACCAGGTTGGTCTCGACCAGTCCGTTCGCGATCGCTGCCGCGACCGACAGCGACAGGAATGCACCAACCAGGTTCAGCACCGCGGACAGCCCCACCGCGGTGCGGGGGCCCAGCGCACCCGTGGCGATCGAGGTCGCCATGGCGTTGCCGGTGTCATGGAATCCGTTGGTGAAGTCAAAGGCCAACGCCGTGGCAACCACGAGCGCTAGCAGTGCGTAATCATTCACGCTCTCAATTGTTCTGGGCGAGTCGACCAGGTTCGGCCTGCTTCACCAACCCATCAGCGCCGCTTCACCGGAAGTTCACTCAATCCCGCGCCGGACAGGCGGCGGTTCGGGGGCATGGAACACTGGAGGTGTCATGACACCCCGTCCGCTCGTGTTCGAAGCGCCCCGCCGCACCATGCCGCCGCGCCATCTCGCCGACCTTTCCGACCGGCAGCGAGTCGAAGCCGTGACCGAACTGGGCGAGAAGGCATTTCGCGCCAGGCAGTTGTCGCACCACTATTTCGCGCGGTTGACCGCCGATCCCGCCGAGATGACGGACATTCCCGCCGCGAGCCGGGACCGGCTGGCCGAGGCGCTGTTGCCACCGCTGCTGACCGCCGTGCGGCATATCGCCTGCGATGACGGGACGACCCGGAAGACACTGTGGCGCACGCATGACGGAACGTTCGTGGAGAGCGTTCTGATGCGTTATCCGGACCGCGCCACGGTGTGCGTGTCCAGCCAGGCAGGCTGCGGCATGGCCTGCCCGTTCTGCGCCACCGGCCAGGGTGGCCTGCGGCGCAACCTGTCGACCGCCGAGATCGTCGAGCAGGTGCGCGCGGCCGCCGCGGCCATGCGGGACGGTGCGACCGGTCAGCCCGGTCGGCTGTCCAATGTGGTCATGATGGGGATGGGCGAGCCGCTGGCGAACTACCGGCGGGTGGTGGACGCGCTGCACCGGATGACCGATCCCGAGCCGGCCGGCCTCGGGTTGTCCGCCCGGTCGATCACGGTGTCCACCGTCGGCCTGGTTCCGGCGATCCACCGGCTGGCCGACGAACACCTGCCGGTGACGCTGGCGGTGTCCCTGCACACCCCGGACGACGAGCTGCGCGACACGCTCGTGCCGGTCAACAACCGGTGGAAGGTGGCCGAGGTGCTGGCCGCCGCCCGGCACTACGCCGAGACCACCGGCCGCCGGGTGTCCGTCGAGTACGCGCTGATCCGCGACATCAACGACCAACCCTGGCGGGCCGATCTGCTCGGCAGGCTGCTGCACCGCGAGCTGGGGCCGCTCGCGCATGTCAACGTCATCCCGCTGAACCCGACGCCGGGTAGCGTGTGGGATGCGAGCCCGAAGCCGGCGCAGCGGGAGTTCGTCCGCCGGGTCAACGCCGCCGGCGTGTCCTGCACGGTCCGGGACACTCGCGGCCGGGAGATCGCGGCCGCCTGCGGCCAGCTCGCCGCCGAAGGCTGAGCCCGCTCTCTCTTCGGCGCCGGCTCCGGGCGAGTTCGGCACATGTCACGCCACAAGTTCAGTCGATCATCAGTCCAGTCAACCCAAAGTGACGCACATCACTATCGTTAACGTTGTATCGCGATAGTTAGCGATATATCGTGAGTGCATCGGAAGGACACAGGGGACCTTCCCACAGACTGATGGAGGCACATCATGCGAGACCACTTCAACAACAACTACTCCCGCTGGCAGGGCACGCAGCGGCACCGCGGCGAGTTCCCGGAGGAAGGATTCGGCGGTCGGTTCGACCCACGGATCGGCCCGCACGGCGGACCGCACCACGGCGGCCGTGGCCGGATGCACGGCGGTCTGCCGCCGGTGGGCGACATGCCGCCGGCGCCCGGTGGATTCCCGGGCTTTCCCGGATTCCCCGGTCGCGCCGGTTTCCCGGGTGGCCCAGGCTTCCCGGGTGGCTTCGGTGGCCGGCACGGTCACCGCGGCGGAGGTCGTGGCCGGGCACGCCGTGGCAACGTCCGCGCGGCGGTGCTCGCCCTGCTGGCCGAGCGGCCCATGTACGGCTACGAGATGATCCAGGAGATCGCCCAGCGCAGCGAGGGCGTGTGGCGCCTGAGCCCCGGCTCGGTGTATCCGACCCTGCAGTTGCTCGCCGACGAGGGCCTGGTCACCAGCGAGGAGAGCGACTCGGGCAAGCGGCTGTACTCGCTGACCGACGCCGGCCGCGAGGAGGCCGGGCGGCAGGACAGCACGCCGCCGTGGCAGCGGCTGGCCGATGACGTCGATCCGAACGAGATCGGCCTGCGCGAGGCGGCCGGACTGCTGTTCACCGCCGTCGCCCAGGTGTCCCAGGCCGCCAACTCCGCGCAGAAGGCGCAGGCGACCAAGGCGATCACCGAGGCACGGCAGCGGCTCTACCTGATCCTGGCCGAGGCGGCCGGATCGGGTGAGGCCGTGACCAACAGTGTCGACGACACGATCACGGACGACGTGGACGACGACGAAGAAGACTGACACCGAGGACTGATACTTCGGTAGTCGAAGACCGCCCGGGTGCGTCGCGCCCGGGCGGTCTCGTCCGTCTTGGCGGGCGGCGACTACAGGGCGAGCGAGGATGCGACGGTGTAGCCGACCAGCATGGAGCCGAGGCCGGCGATCACACTGATCCCCACGTTGAGCAGCGCCAACAGGTAGGCGCGTTCCTCCACCAGCCGGAACGTCTCGTAGCTGAACGTGCTGTAGGTCGACAGCGCGCCGCAGAAACCCGTACCGATCAGGAAGACCAGGGCGCTGGGCAGCGCGACGCTGGCGCCGGTCACCGCGCCGAGCACCAGGCAGGCGGTGATGTTCACCACCATCGTTCCCCAGGGGAACGCCGAATCGTGCCGGGACTGGACGAAACGGTCGGTGAGATAACGCAGCGGCGCGCCCACGACGGCCCCGGCTACGACCAGTACCGCCGTCATCGGCCCACCCCGATGACCAGGCGGGTCTGCTCCGCCACCGATCCTCCCTACTCCCGCGGCCCGTGCGCGGATGACACAAGACGAGTAGGGACCGTTGGCGGCGGCTTTGCCACGGTTGATGGCGGGCCCCACCGCCTTCAACAGGGTAGCCGAGCAGGACGCTTCCCCCGGACGCGATCACGCAGTAGTGTGTCGGACACAAGCAGTGACAGTGCTTCTGGCCGGCACCCGTCCCTCCCCCGTCGTCCGGCCGGAATGAGCAGGCCCCCGGCCAGCCCTCCCCAATCGACCTCCGGTCGGGGGCCTGCCACTACTTCACCGCTTGTTGGCTCTGGGGCTGTTGTCCGGCGCCGTTGGTGTCCGCGCCGTTGGTATCCGGCCGATCGACCACCCGGCGGACCACGGCCGCGATGTCCGGGTCATCCACCCGGTACATCTGGTGCCGTCCGTCCCTGCGGGCACACACCATGCCGGCGGCCCGCAGTTTGGCCAGGTGCTGGCTGGTGGCCTGGACCGTGCCGCCCACCAGCGCGGCCAGTGACCCTACGTCGAGCTCCCCATCGCACAGCAGCCACAGGATGTGCAGCCGGGCGGGTGCGGCCAACAGGCCAAACGCGTCTGACGCCGCCCTCAGCGTGTCACTGGGTAACGGATCACGTCCGTACACCGACTCCCCCATGATTCGCCGGATGCTCCCTTCCCACCGAAGCGCCCCGAGAAACGCCATGAGAACTCGTGACGAATTCTCATGGAAAGTTCCCGTAGCCTGCCGGAACGGCCGCGCCAGCGCAAGGATCCACCGACCGATATCACTGTGATCACTCCGCGCGCCCGGACGCAACCTCCCCGCTGAGCGCCGTTCACCCGGTCATGGTCCAATCCGGACGCGCGCAACCCGGTGTGTGCCCGCGACCGGCGGCTGGGCGCTACCAGCGAAGATTGACCGGGCACACTGACCGGGCACACCGACCCGGAAGACCGACGGAGGATTTGCCGATGGCGCTGCTGCGTGGGTTCCCTTCCCGGGAAGTGCTGGTCCGGCCTCGGCAGACCTTCGCCGACGCGGCCGTGTTCGTCGCGGTGGCCGTGTTGCTGTGGGGCGTGCTGCGGCTGTCCCAGGGCGCGACGATCCCGTTCAACGAGGCAACCGCGCCCAGCAGGGTGTCCACCGACCTGTCGAGCCTGCCCTACTACGCGGCCCGGTCATTGCTGCGAATGTTCGTGGCGTTGTTCTTCTCGACGCTGTTCACGTTCGTCTACGCGACGGCGGCGGCCCGGCTGCGCCGACTGGAGAAGGTCCTGCTGCCCACGCTCGACATCCTGCAGTCGGTCCCGATCCTCGGTTTCCTGTCGGTGACGATCACGCTGTGGATCGCGCTGTTCCCGGGTTCCGAACTGGGCCTGGAATGCGCGTCGATCTTCGCGATCTTCACCTCGCAGGCCTGGAACATGACGTTCGCCTTCTACAACTCATTGGTGTCCCAGCCGCGTGACCTGGACGAGGCCGCCCGGCTGCTGCGGCTGTCGCGCTGGCAGCGGTTCTGGCGGGTGGACGTGCCCAGCGGCGTGATTCCGTTGGTGTGGAACGGCATGATGAGCTTCGGCGGCGGTTGGTTCTTCCTGGCCGCGTCCGAGGCGATCAGCGTGAACAACCACAGGTTCGCGCTGCCCGGCATCGGTTCGTTCGTGGCCGCGGCGACCGAGGAGTCGCAGCTCGGCAAGGTCGGCATCGCCATGGCGGTCATGGTGGTCATGGTGATCGCGGTGAACTACCTGTTCTGGCGGCCGTTGGCGGCGTTCGCCGAGCGGTTCCGGGTGGAGGAGTCCGAGGGGACCGCGTCCTCCCGCAGCAGCGTGCTGGCGGTGCTGCGCCGCTCGCGACTGCCCGGCCTGCTCGGTCGCGCGCTGGGTTGGCTGGTGTTCCCGCTGGACCGGATCATGGCGGTGTTCGGCCTGGCCGAGTATCCGCTGCGCGGTTCGGCCACCCGGCGCCGCGTCGGGGACATCGCGTTCGCCACGCTGATCCTGGCGCTGGTCGTCTGGGGTGTCTACGCCGCACTGTCCTATGTGCACAGAACCGTCGGGCTGGGCGAGTTCGGGCACGCGGCACTGCTGGGCCTGTTCACCTTCGGCCGGGTGGTGATCCTGCTGGTGGTGGCGACCCTCATCTGGGTGCCCATCGGGGCGTGGATCGGCCTCAGCCCCAAGGTGTCCAGGCTGACCCAACCGGTCGTCCAGGTGCTCTCCAGCTTCCCGGCGAACTTCCTGTTCCCGCTGGTGGCGGCCGGCCTGATCGCCACCGGGATCAGCCTGAACTGGGGCGGCATCCTGTTGATGGCACTGGGTGCCCAGTGGTACATCCTGTTCAACGTGATCGCCGGGGCGAGCACCATCCCCAACGATCTCAAGGAGGCGGCCGAGAACCTGCGGTTGCCGTTCCTGCTGCGCTGGCGCCGGCTGATCCTGCCCGGCATCTTCTCCTCCTACATCACCGGCGGCATGACGGCGGCCGGTGGCGCGTGGAACGCGTCGATCGTGTCCGAGGTGGTCAACTATGGTGCCACCACACTCACCGCGACCGGCTTGGGCGCCTATATCACCGTGGCCACCGCGCACGGCGACTATCCGCGCATCCTGGTGGGTGTGTCGGTGATGTGCCTGTACGTGGTGGGAGTCAACCGGCTGTTCTGGCGCCGGCTGCTCAACGTCGCCCAGCAACGATTCGCCTACTGACCCGGGAGGGACCGCATGACCGACCGCCTCACCGCCACGCGCTCGGCCACCAGCGATGTGCTGGTCGAGGTGAGCGGGGTGACCAAGAGCTTCACCGGCGTCGCCGGTGACGAGCTGCGGGTGCTGGGAGGCATCGACCTGACGCTGCGATCCGGGGAGATCGTGGCGCTGTTGGGCCGCTCCGGCTCGGGCAAGTCCACCCTGCTGCGGACGATCGCCGGCCTGATCGCCCCGACCACCGGCACCGTCCGCTACCGGGGACGCGAGCTGACCGGCGCCAACCCGGGCGTGGCGATGGTGTTCCAGACGTTCGCGCTGATGCCGTGGCTGACCGTGCAGGACAACGTGGAACTGGGCCTGGCCGCGCGCGGTGTGCCGCCCACGGAACGCGCCGAACGGGCGCTGCAGGCCATCGACCTGATCGGCCTGGACGGGTTCGAGTCGGCGTATCCGAAGGAGCTGTCCGGCGGGATGCGGCAGCGGGTCGGTTTCGCCCGGGCGATCGTGCTGCAACCGGATCTGCTGCTGATGGACGAGCCGTTCTCCGCGCTGGACGTGCTGACCGCGGAGAACCTGCGCAATGAGCTCATGGAGCTGTGGAACGGGCAGCAGTTCCCGACCAGGTCGGTGTGCATCGTGACGCACAACATCGAGGAGGCGGTGCTGCTCGCGGACCGGGTCGTGGTGCTCGGCGCGAACCCCGGCCACATCCGGGCCGAGGTGTCGGTGACCCTGGACCGGCCACGGGACCGGCACTCCCCCGCCTTCGAGGCGCTGGTCGACGACCTGTACGGCCTGCTCACCGGGCGCGACACGGCGATTCCCGAGGTGGCGCCGGCGGCCGCCACGCCAACGACGAAGCCGCTGCCGGTGGCCTCCGTCGGCGGGCTGGCTGGTCTGGTGGAGATCGTGCACTCCCACGGCGACAGGGTTGACCTGCCCGACATCGCGGCCGAACTGAACTTCGAGATCGACGATCTGCTGCCGCTGGTCGACGCGGCGACGATGCTGAACTTCCTGAACGTCCACGACGCCGACCTGGAGGTGACCGCGACCGGTGTCGACTTCACCACGGCGGACATCCAGGAGAGCAAGAAGATCTTCGCTGAGCAGGTCCGCGAGTCCGCGCCGCTGGTGCGCACCATCTGGCGGGCGCTGAACTCCTCCGGCAACGGCGCGCTGCGGGTCGGCTTCTTCCTCGATCTGCTGCGCAGGTCGTTCTCGGCCGACGACGCACAGCAGCAGTTGGACACGGCCATCGACTGGGGTCGATACGCGGAGCTCTTCGACTTCGACGCCGACTCCGGACAGTTGACCCTGGACCCGTCCGCCGTCGACCGCCGGCCGACGAGCGTGTCCGCCTCGTGACCACCGTCCGTTTCAGGGGCACACTGTTCTCGTATCCTTTAGGGCGGGAAGCGCGTCCGCCGGCCTGTGTGCGGGATGGCGGAGTAAGACTGTAGGTAGTTTCAGTTAAGGGGAAACGTGGCTGTCAAGACTGTGGTGGAACTGGTCGACGACCTGGATGGCGGCCAGGCGGATGAAACCGTGAGCTTCGCGCTGGACGGCGTCACCTACACGATCGACCTTTCCGCGCAACACGCCACGAGATTGCGTGACGTGCTCGCGGAGTTCGTGGCCGGGGCGCGCAAGATGACAAGCCGGGTCCGGCATGTCGCCGACATCGTCGAGGACCCGGTCGCCGCGGCGGCGGCCGTGAAGGCGGAACGGAAACGCGCCAATCATGAGGCGCTGAAGTCGATCCGCGAGGCCACGCAGCGCACCGCGGCGGCCGTGAAGGCCGCCCAGACATCGACCGAACCAGCCGAGGACAAGACCGCCGACACCGCGGACAAGACCGCGAGCCGCCCGGCGACCGAGATCAAGGTCGTGCCCGCGCCGCAGTCCCCCGAAGCCCCACAGTCGGCGCCCACGACCTCGGTGACCAGCGGCAACGGCAACGGTGACGGCAAGGCGGACGGCAAGGGCAGCACGCGCCTGGACCCCGCGCTGATCGTGCCGTTCCAGACCGCCGGTAGCTGAGCGGGCACCGGCCACGGCCGCCGCTCCGTCTTCGGTGTTACCGGAGAGTCCCGGGAGGAACCGGTCTCAGCCAGGGTAATGGGTGTCCGAGTTGATGAGCAATTGCCCGTTCTGGGAGACCACCTGCACCGTGACGCCATGCGTCTGCGACGACGACGTTCCCGATACCACAGTCACGTTGTAGGAGATATTCACAGAGCCGTCCGCATTCTGGCTTGCATCCGCGCTCTTGCCATAGACCTGTGAATACTGGTGCCAGTAGTTCGCGAACGTGGTCTCGTTGTTGCCGTAGAACTGCTTGCCGGACGCGGTCAACATCGCCCAGCCCGACGCCGGATCGCTGGCGAGCTCCGAGCCGTAGAAATCGACCACCCGTTGGCCGGCGTCGCCCCATGGGATCTGCGTGGACGACGACGGGGACGTCGTGGTCGACGTGGAAGAGGAACTCCCCGACGTGGCGGGTGCGCTCGTGGTCGCGTGTGTTCCGCCGCCCGCCTGGGACGAGTTGTTCGTGGAGTGGATCAGCCAGCCGACCGCGCCGGCCAGCAACACCACCAACACGATCACCGTGATCAGCACCGTGCGGCGGCCGCGGTCCATCCGCGACGCGGGTTTCGGTGCCGGCGTGGACACGGGCACCGCCGCCGTGGGGAGCGGGCGCTGTGGCTG
>DASVLX010000060.1:0-2584 GCA_036384655.1 Pseudonocardiaceae bacterium
GTAGCCACGCCGACCACGCGAGGTTGACCAGCAGGATGATGTTCTCGCCGAGCGCGGCCGCCCTGTTGGGCGTACCGCCGTATTCGTCGGTGATGCGCCCGGTGATCTCCACCAGCACCAGAACGTCGATGGCCAACGCACTGACCACGAGCGCGAGCTGGAGTTTGTCGAACAGGCCGGGCGGAGCCAGCGGATCGCGGGCCGAGAGCGAGTAGAGCAGCAGCCCCAGCACCACGACCAGCAGGAGGTCGAACAGGATCAGCGCTTCGCGCTCGACGTTGATGCCGTGGCTGGTCCAGACGACGGCGACGAGGAAGGCGATGAGGGCCGCCGTGAACAGCGGGGTGAACAGCCGCGTGAGGATCGGCGCGATGTTCTCGACGACACTCTGCTTGGCCTCGACGAGCCACCCGGCCACGACGATCGCGGCCATGGCACCGCAGGGCAGCAGCCAATCCGAGATGAACTCGTGCGGGACGATCCCGATGGCGTTGAAGGTATTGAAGAGGAGCGAGGACAGTACGCCGCCACCGAGCGACATGAGTACCAGGTAGATGAACCACTCGCCGGTGAAGCGGATGAAGTCCATGCGCCGACGAGAGGAGCGCCAGTCGTCGGCGACATAGGCCAGACCGACCACGAGCCACAGGGCGATGGGAAGGTGGATGCTGGTCACGATCAAGGATTGCGACTTGTCCGCCAGGGGGTAGGCGTTGGCCGCCACGGCGCCGAGAACGAACAGTGCCACCAGTGTCGCGATCACTGGCCGTGAGGCTTTCCGGCGCCAGGCCAGGAACGCCGCCAGCCAGGGCAGCGCGAACAGGGTGATGTTCAGCTCGTAGAACGAGTTGTCGTCCTCGAAGGTGAGTCCGAAAAGTGCTGGCACCTTGACGGACACGGCCGCGCCCGCCGCGCAGATGACCATGGCCCACAGGTCCCGCCGGGAGCGCCTGTCGGCGACCGGGCTGCCGGTGTCGGCGGTCAGCACCAGCTGCTTCCACAGCCGTTCCGAATGCTCCCGGGCGAACTCGCGGGAGAGTTCGTCAAGGTTGCCCATCCGTTTGACCGCGACCAGGAACGCCTCATCCGGGCTCAGGCCGGCCGCGACGAGCTCGTCAACGGAGCCGCGGAGGTGGTCTTCGAGCTCGTCGGCGTCGAAATGTCGCAGCGCCCTGCGGCGGAGCACGTACTGGCGCCACTGCCCGAACTGCGCCTCCAACTCCTGGCCGTCCGGTGCCGTCATGCGAGGCCCTCCAACGGGTTCACCGTCAGTGGCAGACGGTCATGCCAGATCTCCTTGAGCGCGTCCACGACGGTGGACCACTGCCGGCGCTGCTCGGCCAGCTCGGCCAGGCCCCTGTCGGTGATGCGGTAGTACTTGCGCTTTCGCTCGCCGGTGACCGACTGCCAGCTCGACTCCACATGACCGAGGCGTTCAAGCCGGTGCAGCAACGGGTACAGCAGCCCCTCGGTCCAGTCCAGCTCGCCTCCGGACAGCTCGTTGATCCGCCGCAGGATGGCGTAGCCGTAGCTCTCGCCCTCGGCCAGGATGCCGAGCACCATCGGTGTCGCTGACGCGGCCACCAAGTCCTTGGCGACCTTCACGAGACCTCACCCCATTTCCAACCCTAGAAGTACAATGCATAGTACTGATAGGTATCGACTGGCACAACGGCCGGTCTCGCGTCACCGCCAGGGTCGCGCCCACCAAGCCCGGTCGTCGCGGACACCGCCGCCCAGTCCGCTGTGCCCAGTCCGCTGTGCACGGCCCGTTGACCTGGGCCGATCGGACCTCACCGGGCGCGATCACAGCGGGTGCGGGATTCGTTGCGCCGCCGCCCTCGCGGACGAACCCCCAGGCAATCCGCGGTTCCTACCGTCCTCGTCGTAGCCGACCGGAAGGAAAGGAACCCGATGAGCATCTACGACTCGATCGGCGGCGCACCGGCCGTGGCAGCGGCCGTGGACGAGTTCTACACCCGTGTACTCGGCGACCCGAAGCTGTCGCCCTACTTCACCGGTGTCGACATGGGCAGGCTCAAGGCGCACCAGCGCAGCTTCATCGCCGCGGCCATCGGCGGACCCGAGATCTACGCCGGCCGTGACATGGCGGCCGCGCACGCGGGTTTCGACATCACCGACGCCGCGTTCGACGCGGTCGTCGGCCATCTCGTGGACACGTTGACCGGCCTGGGCGTCCCGTCCGACACGGTCGAACAGATCGGTGGTGTGCTCGCGCCGCTACGCACCCAGATCGTGACGGCCTGACACCTCAACAGCGCGCACCGGGAAGGCGGGTACCGGCTCACAGTCGATCCGGTACCCGCGCTTCACCACGGTCCGGATGATCCGGGGGTCACCGAGGGACGTCCGTAGCCGCCCGACCGCCACCTCCAGCGCGTGCTCGTCGGTCGTTCCGGTCAGCCCGAGCAGATCCACCCGGGACACGACCCGGCCGGCCTTCGCCGCGAGCGCGCGCAGCAACGTCATCGACGCGGCGGGCAGCGGCACGAGCACACCGTCGACGACCACGGCCTGGCCGCGAACGTCCAGCGCGCGCCCGGCGGCCCGCAGCGGCACACCC
>DASVLX010000061.1:0-38346 GCA_036384655.1 Pseudonocardiaceae bacterium
AAATCGCCCGCGTCGACATGCAGGTAGGCACCCACCGAGGTCTCCACCAACTGCCGGATGAATCCCATCTGCCGGCTGCTCGCGGCGAAGTCCCGGTTGCGCGGTGGCGTGGCGCGCATGGCGGCGATGTCCGACTCGGGCACCAGTAGCCGCAGGATCAGTTCGTCGTCGCTGATCGACTCCCCGAACCGGGCTCGCAACTCCCCCAGGCTCGGTTGCGGCGGTTCCCAGTTCTGGTAGCTCGCAGCCTTGGGCGAGCTCAGGATCGTGTCGAGCACGTTCTGGTCCAGCGGCGCCACCGGGGTGCCGTAAAAACCATGCGCGTAGATCATCACCTCGTCGGGGATCACCGAATACCGCTGCCCGGTCACCACGTTGAGCACCGCCTGCGTGCCGACCAACTGGGAGAACGGGGTGGCCATCACCGGATAGCCGAGTTCCTCCCGCACCCGAGCCATCTCGTCGAGCACTTCCTCGAACCGGTCCTCCATGCCCCGGTCGCGTAGCTGTGCCCTGAACGTGCCGGCCATTCCGCCCGGCAACTGGTGCCGGTACTGGAACAGCGAGTACTCGGCGGGCTGCCCGACCGGCAGGTCCTCGTATTCGGCGACCCGCAGCAGATGTTCTTCCACGGCGGGGAACAGGGACTCGTCCAGATCCACGTCGAATCCCGCGTACCGCAGGTTCGCCACGGTCACCTCGGTCGACGGCAGCGACACGCCGGTGGCCAGCGGTCGGCTCGCGGTGTGCACGCGGTCGGCGCCGGCCAGCAGCCCCTCCAGATAGTTCAGCGGGGCCAGCGCGTTGTTGCTGTGGAAGTGGATCTCCACCGGCAGCTCGCCGGCCGCGCCCTTGATCGCGGTGACCAGGCTGCGGGCGCGTTCCGGGGTGAGCAGCCCGGCGGCGTCCTCCAGTTCGATGCCGTCCGCCCCCAGCGCGACCAGCTCACGGGTGCGGGCCGCGTAGTACTCGTCGGTGTGGTACGGGCTGTCCGCGTAGAGGATGCACGGCAGCGCCCGGGCGCCCTCGGACTGCGCGGTCTTCACCAGCCGGCCGATCTTGTCGATGTTGAACAGGCCGTCGTAGATCCAGAAGCTGCCGATGCCGTGCGCGCACAGCCGCCGCACCCACAGGTCCATCACACTGTCGGCGGTCAGCCCGAAGGTGACGATCCCGTTGCTACGAGTACCGGCCCGCACGGTGGTGCGCGGCATCGCGTTGGTCAGCGAGATCAGCTGGTCCCAGGGGTCCTCCTTGCAGTGCCGCGCGAGCACCTCGAAGATCGAGCTGCCCACCAGGTCGATGGTGTGGAAGCCGGTGCGGTCCAGTTCACTGGCGATCGGCATGCCCATGTCCTTGCGCATCCGCATGCCCCACCAGCTCTGCGGACCGTCCCGCAGGGTCTGGTCGACGATGTCGATGCGGCGGCGGGCGCCGTGCGCGTCGCGTGGGGCGCAGTCCAGGTAGTTCATGGGCGCCTCTTTCGGTAGTCGAGTAGTCCGCGGGCGGCGATCCAGTCGGTGCTCACCCTGCCAGCCCGGAAGTCGGGATGCCGCAACACGAATCGAGCGAAGTCCACTGTGGTCGGTATGCCCGACACGCGTAGCGCGCCGAGCGCGGCAAGCATCCGGTCGGCCGCCGTGTCCCGGTCGGGGCCGTGGGCGACGACCTTGGCGAGCAGCGAGTCGTAGTAGGGCGTGACGACATAGCCGGGCTCGCAGTGCGAGTCGACCCGGATGCCCTCGCCGGCAGGCGGCACCCAGTCGGTCACCGTGCCGGGCGTGGGCGCGAATCCGCGCGCCGCATCCTCGGCGGTCACCCGCACCTCGATCGCGTGTCCGGCAAGCGCGATCTCGTCCTGGCCGAACGTGAGACGTTCGCCGGCCGCGGCCCGCAACTGCTCGGCGACGAGGTCGACCCCGGTCACCATCTCGGTCACCGGATGCTCGACCTGGATGCGCGCGTTGAACTCCAGGAACGCGAACTCGCCGGTGTCGGTGTCGTGGATGAACTCGACGGTGCCCGCGTTGTCCAGGCCCAGCGCCCGCGCGAATGCCACACCGGCGGCCCGGATGCGTGTCCGCACGTCGTCGGGCAGGTTCGGCGCCGGCGACTCCTCGATCACCTTCTGGTGCCGGCGTTGCAGCGTGCAGTCCCGCTCGCCGAGATGCACGACCGAGCCGTGCCGGTCACCGAGCACCTGTACCTCGACATGCCGGGCGTGCCGGACGAACCGCTCCACATACAGCCGGCCGTCCCCGAACGCCGAGGTCGCCTCGGCCACGGCCGCCGCCCAGCCGTCCCGCAGCTCGGTCTCGTCGGCCATCACCCGCATGCCACGCCCACCGCCGCCGGCGGCCGCCTTGACCAGCACCGGATAGCCGAGATCCACGGCGGCCTTGGCGGCCGCGTCCACCGAGCCGAGCACCGCCGACCCGGCCAGCACCGGGATGCCGGCCGAGCGGGCCAGCTCGCGGGCGCGTGCCTTGTCGCCGGCCTGGGCGACGGCCTCCGGGCGTGGCCCGACGAACACCAGACCCTTGTCGACGCAGGCCGCCGCGAACTCGGGATTCTCCGCGAGGAACCCGTAGCCGGGGTGCACGGCGTCGCAGCCGGTGCCCAGCGCGGCCGACAGCAGCGCGGGGATCGACAGATAGCTGTCCGACGCCGGGGCAGGGCCGACACGGACCGCCCGGTCCGCCATCCTGGCCGCCATGCCATCGCGGTCCACTGTGGACGTGGCGAGCACGGTCTCGATGCCCAGTTCGCGGCAGGACCTGATCACCCGGACGGCGATCTCACCCCGGTTCGCCACCAGCACCCGGCTAAGCATCGGCCGGCCTGATCAGGAACAGTGGCTGGTCGTACTCGACCAGGTCGGCGTTGGCGGCGCAGACCCGCACGATCTCCCCCGCGCAGGGCGCGACCACCGGGTTCATCAGCTTCATCACCTCGACGATCGCCAACTGCTGGTGCGCGGTGACGGTCTGGCCGACCCGCACGAACGGCGGCTGACCGGGGCCGGGCGCCACCCAGAACGCCCCTACCGCCGGTGACCGCACCTCGACACAGCCGGTGGTGTCGACGCCGGTGGTGTCCGCCGGGGTGTCCACAGTGGACGCTGCGGTGGCGGTGGGCGGATCGGCCCGGGGTGCGGGCGTCGCAGCCGCTGGGGCGGCCGGGGTTGGCGAAGCGGTGTCGCTGGGTGGGCCGTTCTTGCCGACGGTCACCCGCATGCCGTCCACGACCAGGGTCATGGCCGTCCACTTCGATGCCGCGAAGGTGCGCAGCAGCTCCCGTACCTCCCGCTGGGTGACCTTCTCCGGGGTCGTCATCGCGTACGACCCTTCCGGTGGGCGATCGCGGCGAGCAGCACCGGCAGTGGATGGTCGGTGACGATCGCCTCGACTCCCGCGTCGACGGCGGCCCGCACTCCCTCGGGTGTGCCGAACAGCGCGCCGCGCGCGGTTGTCGTGCCCGGCGGGATCTCCGGCAACCCCTCCCCAAGCTCGGCCCCGGCGACGGTGTCCGCGTCGAACACCGGCCCCGCCGTGTCCTGCTCCCGCACGGCCCGCAGTGGGCTGGCCAGCAGGGCCCAGTCGGTAAGCCGCCGCAGGTCGGTGTCGGAGTCCTCGCGGACCGCCGTCGTCGGCAGCTGTCCGGCGTAGACGCGGCCGGCGCCGCCGTCGACCGTGACCGTCCGGCCGGCCAGCGCGGCAACCGTGCCGGCGCCGCAACCCACCACACACGGGGTGTCCAGCGCCCGGCTCACCACGGCGGCATGCGAGGTCGCCCCGCCCTGCTCGGTCACCACCGCCGACGCGGCGATCATGCCGTGCACATCGTCCGGGCTGGTCGACGCCCGCACCAGCACACAACCCGGCCGGGCCTGCGCGGCCTCAGGCGTGTCCACCACGACCCCGCTGGCCACGCCGGGACTCGCGCCCACCCCACTCGCCAGCACCTCGGCGGTCTCGGCCGCGCCGGGCGCGATCTCCGGCCGCAGCAGCGCCCGCACCTGCTCGGGCGTGACCCTGGACAGTGCCTCGGCCGGCTCGATCATCCCCTCGTGAACCAGTTGCACCGCGATCCGGACCGCCGCCCGCGCGGTCCGTTTCGCCGGCCGCGACTGCAGCAGGAACAGTTGGCCGTGCTGCACGGTGAACTCGATGTCCTGCGCATCCCGGCCCTCCCGCTCCAGCCGTTCGGCGGCGGCGAGCAGTTCGCGGTGCACGGCCGGCCAGCGTCGCGCCAGATGCGACAGCGGCTTCGGGTTGACCTTGCCGGACACCACGTCCTCGCCCTGCCCGCGCGGCAGGTACTCGCCGTACGGCGCGCGGGCGCCGTCGGCGGGGTTGCGGGTGAACAGCACACCCGTGCCGGAGTCGTCGTCGAGATTGCCGAACACCATGGCCTGCACGGTGACCGCGGTGCCCAGGTCGTCGGGGATGCCGTAGTGCCGGCGGTAGGCCATCGCGCGCCGCGACCGGCTGGACGCGAACACCGCGCCCACCGCCGCACGCAGTTGCCGCCACGGATCGGCCGGCACCGTCTCACCGGTCTCGGCCTCGATCGCCGCCCGCACGGCCGCCGTGTCCGGCAGGTCGTCCAGGTCCTCGACGCAGCCGAGCACCAGCCGCCCGTAGAAGGCGGTGAACCGGCGGTGCACCTCGGCGGCGAACGCAGGATCCCCGGTCTCTTCCGCCAGCGCCGTCTCGACCCGGTCGTCGCAGCCGAGATCGAGGATGGTGTCCATCATCCCGGGCATGCTGATCGCCGCGCCCGAGCGCACCGACACCAACAGCGGACGGCGGTCGCCGCCGAACGTGCGGCCCAGGGTCCGCTCCAGCAACCGGATTCCGTCGGCGAGTTCGTCGGCCAGCCCGTCCGGCAGCCGCCCGTCCGCCAGATACGCCGCACAGGCCCGGGTGGTGACCACGAACGCCGGCGGCACCCGCAGTCCCAGCGACCGCATCCGCCACAGGCTCCATGCCTTGCCGCCCACCAGGTCCCGGCTCGGTTCGGTGGCCGGATCGTCGGGCACGATCACCCACCGCGGCCGGGCGGGACTCGTCGTGGCCGTCATTCCTGCCGCTCCCGTCCGGTCAGCCGCAGCAGATGTTCATGCATCTGGAACCACACGGTGTGGACGGAGTCCACCCGCACACTGCTCACGTAGTCGAGCTCCCCGCCCTCGGCGCGCGTCAACGCGTCGCCGAGCCGGTCCAGGAACCGGTCGACCAACGGATCGGCGCCGGCCATCGGCCGCAGCACCGTGCGCGTCCGGTCGTGCACCCGGCCCAACCGGTCCAGGACGCGGGCGTCATAGTCCGGGTCGCCGTGGTCGTTGGGCACCCGGGTGCCGTTCAACTCCACCGTCTGCCAGTCCGTCGTCAACGTCAGGACCTGCTTGTTCACCCCGATCTCGAAGGCGTCCATGGACCGTCCGATCTCCGGGTCGGCGCGCGGCGCGGCGAACGCCCGCCGGTAGACGTCGGCGAGCAGATCCTGGCCGGTGGGGCTGACCAGGTAGGCGCCGCGCGCGGCGAACGCCGTGCCCTCCGCGACCGCCCGGTCCAGCGCGGTCTCGACGTCGTCTCGCGGCTGACCGCTGATCTCGGCGATCTGCTCGGCCGAGGCGAACTGCCGCAGCGTGATCGTGTGCAGTGTGAGCTGGTAGGGATCGAGCATCAGGAACCCTCCCTTTCGCGCGGGATGGTCTCGGCGACCATGCGGTCGCGGACCTCGCGGCGCAGCGACTTGCCGACCGGGCTGGTGGGCAGGCCGGGCCAGATCTCCACGGCCCTCGGCCGTTTGAACCCGGCGAGCCGGCCCGCGCAGAACGCGAGTATGTCGGCCGGATCGACGGCGGACCGGGTGACGACGGCGGCGGCCACCCGCTCGCCCCATTTCTCGTCGGGCAGCCCGACGACCGCCGCCTCCACCACGGCGGGGTGGCTGAGCAGGGTGTCCTCCACCTCGCGCGGATACACGTTGAACCCGCCGCTGATGATCACGTCGTGCCGGCGATCCAGAAGGGACAGATAGCCGTGCTCGTCCCAGCGGCCGATGTCACCGGTGTGCAGCCAGCCGTCGGGTTCCAGCGTCCGCGCGGTCTCCTCCGGCCGCCGCCAGTAGCGGGCCATGGTGTGCGGGCCTCGGGTCAGCACCTCGCCGACCTCGCCCGCGCCGAGCGCCTGGCCCTCCGCACCGGCGACCCGCACCTCGACGAACGTGTATGACTTGCCGGCCGAGGTCAGCCGGTCCGGGGTGTGCTCCCACGGTTGCAGGCAGGTGATCGCCAGCGGCGCCTCCGCCTGCCCATAGAGCTGGGTGAACACCGGCCCGAGCATGTCCAGGCCGCGGCGCAGCACACTGCTGGCGATCGGCGCGCCGCCGTAACACAACCGCTCCAACAGCAGGTCCGCCGTCGCGGTCGCCGGTTCCTCCAGCAGCATCGCGATCATCGTCGGCACCATGAACGTGGTGGTGGCCCGGTGCTTCTCCGCCGCCGCCAGGAACGCCTCCGGGGAGAACCTCGGCAGGATCACGTTGCACGCGCCCTTCACCAGGTGCGGCAGGAAGAACGCGCCGCTGCCGTGCGTGATCGGCGCGGCGTGCAGCATCACCGAGTCCGGCCGCAGGTTCGGCAGCAGGTCGACCAGGAAGTTCGACACCTCCGCCAGCTCGCTGCGGGTGGTCAGCACGACCGCCTTCGGTTTGCCGGTGGTGCCGCCGGTGTAGGCGAGGCGCAGTGGCGCGTCCGGCTCGCGCGGCACATCGCAGGGCGCCGCCGACCCGCCGGCGATCAGCCCTGGCAGCTCCCCCGCCTCGATCATCACCTGCACTTCGGCGGGCGGCCCGCCGGCGTGGATCAGCGCGCGCGACTGCGAGTCCTCGATCTTGTAGGCGTGTTCGTGCGGGGTCTCGCGGCTGTTCAGCGGCACCCGCACCAGCCCGGATTTGGCCAGCGCGTAGTACACGACCACCCCGTCGATGCCGTTGGGCAGCAGCACCGCGACCCGGTCGCCGGGCCGCAGGCCGCGCGCCAACAGCGCGTTGCCGAGCCGGTCGGTGAGCTCGTCGAACTCGGCGAAACTCACCGACCGGTCGCCGTCGACCAGCGCGGGCGCGGCCCCGAACTGACGGCCCGCCCGGCGGATCAGGTCACCGATCCGCACGGCCGTCTCCCTCGCCAACACCGGCCGCGCCGGCACCGCCGGCGGTACCGGACCCGGGCAGGTCGGCGCGGCGCAGCCCGGCGCCCCGACCGGCCAGGTTCCGGGAGTCCCGCTGGGTGAGCCGGTACAGCTCGTCGGCGCGCGGGGTGTCGTGGTTCCACTTCACCCATTCCTCGTCGAGGAAACGGTTCGTGCCGTCCAGCACGGCCGGGGTGAACTCGCGGGCCCGCCGGTTGTACTCGTCGATGTCGATCCGGCCGGCGCTGGTGGTCCACAACCCGTTCTTGGCGGGCAGGCTGCTGGAACCGGACATCCGGTTACCGACGGTCGGCGCGAAATCATCGTCGGCGAGCACCGAATACGGCAGGTTCGTCATCATGTTCTGGTTCAGTCCCGAATACCGGGCCATCGTGTACTCGTTGACCTTCTGGTGTGGGAAACCGAGCAGCCCCACCATCTCGCCGAGATCGTCACGGCCGTACTCGTCATTCATCAGCGGCTTGAACCGCTGCACCCGGTCGTCGAGCTGGAACCAGTCGTCCTGCCGGTAGATGCCGGCCAGATGCGCGAAGTCCTTCGCCACCGACGAATACACCAGGGCGCCCGCGTCGATCATCTGCTCCCGTGTCCAGCTCGCGATCCGCTTCCACAGGTCGGCGGTCGCCTGGTTGAGCACGTCCCGGTAGTGCTCCATCGTCTCGGTCAGTGTCTCGGCGTTCGTCATCCCCACCGGCCGGTAGCCATCGGTCAGCGCGTCCGATGTGTACATTCCCACCGCGACGATGTTCGCCGCGTCGTAGCTGGGTTCCGCCTCGAACGACGCCCAGTCGTCCATCAGGTGGAAGTTGGTTTCCTTGAACACCAACGGAATCGTCAGATTGTTCACCGGCAGTGAGGTCGCGATGCCATCCAGCCACGGATAGTCGCCCTCGGTCAGATCGAAGAAGTCCCGCATCAACAACTGCCGGTTGCCACCGAAGTTGTAGGGGCCGCTGTTGTGCAGGCCGATCCGGCATTCGCAGTGCGCCAGGAACGCGTACTGGGACAGTTGCGCCACCAGCTTGGTGGTCGCGGTGTGCAGCGGATCGCCGGGCACCACACCGTGCAGATCCGACTCGAACACCTGCAGGGTGCGTTCGGGCAGGAACTGGCTGCGGTCGCCGAATTCCTTGTTGGTGATATGCCCGTCGTCGCGGTGGTAGGCGAGGTTGAACCGGCGGGAGAAGTCCAGCACGTCCACCACGTCCTCGACCGCGTCGGCCGGGCGCAGCAGACCCCAGTTCATCAGCATCTCGCGGCCGAGAAGATAGAACGCCGGCAGTCCCCACGCCGCGTTGACCGTGTCGACCTTGAGACTGACCTCGCGGGCCCGATCGCCCAGTTCCTCGGCCGGCCGCGCCGCGTCGATCTCCCGCAACAGCGTCGGCACCCGGTAGAACGTGTTCAGGTAACTGAGCAGCATGTACGGGTTCATCGGGAACAACTTCGATTCCTGCACGGTGCGCGTGATGCACAGCCAGTACGTGGTGTCGGAGAGGTTCCGCAGGTAGTTGTTGGTCTCCAGCAGGGACCGGTAGCTCAGTTTCGCCATGGCTTCAGCCCTCGTTCTCGATCAGCCAGATCCGGGCGTGCCCGGTGTCCCCGGTCTCGTAGGCGTCGGCCGCCGGTGGCGTCGCCGTCACCTCAAGCTCGACCACATCGCCGTCGGCCAGCCTGTCGGTCTTGCAGTTCATCAGGGTCGGCACGTCGTACTCGCGGGCGAGGATGCCCAGGTGCGAGCGGACCGTGCCGCCGAGGCAGATGACACCGGCGAAGCCCTCGATGATCGGGGCGGTCAGGGTGCCACCGGAGTCGTCGATCACCGCGATCGTGCCGGGCGGAACACCGTCGGCGAGATAGCCCATCACCTGCTCGATGCGCGAGATCAACGCGACCGGGCCGGTCACCGTCTCGGACTTGCGGATGACGTTGTCCCCGACGCCCACGTGCCGGCGGCCGTCGACGGCCGGGCCCTCCGCGAACGCGGCGGACTCCCGTTCCGGCCGCTTGTACTTGTCCGGTTCGGACTCCAGCGACACCGTCGCGGAGTAGTCGAACCGGTACCCGGAGTCCAGTGCCTCCCGTTCGACCGCCCGCGCGTCGGCGAGCGAGAACAGGTCGAACTGCCGGTCGAACACCACGTCCTTCCAACGCGCGCCGGTCGCGGCGAACCGCTTGGCGGCCACGGCCCGCACGGCCGAATTGAAACGCTGGGGCAGCGGCAGCATCTCGGTCGATCCCCACTTGGGTTCCCACTTCGACGCGGGCACCCTGGGGTCGGACACCCCCGAGTCAGACTTCATGGAGTCGGACATCGTCACCTCGCTGTGATCGTGCCGGTCGCGCCTCGCGCGTCCCGCTCCATCGCCTTTTCTTGAGGTCAGAACGTAGGTACGATTCGAAATGTGACCCAGTCCACCTTGGTGGACAGTCCGGCGTCGATGACGACGACCATGTCCCCGCACCGCCGGGCTCGTTCCCCCGTGCGATCGGTACTGCGACAGGGCGACTACGAGCGCGCGTTCGCCGTGTTGGAGGACTGCGACACCGCGGCCTGTCTGTACGACTTCAAGGAAAGCGTCGTCGGGGCGCTGTGCCAGCAGTTCGGGCTGCGGCACGTGTCGTTCTTCGCGGGCGCGACCTTCCACAACGTGTTCGGTGACATCACCCCGCTCACCGAGGGCGCCACCGCCCGGATGCTGCCCGAATACCAGGAGCGTTGGTGCCGTTACGACGTGTTCTCCACGCCGGCGGCCATGCGTCAACTGGTGTCCAGCGGCGTGTCGTCGCTACCCGAACTCGCCGCCTACGGCCCGCTACCCGCCCCGGCCGACGCCTATGTCCGGCATTTCCTGGTCGCCACCTGGGGTATGGAGTCGGCCGCCGCGCTGCGGCTGGAACTGCCCGGCGGGCACACCGCGCTGATCGGCATGTTCGACCCGCGACCGGACATGTTGGACAGCAACGACCTCGCGACCCTGCGGCTGCTCAGCCGGCATCTGTCGGCGGTGTCCCGCAACCTGCCGGTGTCCCGGCCGCAGGCCGCCCTCGCCCACCTGTCCCAGCGGCAACGCCAGGTGGTGCGGCTGGTCGCGGATGGACTGTCCAACGCGCAGATCGGCGACACACTGTCGCTGGCCGAGGACAGCGTGAAGAAGTACGTGAGCCGGATCCTCGGCCTCACCGGCTGCCAGTCCCGAATGGAACTGGCGCTGTTGGCCCGCTCCCGGGCCTGACGAGGCGGTCGCGCGGTGAACCAGAGCCGCCGCGCGACCGCTTCGTTTCAATTGGTCCGGTGGGCGGCCGGTCTGGCTACGCCCGGCACCGTCAGCTCGGCCGGACCAGCGGCAGCACGATCTCGTCGATGATCGACTCCATCACGTCGTCGGGCACCGGGCGGCCCGTCATGAGTACCTCGAGGCGGAACAGGTCGTAGGCGACCGACCGGACCCGCGGTGTGAGCCTGGCGGGGTCGATCTCGCCGCGCTCAACGGCCCTGTCGAAGATCTGGTCCATCAGGCTGGCGCGGCCGGCGAGGAACTCGTCGCGCAGGTCGGCGAAGCTGGCTCCGGTCTCGGTGTAGAACGAGGCGAGCCGCGCGCTCATGAAGATGCCGATGAGGGGGGCGCGCCGCCGGTTCGTACCACGCAGCAGCTCGATCAGGTCGCCGCGCAGGCTGCCCGTGTCGGGAACGATCACCTTCTCGCGCTGCCCGCGGTGCGCGATCGCCGCGCGCACCAGCTCGGGTTTCGTCGCCCAGCGACGGTAGATCACGGCCCTGGCGGTCTGCGCCCGCTCCGCGACCGACTCGATCGTGAACCCGTCATAGCCCTTCTCGGCGAGCTCGTCCCAGGCCGCGTCGAGCAGCGCGTTCACCAGCGCCGCACCGCGCCTGCGCTGCGGCACCCGGGCATCATCAGTAAGAGACATTGCGTTTCCTAACGCCGCGTCGTACTCTGACACTAAGATACAGACTGTCTCTCAAGGAGTCACCGTGGCACACACATCTGGTACCCCCGCCACGAGTGCGGCACAGCAGGACGAGACCATCGACCCCGCCGTCTGGCGCACGGTATGGACCGTGCTGGTCGGCGGGCTGGCCGTGCTGTTCGACACGACCATCGTCGCCGTCGCGCTGCACACCCTGGCCTCTGACCTGCACACCTCCGTGGCGACCATCCAGTGGGTCAGCACCGGCTACCTGCTCGCGATGGGCGTCACCATCCCCATCGCCGGGTGGGCGCAGCGGATGCTCGGCGGCAAGCGCCTGTGGATGCTCGCCCTCGTGCTCTTCCTCGTCGGCTCGGTACTCGCCAGCCTCGCCTGGAACCCCGCCAGCCTCATCACCTTCCGCGCCATTCAGGGCGTCGGCGGTGGCGTGATGCTGCCGATGATGTCGACGCTGGTCATGCAGGCGGCGGGCGGTAAGAACCTCGGCCGCATCATGTCGATCGTCGGCCTGCCCGCGGTACTGGGCCCGATCCTCGGGCCGGTGCTCGGCGGCCTCATCCTGCAGCACCTGCACTGGTCGTGGATGTTCTGGGTCAACGTGCCGTTCTGCATCGCGGGGCTCGTGCTGGCCGCGATCGTGCTACCCGCCGACGGGCCGCTGCGCCGCGCGCCGCTCGACGTCGTCGGCTTCGCGCTGATGGCCCCCGGGCTCGTCGGCATCCTGTGGGGACTGTCGAACACCAGCAAGGCCGGCGGCTTCGGCCGCGCCGACGCCGTCGCCCCGCTGATCGCCGGGCTGGTGCTGCTGGGCGGCTTCGTCGCCTGGGCACTGCGGCGCCGCGCCCGCGCGCTCATCGACCTGCTGCTGCTCAAGCACTGGCCGCTCGCCTCGTCGTCGTTGCTGCTGTTCCTGTCGGGTATCACGCTCTACGGCGCGATGCTGCTGCTGCCCCTCTACTTCCAGGAGCTGCGCGGCACCTCCGTGCTGCAGGCCGGTCTGCTGCTCATCCCGCAGGGCGTGGGCACCTTCCTCAGCCGGCAGGTGGCGGGAAGGCTGTCCGACACGATGGGCGCGCGCTGGCTGGTGGCCACCGGGTTCGCCATCGTCGCCATCGGCACCCTGCCGTTCGCGTTCGCCGGTGCCAACACCAGCTACCTGCTGCTGATGGCCGCCCTGCTGGTCCGTGGCGTCGGACTCGGCGCGGTGACGATGCCGCTGATGGCCCTCGGGTTCCGGGGACTTCAGCGCTCGCAGGTGCCGGACGCCAGCATCATCAGCCGCATCGCCCAGCAGGTCGGCGGCTCGTTCGGCACCGCGGTACTGGCGGTCATCCTCACCTCCACGCTGACCGCCGCGGTCTCGCCCGTCGCCCTGGAAGGCGCCTTCCGCCAGTCCTTCTGGTGGGCCCTCGGCTTCACCGCCGCCGGGATGCTCATCTCCCTCGCCCTACCCGGCTCGGTCCCCGAGGCGGCCTCGGAGGAGGAGTCAGAACCCGCCGCGAGCGAAGCTCCTGCGCCGGTCCGTACCCGCTCGTAGCCAGACGACCTAGTTTCCCAGGGACGTCGAGTGCTACAAGAAGGACGTTTCTCGGGTGAGGCCATAGCGCGGATGTTCACCGATCACCATGGACTCGAAGATCCCGTAACCGGCCGCGTCTCCCTCGCGGCAGCGCACCACGCAGTCCCGCAACTGGTGCACTTCGTGCACGGTCCGCACATCCGACACATCGGCATAGCGTTCACCGTCCACATGCAGGTCGCCGCGCCACTGCCCGTGCCGCTGGCCCTGGAACCCGAAATACAGGCCGGTGCCGAGGTGGAAGCCGGTGTCGCTGACCGGCTCCACCTCGACGACGCGGGTCTTGCCCCACCCGGCGTCGAACACGAGTTTCCCGCCCAGCAGCCGCCGGTTGACCGGGTCGAACTTCAGCTCGTCCTGCATGCCGTGCAGGGCGAGCTGGGTGCCGTCGGCCTGGTTCTCGAAACCGGAGAAGTAGGTCACCCGGCCGTCCACCGACTGGAGATAGTGGTGGATCTCGTAGCTGCTGCCGTCCGGCCGCCGCAGCCACAGCGGGCTCCAGGTGAGCAGGAAGTCGCCGTCGAGCCGCTGCGGCCGGTACACGTCCGTCGGCGGGTCACCCACATCCATCCGCAGGCCCCAGGAGTGGTCCCGGAACCCGAACCACTCCTCGTCCCGCACGTCGATCTGTTCACCGTCGATCCAGATCCGGCCACTGACCGTGGACGGCTGGTGGTAGCGCAGCAGGTCCGAGCAGATCCGGAAGCCGTCCGGCTCCCGCTGCCCGTCCTTGGCCTCCAGGAACGGCGGCAACACGCCGGTCACCGTCAGGTCGAACCGGATCGGCAGAATGTGGTTCTCCCGCAACACGAAACGCACCGATCGCAGCGGATCCAGCACCTCGTATTCCAGCGGCCCGACGCCGACCCGCTCCGGATCGGCGTCCAGCCGCCGGCTAGCCCGCACCGTCATCTGCTCGGTGCCGCGCGAGATACCGGCGAACATGTCGATGACATCGCGGTTGTGGTATTTGCCGATGCCGCAGTCCACCTGCAGGGAGCCGTCCCTCGCGAACAGCGATGCCCACAGTTTCTCCGTCCACGAGATGTCGGCCTGGCTGACCGTCGCGAAGGTCTCGGCGGTCTGGTGGCACAGCAGCTCGTCCGCCGGGACGATTCTCTGCATCGACTGGCGCACGGCGGCGCCTCCTTCCCACTCCTGGTGTGAGTCAGTGGATCGGCGAGAACGAGCCGGGCTGGTCGTTGGCGATCACCGCGGTGCCGAAGATCGCCGCCGCCTGGTCGTCGTTGTCCAACGGATCCGGATACAGCGCGGTGGTCTCGGGCGGGAACGACCAGTCGATCTTGTCGAGCACGCCGGCGGCCGCCGCGAACGGCCGCAGTCCGGACGCGTACATCCGGGTCGCCGCCCAGATCCGTTGCCGCCGGTCCATGCCCGCGAACTCCTGGTACAGCGACACATGCGTGCGGCTGAGCTCATTCGTCAGCTCCGGCCACGACTCCGGCGCCAGCCGCACCCGACTGCCGTCCGGCCGGTGCCCGAACACCGCGGCCTCCGTCACCGCCGCGAAAAGCTGGTCCGGCTCGGTGAACGTGGTGCCCCAGTCGTTGATCTCGAAGGCGGTGAACGCCGACGGATCGAACGTCAGGGCCATCGTCAGCGCCGAATACGGTGGCGTCAACGACTCCGCCCACGGATACCCGAACGCGCTGTGGCCCAGCGACAGGTAGTCACGCACGATCGTCCGCCGGCCGTCCGGACGTGGATACGGACCGGAATCGCAGATCCCGACCCGCGAATCACAGAAATACAGGAACGAATAGCCCGAGACGGCCGCGTTCAGCCGCTTCAGAGCCTTCGCCGCCGCCGGATCCAGCACCTGCCCCGCCGCGACCAGCTCATCCACCTCACCGGCGGGCAGATACCGGTTGGTGAAACCGGCGTCCTTGTAGTCCAGCGTGCCGTCACCGCGGTGCGCCAGACTCAGCCGCCGCCAGAAGTCGATGACCGTGCGCACATCGTCCACACGCTCGTCCCGGCGCAGCTTTCCCATCTGGATCAGGCATTCCCGGCCGCACAGATAGTGGTAGCCGGCCATCCAGATCCACAGTGGGCTGATCTGGCCGGGCGCGTTCCGCAGCCGCCGGCCCAGTTCCTCCGCCGGCATCGCCGCCTCGATCGTCCGCACCCGCTCCGGATGACTGTGGAAATCGTCGATCACCGACAACGCGATATACGGCATCATCGGGAACAACTCGGAGGTGAACGCCGACCGGCGGGTCATCTCCGGCTTGAACGAGCGACCCATGTGCCCGATCAGATCGTTGAGTTTGTCGTCGGTCAGCGGCTCGGCGATCAACCGGTCCAGCGCCGCCGGCGACACCGTGACGTCGAAGTCCTTCACCGCGATCTCGTCGCCGACCCGCCGGATGTAGTCCCACCACTGGGTTGACACATCCGCCGACACATCCGGCGCCGCGGTCACCTTGTCCTCCGCACCGGTCGAGACCGTGCCGGAGCCGTCCGCGACATCGATCTCCACCTCGGTGCCGTCCGGCGGGTCCCGAACCAGGTCCGTGCCGATCAGGCAGGGCACCTCGAACTCGCGGGACACGATCGCCAGATGCGACCGCAGCGTCCCGGCCGTGCACACGATCCCGCCCAGCCGGCTCAGCAGCGGCGACAGGAACGTCGTACCGCCCGACTCCACCACCGCGATCGTCGATTCCAGATCCGTGTCCAGCGCCGCGATCACATCCGCCGGCGCCCGGAAATGCCGGACCGTGCCGGCCACATGCCCAAACGTGAAGGACGGAACACCCGTCCCGATAACCGTCATGGCCGATTCCTCTCACTCAGCCCGGGTCATTCAGCCGAGCGGCCGGAAACAACTGTCGCGGTCCTGCGGCACGAAAACGCCGCCAATCAGCCGCAACGCCAGATCAGGATCACTGAACCTCGTGTACGACTCGACGATCCGAGGCGTCACGGTCCAGTCGATCTCGTCGAAACAACCCGCCAGCCGCGCCCACGCCTTCAGCTTCCACGCGTACATCTGGGTGGCATACAGATTGCGTTCCTCCGGATCGGTCTCCGCGAGCCGCTGATACAGCGCGCGGTGCGCCTTACGGATCGCCTGGGTGGCCTCGTCCACCTCCGCCGGACCCAGCGGCCGCAGCTCGCCGCCGTCGGTGCAGAACACCCGGCTGTCGATGATGTCGGCCTGATAGTCGCTCGGGGTGAACCACGCGGTGCCCCACACGTTGTTGTCCATCCGCACACTGCCCGGCAGCCGGTAGGCGATCACGAAGTGGTGATAAGGCAGGGTTTCCCTGATGCCGTCCACCCACGGGAAATCGCCGTCGCCGTCCGTGCAGGTCTCGCGCAGAGCGAGGAATGTGCCGTCGCCGAGCAGGTATGGCCCGGTGTCACAGACCGCCGTGCGCGCGTCGCAGTTCTCCAGGAACGCGTACGCCGTCAGCCTGGCACCGAACTTCCGGATCGCCGACTTGGTCGGGCCGTCCGCGCGAACCAGGTTGCCGCGAATCTCCGCCATCAGGGCGTCATCGACCACATGCGAGCTGTTCCGCGGGTTCGCGTCCATGTTGAACAGCACGCCGTCGGTCCGCATCGCGATCGTCGCCTCACGCCAGAACCGCATTACCTCCAGCGTGTCCTCCAGCCCGTCGGACAGCCTGTTCTCGCCGAGATCGACGAACAGTTCACGCCCGGTCAGATAGTGCAACGGCATCGCCGCGAGATTGATGAAGCTCCGCTTGTTGCCGATCGGCAGCGCCGCCCGGACGATCTCGGCCGCACTCGCATGCCGGCGGATCGTCCGAATCCGGTCCGGCACGCGCAGATAATCCTCCATCATCGACATGAGGATGTAGGTGTTCATGCCGAACAGTTCGGACTCGAACACCGTGCGCGCGGAAAGCTCGGACTTGTACGCGGCGCCGGCCACATGCACCAGCCAGTTCCATTCGTCCAGGCTCGGCTCATACGACGGGTCCGTGTAGAGCGCGGACAGGTTCGTCGGGG
This sequence comes from Pseudonocardiaceae bacterium, assembly GCA_036384655.1. Classification (GTDB taxonomy): domain Bacteria; phylum Actinomycetota; class Actinomycetes; order Mycobacteriales; family Pseudonocardiaceae; genus DASVLX01. The sequence goes on from DASVLX010000061.1 coordinate 16,756, forward strand.
TGCCCAGTTGCGCGGTCATGCCAGCACCGCCTTCGCGGCCACCGACACCCGCGCGGTCTCCGGGTCGGCCAGGTCCAGCACCACCGTGTCCCCGTCCGACACCGTGCCGGTCAGCGCGGCCGCCAGGACGCACGGCACATCCGACTCGCGGGACAGGATCGCCAGATGCGACTCCCGGCTGCCCGCCGTGCACACGATCCCCCGCAGGTCAGGCAGGATCGGCGACAGGAACGTCATCCCGCCCTTGTTGACGAAGGCGACGGTGTCCGCCAGGTCATCGTCATCGATCGACAGCACATCGCCCGTGTCGTTGAACCACCGGGCCACGCCCCGCACCTCGCCCGCCGTGAAGAGGTTGACACCGGTCCCGACCTGGTTCAGGTCTGCGCTCATCACTGCTCCGTTCCGCCCCGACGCTGGGGCGTTCGGTTGAATCGGACACGCGTTTGCGCTGGTCGGAACGTAGGTGCCAACACCGGATGTGACCCAGTGCACTTAGGGGGACAGTGCTGTGACTCCCCTCCTGGCCGGCGGGCGAGCACACTGTGAGACGTGATCGTGCTGCTGGTACTCAGCGGGGTGATCCTGCTGGCGATGGTGGGCGTGGCCGTATACGGGTTCGTCGCCCTGCCGCCGGACGCACGCGTCTCGGTGCACTGGCCGCCCAGTCTCTACAGCCGTGGCACACCGAAACGAGTCGGCCTTCTCGTGGTGCCGATCGCGGGAGTGGCGTTCGAGGGATTCCTGATCTGGATCTATGCCGCCGCGCACCCGAATATCAGAACGACCGGCGTGGTCATCCTGCTGGTCGCGATGTGCGTGCTACTCATCTTCCAGATCACCGCCCTCACCGCCGCCCGCCGAAACACCCACGCTTAACGTCTGTGATTGGACCAGCGCTGATTCAAGATGATTCCGGGTCGGAATCGCCTTCCCCGAACGGGTGATCTTCCGTGTCATGCTCCAAACCGTTGCGGCGCAAGGATAAAGTCGGGTCACGCCGTTGATCAACGCGTGACGGGGAGATCACCATGCTGCCGGGACAACAGTCCGAACCCGACTCCACCATCCGCAGCCGGGAACTTGGGGAGGCGCCGTTCACCCGTACACACCAGCACGTACGGATCAGACATCTCAGCCCCCAGCCTTCAAAAACGCGATCACATCCGGCGCCAACGCATCCGCCGGAGCACACGCATTGGTGTGATACTTGTAATCCGGCTCAGCAGAATCGACGTAGATGTCAACTGCAGCCTGATCCGAAACAACGACAAGCGTTCCGCAGTCACCTTTCTGCGGTCCTGTCGGCCCGGCCAGAGATGAATGTTCAGCGGGGTAACCGGCGACATCACCGATCTTTTGGCTCCACGCGAGCCCTGGCTTTCCGAGATTGGCTGGTCCACCAAAGTTCGGCAGTGCGGAGACGCTGATCGTCGCCTGATGACCATCAACCGGATAGTAGTCACATGCCGCACTGTTGGGATCTGACTTGTCGGCATTGCTTGAATCAACGGCCCCAATATAGGGAGCCAACTGCGCTGCGCTCAGTGCCGCACACGGATCGGAATTGAGTTTCGCGAGGCTCAAGGGGTTTGGCACCGACGGTGAGCTGCTCTTCGGGGCCGATGTGGTCGTCGATCCCGAACCACCGGGTGTCCCGGAGCCGCACCCAGCGGCCAAGAACAAAAGGCCACAGCCAACCACGGGTGCCACGAGCCGGATTCGTCGCACGCTCAGGACCTCATCGTGTTGTCTTCGTCGGTCTGCTTGTAGTTCTTCAGCGCCTCATTGAGGCTATTGATCTTATCCTGGAAGTCCTTCACACGCGCCTGGTTCCAGGCCAGATAGAATTGGATGGTCGGCTGGGCCGTGTTCGCCCACCGGATGCTCTGGGCGTCGTTGCCTGGCGGCGGGTGACCAGCTTGTCGCGGACCTTCCTCAGGGTGTCCGCGAGCCTGTCATGGTGGTCCTGAAGGATCGCGATGAGTTTCTGTAAGTCGCTGTAGCTGACACCGAAGCCCCCGGCATCGCCCGAAGCCACGAGCAACCTCCCCCCAGTCGCGAAACGATCTACCGCGCATAGAGGGTGGCACGAGCGCCTACGGAGCGCAAGCAACTGTGACTCGACACCGGTCCGGGCGTCGAGGGTTCACTCGATTAGAGCAGCAGCGAGCGCTTGATTAGCGCTTGTAACTTGCTCTCCGTACGGCTGCACTTGACCTCGGCCGTGACATCGTGGACCGTTCCGAGCGGGAAGCCGAGGCGCTCGCAAAGGCAGCACCGCCGCCGGCCAGCTATGCGCGGTCGCGGCGGCCCCCGACTGATCGACGCACACTACGACCCCGCTACACGGCATTCTCGTGAATGCCGGGAACGCGCCAGGCCTTCAGTTCTCGCGTCAGCCAGTCCCGGTCGACGGCGACGCCGGTCTGCCGCTCCATCGCCTCCAGCATGACCGACCGCAGCGACTCCGCGCCGAACACGGTCTCCGACAGCCAGGCCGGATATGTGTCACCGGCGCCGGCCGGTTGTCCCACGAACAACGGGTCGAAGTCGGCAACCAGCACGCCGTCGGCGGCCTGCACGATCCGGGTGCCGCTGGGACTCCAATACACCGAGAAGAACGTTCCGCCATCCCGCGACACCCGGCACGCGAGCCCGGCGTCGGCGCCTGCCCAGCCGTTGTTCTCCAAGACGACCACATGGTCGCCATCGGTGAGCGTCTGAATGAAGAAATACCGGCCGAGGTCGTCCTCCGGCACCAGATCGAACGTCGCGTCGAACCGCAGTGAACCGATCGGCCGCTCAGGATCGCCGCCGTAGGCCAGAACCACCTCAGCCTTGGTGCGCCCGCCCACCACCGCCACGGTCCAGGCGAGGTCATCATCGTCATCGGCCATTGCGTCTCTTCACGTCCTGTTGTTGTACCAGCGCTGATTCAAGATGATTCCGGGTCGGAATCACCCCTCACCGAACGGGTGATCTTCCGTGTCATGCTCCAAACCATTGTGGCGCAACGATAAAGTCGGGTCACGCCGTTGATCAACGCGTGACGGGGAGATCACCATGCTGCCGGGACAACAGTCCGAACCCGACTCCACCATCCGCAGCCGGGAGCTGGGGGAGGCCCTGCGCGCGGCGATGGATGCCACGCAGCTCACCGGACGCGGGATAGCCAAGAAGCTCGGGTGGTCGCAGAGCCAGGTGTCCAAACTGCTGAACGGGCACCGGATCGCCGACGAGGTGGACGTGTCCGCCTTCCTGGCGGTGTGCGACGTCGTGGGAGACAAGAGGGACGCACTGCTCGCCCTGGCAAGGGAACTCGGCAAGCCGGGCTGGTTGCAGCAGCACGACTCCAAGCTGCCCGAGCAGGTCCGCACACTGATCGACCACGAGAACAAGGCCGTGACCATCAAGGAGTTCGAAGCGCTGGTGATCCCGGGGCTGTTGCAAACCGATGCCTACGCCAGCGGGCTGCTGCTTGGGTCTGGCAGTGTTTCGCCACCGGAGATCCAGGGGCGGGTGGCCGCCAGACTCGGCCGACAGAGCCTCTTCACTGCTGATCACCGACCTGACTTCACATTCCTTATCCACGAGTTGGTGCTACACCTGCCGGTCGGTGGATCAGGGGTGATGTCCGAGCAGTTGCACCACCTGCTGCGGATGTCGGTGCGGCCATACATCAGCATCCGGATCATCCCGGCCGCTTCCGGTGCGCACGCCGGCACGGCCGGCTCGTTCCGGCTGATGGAGTTCGACGGCATTCGTCCGGTGGTGTACCTGGAAGGCGAGACTTCCGGCCTGTACCTGGAGGAAAAGCCTGAGATCGAGATCTATCGCAGGGTGTTCGGGGCACTGATAGAGGTGGCTCTTGATGAGGGTCAATCGAGGGATTTGATCGCTAGACTAGCCACGGATCTGTACGCGGATCGAGAGGATCATGATGACCGCGGCTGAGCTGGACGACATCGTCTGGCACAAGAGTTCCTACAGCGCGAGCAACGGCAACTGCGTCGAGGTCGGCTGGCGCAAGAGCAGCCACAGCGCAGGCCATGGCGACTGCGTCGAGGTGGCCTGGCCGGAGCCGGTCGGGGTCGCCGTGCGCGACTCGAAACATGTCACCGGCCCGACCCTGGGCTTCCCCGTCGACCGCTGGCGACGGTTCCTGTCGACGGTGGGCTGAGCCGGGGACGAGTGTGGCCGGCCGCGCTCAGTCCTGGATATCCGCCACCGGGTGGGTGGCTCGGCTCGGCGATCAGCAGATGCCCCAGTTTGGGTGGAAGGCGGCGTAGAGTCGGGCGCCGCCTTCCACCTGCGCGCGCCAGCACACATGGTGCAGACGCCTCAGTCCCCAGACTTCAAAAACGCGATCACATCCGGCGCCAACGCATCCGCCGGAGCACACGCATTGGTGTAATACTTATAGCTCGGCTCAGCCGCCTGCACGTAGATGTGCACGGCGGCTTGGTTCGAAATAACCACAACTGTGGCACAGTCGCCACCCTGCGGCCCCTTCGGACCGGCAGCGGAAGCGTGTTCGGCCGGGTAGCCAGCGACGTCGCCAATCTTCTGGCTCCACTCCAGTCCCGGCTGCCCGAGATTGGCTGGACCACCAAAATTCGGCAGCGCGGTTACTCCTATGGTTGCCTGATTGCCGTCAATGGGAAAGTAGTCACAGCCCGGCCCATTGGCGCCTTCCCCTGGGTCAGATTGCGATTTGCGGAGAGCGCCGATATATGGTTGCAATTCAGTCGCAGTTAGCGCGTCGCATGGATTAGAATTAAGCTTCGCAAGACTCAACGAATTCGGAACCGATGCCGAAATGCTCGTCGGAGCCGGCGTGGTGGTCGTCGATGTCGCCCCACTAGGCGTCCCGGAACCGCATCCCGCCACCAGGAAGACAAGTCCACAGCCAACGACGGACGCAAGCTGGATTAGTCGCACTCTCAGGACCTCATCGTATTGTTCTCGTCAGTTTGCTTGTAGTTCTTCAGCGCCTCGTTGAGGCTATTGATCTTATCCTGGAAGTCCTTCTGACGCGCCAGGTTCCAGGCAATATAGGACTGGACAGCGGGCTGAGTCCGGTTGGCCCACCGAATGCTAGCGGCGTCGTTGCCCGGTGGCGGCGTCACCAGGCTCGCTTGGGTCCGCCGCAGCGTTGTTGCCAGTCGATCTCGGTGGTCCTGCAGGATCGAGATGAGCTTCTGTAAGTCCTCGTAGCTGACACTGAAGCCACCGGCATCGCCTGAAGCCATGAGCAACCTCCCCCAGTCATGAAACGATCTACCGCGCGTAGAGGATGGCACCAACGCCTACGGAGCGCAAGGAACTGTGACTCGACGCCTGCGGCTGGCCCAGCAGATCACTCAATGAGAGCAGTAGCGAGCGCTCGTTTGGCGCTTGTTGCTTGCTCTCCGTATCGCGGCCAATGACCGGGTCGAAGCGGGCCTGACGTGCGGCGGGACGTGATCTAATGTGCGGCGTGTCTCCCCGTGCCGCCGCCAGCACCGATCACGTCGCCCCTCTCGTGCGGATCGCTGCCTCGCTGTTCGCGCAGCAGGGCTATCGCGGCACCTCGATGCGGGACATCGGCCGTGAGGCCGGGGTGCACGCCGGCAGCCTCTACGTGCACATTGCCAGCAAGGAAGACCTGCTCGCGGCCATCGTGCGCGACGTCATGGACCGTTCCGAGCGGGACATGGCCGAGGTGCTCGCCGAGGGCGGCACCGGCACCCAACAACTACGCGCGATCGCCGGGCGCGCCCTGCGGCTGATCGACGAATACCAGGAATTCGCGACCGTCTTCTACCACGAGTGGCGCAATCTCAGTGAGCCTCGCAGGCAGGCGGTGATCACCAGCCGAGACCGCTGGGAGGCCAACCTGCGCGGCATCATCGCGGCGGGCGTCGAGTCGGGCGAGTTCCGGCCGGTCGACCCGCGCATCGCCGGAATCGCCCTGACCAGCGTCCTCAACTGGGCCTATGTCTGGTACTCCCCCAACGGCGAGCTGTCCACCGACCAGTTGGCCGATCAGTTCGCCGACCTGCTGATCACCGGCCTGCGCGCCACCAGCCTGCCCTGAGCCATTCCAGGGAAATACTTCGGTCGCAGAACTAATCTCAGGACCTGAGCGAATATCGGCCGGCGGGCGGCAAAACCTTACGGTGATGCGGAATTGACCGCATCCCGAGGGAAAACAACCATGACGCTGCTGACCGTGTGGCCGGACACCGACGCCACCATGGTGCTGACCCGCACCGACGATCCGGACCAGATCAAGAAGGCCCTCAGCGACCTCGGCGTCCGCTTCGACCGCTGGTCGGTGCTGCCCGGGCTGTCCGCCGAGCCCACCACGCAGGAGGTCCTCGACCTCTACCGGGAGCAGATCAAGCGCATCGAGGCAGCCGAGGGCTATGCCGTGGAGGACACCGCGTCCATCGCCCCCTCCGATGATCCCGATGCCCCGGCGAAGATCGCCGCGGCCCGGCAGAAGTTCTTCGCCGAGCACACCCACGACGATGACGAGGACCGGTTCTTCGCCCGCGGCTCCGGCGTGTTCTACCTACACGTCCAGGCCAACGTGTACGCGCTGCTGTGCGAGGCCGGCGATCTGCTCAGCGTGCCCGCCCACACGACCCACTGGTACGACATGAGCAGCCACCCCGACTTCGTCGCCATCCGGTTCTTCCACGACCCGAACGGCTGGGTCGGCAACTTCACCGGCAGCGACATCGCCCGCCACTTCCCCGACGCGGATGCGCTGGCCGCCAGCCAGATCATCCGCTGAGCACCTACTCTCGCATGCATGTCAAAGACGTGGTTCATCACGGGAGCGTCCCGGGGCTTCGGCCGTGAGTGGACGATCGCCGCACTGGAACGCGGTGATTCGGTCGCCGCGACCGCCCGGATCGCCTCGATGCTCTACGACCTGCGCGACAAGTACGGGGACCGGCTGCTGCCGCTGCGGCTGGACGTCACCGACCGGGATGCCGACATCGAGGCAGTCCAGGCGGCGCACCAGCGCTTCGGCCGGCTCGACGTGGTCGTCAACAACGCCGGATACGGCCACTTCGGCCTGGTCGAGGAGCTGACCGAGGAGGAGGCCCGCGCCCAGCTGGACACCAATCTGTTCGGCGCGCTGTGGGTCACCCAGGCCGCGCTGCCGCTGCTGCGCGAGCAGGGCGGCGGCCACATCCTGCAGGTCTCGTCGATCGGCGGAATCAGCGCGTTCCCCAACGTCGGGATCTACAACGCGTCGAAGTGGGCGTTGGAGGGCATCAGCCAGTCGCTGGCCCACGAGGTCGCCCAATTCGGCATCAAGGTCACGCTGATCGAGCCCGGCGGATTCGCCACCGACTGGGCGGGCCCATCCGCCCGCCACTCCGCGGCCCTGCCTGCCTACGCGGAGTACCACAGGCAGGCAGAGGAGGCCCGGCAGAAGCGCGTCTCCCAGCCCGGTGACCCGAAGGCGTCGGCGCAGGCCATCCTGAAGATCGTCGACGCCGAGCAGCCGCCACTGCGCTGCTTCCTCGGCAGCACACCGTTGACCACCGCCAAGGCCGACTACGCCGAGCGGCTCGCCACCTGGGAGCAGTGGCAGCCGGTGGCCGAACTCGCCCAGGGTTGACCAGATCCTCCGGTCGGTGCCGCGACAAAACCTGATCGCGGCACCGACCACACCCAACCCCTCGGGCGTCGGGATGAGCGGTCCCGCTCAGTCGATCCGCTGGTAGGCGGGCAACGTCAGGAAATCAACGAAGTTCTCGTCCAGCGCGACCTGCTCGAACAACTCACACGCGGCGTCGAGCTGCTCGCCGATCTCCCCTGCCAGCGCCGCGCGCGTCTCGGCCAGCACCGAACGCACCAACTCCGCGGTGACCTTCTGACCCTCGGCCAGCTTCACGCCGTTGTGCACCCACTGCCACACCTGCGACCGGGAGATCTCCGCGGTGGCGGCGTCCTCCATCAGGTTGTGGATCGCGGCGGCGCCGTTGCCACCGAGCCAGGACGCCAGGTACCGCACCCCGACATCGACCGCGCTGCGCAGACCCTCCTCGGTGGCCTGCCCGGGAGTGCTCGCGATGTCCAGAAGCTGTTCCGCCGTCACGGAAACCTCCGGGCGCAACCGATCAAGCTGGTTCGGCCGATCGCCAAGCACCGAGTCGAACACCTCACGGCACAGGTCCACCAGCCCCGGGTGCGCCACCCACGATCCGTCGAACCCGTCGTGCGCCTCACGTTCCTTGTCCGCCCGGACCTTCGCGTACGCCAACTCGTTGACCTTCGGATCACGGCTGGGGATGAACGCGGCCATCCCACCCATCGCGAACGCGCCGCGCTTGTGGCAGCTCCGCACCAGAAGTTCGGTGTAGGCGCGCATGAACGGCACGGTCATGTTCACCGTGTTGCGGTCCGGCAGCACGAAGTTCGGCCCCGCGTCGCGGAAGTTCTTGATCACGCTGAACAGGTAGTCCCATCGGCCGGCGTTCAGGCCCGACGCGTGATCCCGCAGCTCGTAGAGGATCTCCTCCATCTCGAACGCGGCCGGGATGGTCTCGATCAGCGCCGTCGCCCGGATCGTGCCGTGCGGAATGCCCAGCTTCCGCTGCGCCGCGACGAAGACGTCGTTCCACAGCCGGGCCTCGAGGTGGCTCTCCGTCTTCGGCAGGTAGAAATACGGTCCGCTGCCCCGCCCGATCAGCTCGCGGGCGTTGTGGAAGAAGTAGAGGCCGAAGTCGACCAGCGCGCCCACCGCCGGCGCCCCGTCAATCTCGATGTGCCGCTCGTCGAGGTGCCAGCCGCGCGGCCGGACCAGGATCGCCGGCAGCCGACCGTCGGTACGCAGGGCGTAGTCCTTGCCCTCCGGCGAGGTGTACTCGATCGTCCGGCGGATCGCGTCATGCAGGTTGACCTGTCCGGACACGACGTTCTGCCAGTGCGGGGTGTTGGCGTCCTCGAAGTCGGCGAGCCAGACGTTGGCCCCCGAGTTCAGCGCGTTGATGGTCATCTTGCGCTCGGTCGGACCGGTGATCTCCACCCGCCGGTCGGTGAGATCCGCCGGGGCGGGCGCCACCCGCCACTCCGCCGCGCGCACGTCCGCGGTCTCGTCGAGGAACCGCAGCCGGGGGTCCTGAGCCAGCTTCTCGCGGCGTTCGGTGCGAGCCGCCAGCAGCTCGTTCCGCCGGTCGCGGAACTCCCGATTCAGGTCGGCGACGAACTCCAGGGCCTCCGGGGTGAGGACGAGCTCGCCACGGTCAACCGGCTTGCCGAGCAACGTGATCCCGGGCATCACAGCAGCCACCATTTCCGTATAGTGGAATAATTCTTCCAATAACACAAGCCTAGCGGCTCACGCAGCTCAGGAGCAATCGATGACGACCGGGGTGCAGTCCGTCGAGCGCGGCTTCCACCTGCTCGAACTACTCGCCGACGCCGGCGGTGAGCTCACTCTCAGCGACCTCGCCACCGCGTCCGGGCTGGCACCGGCGACCATCCACCGCCTACTCGGCACACTGGCGGCCGGCGGTTACGTCCGCCAGCAGCCATCCCGGAAGTACGCGCTCGGTCCACGGCTGATCCGCCTCGGAGAAGCCGCCGGCCAGGCCTTGGGCGGCTGGGTACGGCCGTATCTGGCCCGGCTCACCAGGGCGGTCGGCGAAACCTCGAACATGGCGATCCTGGACGGGCTACAGGTCGTCTACGTCGCCCAAGTGCCCTCGCCGCATCCCATGCGGATGTTCACGGAGGTTGGTCGGCGCGTCGACGTACACTGCACCGCCGTCGGCAAGGCGATCCTCACCCAGTTCCCCGCCGAAGACGTCGACCACCTGCTCGCCAACCTGGACATGCGGCCGCAGACCGAGCGGACGATCACCGACCCGGACACCTTCCGCGCCGAGCTGCACACGACCGCGGCCCGCGGATACGCGGTCGACGACGGCGAACAGGAGATCGGGGTCCGCTGCGTCGCCGTCGCCGTGCCGCACGCGCCCACCGGCACCGCCATCTCGATCAGCGGCCCGGACGCCCGAATGTCGGCGCTCGACCCGGTCACGGTCGTTCCGCTGATGCGGGAGATCGCCCAGATCCTGTCGGGTCAGCTGTCGGCCAGTGTTGAGGTCTGAGCCGCGCGTTTGATCCCGACAGCGCCGTAGCCGGGTAGTGTGCTCGGCTCGGTGTCGGTCTCGGTCGGGTCCGGCCGCCAGTTCCCCAGATACACCAGGCCGGGCTCGACGAGGTCCAGGCCGGCGACGAACCCGGCGACCTGGTCACGGCCGCGCAGCGTGAAGCCGGGAATGCTGCTGGCATACAGATCCGCGGCCTCCTGGACCTGGTCAGGGTTCTCGTTGCCGACCGTCGCGTGGGACAGCACGACATAGCTGTCCGCCGGCAGCGCGCGGATGTAGTGCGCGAGGATGTCGGCCGGGCGATCGACGTCGGGCACGAAATGCAGCACGGCCACCGCGAGCAACGCGATCGGCCGGCTGAAGTCGAGCAGCCCGGTGACCGTCGGATTCTCCAGAACCGTGTCCGGATCACGAAGATCCGCCTGCACGGCTACCGCGCGGGGATTGTTCCGCAGCATCAGGCGGCTGTGCGCGACCGCCACCGGGTCGATGTCCACGTAGGCGACCCGGCACTCCGGGTTCGCGGCCTCGGCGATGCTGTGCACGTTGCCCACGGTCGGGATCCCGGAACCGAGGTCGAGGAACTGCCGAATACCCGCGCCGACGAGGAAACGCACCGCGCGACGCAGGAAGGATCTGTTGGCACGCAACAGAGCGGGCAGTTCCGGCATCGCCTCGGCCGCCTTGCGCGCTAACTCGCGGTCGGCGGCGAAATTATGTGATCCACCTAAGTGAACGTCGTAGACCCGGGCCGGGCTGGGAGTGTTGGGATCGATCTCTTCTGGTACCCACGATGAAGCCTGCATGACCTCCACGGTAGCGGCGATCGACGCGCCCAGGGGTCCCCTCGTCCTGGGCCGTTCGTGTGTTCCGGTTGGTGTGTCGGGACTCAGCCGACGGCGAGAGGGTCAGTTTCGGTCAGCACTGAAACCATAGTGGTAAAGGGCCATGCCAGGTGGTGCAAATCCACCGATCATGGTCGATAATGCCGGGGTGATCGCTATACCCGCGGCAGGAAAGCTGCCCCACCATGGCTGATGCCACACCCCAGCCCGTTCTCGGCCCGCTGACCGAGGCCGCGATCTTTCTCGTCGTCACGATTCCCGCCGGAGCGGAGGCCGCTGCCCGCGACCTGCTCGCCGATCTCGGCGGACTGGTCCGCGCGGTCGGCTTCCGGGTCGCCGACGGCGGGCTGAGCTGCGTCGCCGGCATCGGCGCGGACCTGTGGCCCCGAATGATCGACGGTAACCAACCCGCTCATCTGCATCCGTTCCGGGTCATCGAGGGCCCGACTCGGACCGCCGTCGCCACCCCAGGCGACCTGCTGTTCCACATCCGTGCGAACCGCCCGGACCTGTGCTTCGAACTGGCGGCGCTGCTGACCAACAGGTTGGCCCGGCAGGCCACCGTGGTTGACGAGGTGCACGGATTCCAGTACTTCGACCGGCGTGACCTGCTCGGGTTCGTCGACGGCACGGAGAATCCCGACGGCGACGCCGCCCGCGCCGCGGTGACCGTCGGCGACGAGGATCCCGAGTTCGCCGGCGGCAGCTATGTGATCGTGCAGAAATACCTGCACGACATGGACGCCTGGAACGCCATCTCGGTCGAGGAACAGGAACGTGCGGTCGGTCGCACCAAGCTGTCCGATGTCGAACTTGACGAGAAGACGAAGCCGTCCAACTCCCACGTCGCGCTCAACACGATCACCGACGAGAACGGTGAGCAGGTTCAGATCGTCCGCGCGAACATGCCCTTCGGCCGGCTCGGCGCGAGTGAGTTCGGCACCTACTTCATCGGCTACGCCGCCGATCCCGCCGCGATCGAGCAGATGCTGACCAACATGTTCGTTGGGAATCCGCCCGGCAACACCGACCGGATCCTGGACTTCTCCGAGCCGGTCACCGGCGGGCTCTTCTTCGTCCCCAACAACGACTTTCTTGACGGTCTGTCCACTCCGGCCGGTCCGGCCCAGGGTTCCGACAGCAGCCTGAACATCGGCAGTCTCAAAAGGAGCGCGCGCTCATGAACAACCTGCACCGTGATCTCGCCCCGATCTCGGCGGCAGCCTGGGCCGACATCGAAGCCGAGGCCCGGCGAACCTTCACCGAGAACATCGCGGGCCGCCGGGTGGTCGACGTGATCGGCCCGACCGACAGCCTGCTGCACGGCGTGGGCACCGGCCACCTTCAGACGCTGGACGCGCCGGCCGACGGCGTCGAGGCACACGGCCGCGAGATCCGGCCCATCGTCGAGTTCCGGGTGCCGTTCACCGTCGACCGGCAGGCCATCGACGACGTCGAGCGCGGTGCCCGGGACTCGGACTGGCAGCCGGTCAAGGACGCCGCCCGCAAGATCGCCCTCGTCGAGGACAACGCGATCGTCGACGGATTCACCGCCGGAGGCATCGACGGCCTGCGCGCCACCGCGTCCAACGCCCCCGTCGAGCTGCCCGAGGACGTCCGGCAGATCCCGGACGCGGTCGCCCACGCGCTCGCCGAGCTGCGGCTGGCCGGTGTCGCCGGCCCGTACAGCCTGCTGCTGTCCGCCGACACCTACACCACGGTCGCGGAGACCACCGACTACGGCTACCCGATCCGCGACCACATCGCCCGTGTGCTGCAGGACGGCGAGATCATCTGGGCGCCGGCCATCGAGGGTGCCTTCCTGCTGTCCGCGCGCGGCGGCGACTACTCGCTGCACATCGCCGAGGACCTGTCGATCGGCTACCTCTCCCACGACGCCGACACCGTGCGGCTCTACTTCGAGGAGGCCTTCACCTTCCTGGTGCAGACCCCCGAGGCAGCCGTCGCTCTGCCGCCGGCCAAGCGGTAACCAGGCTTAGTAACAGCGCTCGTCGGCGGGCGGCCGAATGACACGGCCGCCCGCCAAGATGTCAGTTCAGCTCGCTCCTGGACGGGTCCGCGGCACCGAGCGGATGGGCCAGGCCGCCCAGCCGACGACCGGGCTGGAACCCGAGGTCATAGGCGCTTTCCGCGTGCTCGGCCTCGTCGACACCGTTGGCCTCCGCCTCACGGTTCGCCCGCAGCCCAACGGTTTTGCTGATGACCCAGGCGATCCCGAGCGTCACCAGCAGTGAGTACGCCAGCACCGCGCCGGTCGCGACGGCCTGCCGCCACAACTGCCCGAATCCGCCGCCATAGAAAAGACCGTTGGCGCCCAAGGAATTCGCGGTGGTGGTGCCGAGCAAACCGATGAGCAGCATGCCGGTCAGCCCACCGACGCCGTGCACGGCGACCACGTCCAGCGAGTCGTCATATCCCCAGCGGTATTTCAGGCCGACCGCCAACGCGCAAACCACGCCGGCCACCAAGCCGATGAGCAATGCGCCGAGCGGCTCGACAAACGCGCAGCCCGGGGTAATTCCGACCAGGCCGGCGACCGCGCCGGACGCCGCGCCCAGTGTCGTCGGTTTGCCGTCCCGGATCTGTTCGACCAGCAGCCAGCCCAGAACCGCGGTCGCGCCCGCTACGGTCGTGTTAACAAATGAGACAGCCGCCACACTGTTCGCGCCGAGCGCGGAGCCCGCGTTGAAGCCGAACCAACCGAACCAGAGCAGCCCGGCGCCGAACATCACGAACGGCAGGTTGTGTGGCCGGTTGGCCTGCCGTGGCCAGCCCTGCCGGCGACCCACCACGATCGCCAGCGCCAGGGCCGCCGCGCCGGAGTTGACCTCGACCACCGTCCCGCCCGCGAAGTCGAGGGCGTGCAGCCGGGTCGCGATCCAGCCGTCGGGGGCGAACACCCAGTGCGCCACCGGCAGGTAGACCAACGTCACCCAGACGACGGTGAACAGCATCCACGGCCAGAACCGGGTGCGTTCCGCGATGGCCCCGACCAGCAGGGCGACCGTGATGATGGCGAACATCAGCTGGAACGCGGCATACGCGAACACCGGAATCCGCTGGCCAGGCGGCCCGACGGTGGCCTGGGTGAGATCACGCAGGCCGGCCATCCGCAGGTTCCCCAGCAGGCCGCCGAACCAGTCCGGGCCGAACGCCAGCGAGTACCCGTAGAGCACCCAGATCAGGCCGATCGTGCCCAGACACACGAAGGTCAGCACCATCACGTTCAGCACGCTGCTGGACCGGACCATGCCGCCGTAGAACAGCGCGAGGCCGGGCGTCATCAACATCACCAGTGCCGCGCTGGCCAGCACCCATGCGGTGCTTCCGGTATCGATCACGCCGACTCCTCGCGTTACGTGCCCGTCATGTCGCGCCGTCGGCGGGGTAACCTAAACGCCTTTTGTTACGGTGATGTTTCCCCTGCTGTAGGCCCTGCGCGGTGATCCACCGGCTTCGTTGGATCTTCGTTCGGCGGCGTGACGTGGCCCACTTGGACAGTCCAACCACGACACCGCGGCCGTCTCCGTCCCATTCGACCGACCTGTCCAAAGTGTCATCAACGTCATAACGGACCGGCCACGGCGTGGCGTCGTGGTAATGCGCGGCAATGGCGCGATAATGCTGATCGAACTGGCAGGGCCTTGCCAGCCTGCGTCAATACGGCGAGTGAGTGACACCTCGTCGGGTGAACAGTGCCGCGTTTTGGGTGATCGGGCCAGTTATTCGGGTGAACAATCCCATAGCCGGCTTGCTTTCGTTTGGACGGTCCCGGGAAATTCGTCTACGGTCACGAACGGGTCACGATCCCATGATCACGACCCGCAGCACGACCCGGGCGACCGAGCACCGTGCCCTGCCCTACGGCCGCCCGGCCGATGCGATCGTCTAGTGGAAGGACGACCGCTGGGCAGGGGCCGCGACCAGCGCTGGCGAGCCATCGACGCTGGTCGGAGGTAGGCGCGGCGGCCGGAAAACGCAGATGTTGGGTAGTTCGGAGTCGCTGACCACCCTGCGACGTGCGGCCATCGCACTCGTTGTCGCGGCGGGCCTGACACTTGGGGTGATCGGCTTCGCGCCGGCCGCCTCCGCCTCGCCCGCCGTGAACTGGGACGCCATTGCCGCCTGCGAAAGCGGCGGCAACTGGTCAGCCAACACCGGCAACGGATACTACGGGGGCCTGCAGTTCAACGCGGGCACCTGGCGCGCGAACGGCGGGACCGGCAGCCCGTCTGGCGCCTCACGAGAGGAGCAGATTCGTGTCGCTGAGAATGTCCTGGCTCGCCAGGGCATAGGCGCCTGGCCGGTCTGCGGCGGCCACGGGTACTCCGGCGCCGCGGCATCCCAGTCGCACAAGGTGTCGACCAACTCGACGAAGTCGACCAAGTCGAGCAAGTCGGCGACGAGCCACGCCTCCGCCACCCAGGCGGACCCGAGCCCGTCATCCGCTGTCCCATCCACCAGCAATCCCGCCGGTGACTACACCATCCAGGCCGGCGACACGCTGAGTGGCATCGCCGACCATCTGAACATCACGGGAGGCTGGCAGACACTGGTGAATCTGAACAAGACCTACCTGAGCAACCCCGACCTCATCTACCCCGGCAACAAGATCGCTACGAGGTAGGCCCTGACCCGTTCGGGCCCGTCCGCGCCGTTCGCCGCCCCAGTGCGGCCGGCCGGTCGGGCCCGACGGCTGTCCGGGGTCATGTCGCCCACGATCGTGACCACCAGCCATGTGAGCGCGAGCACATCAATCTGTCGACGACCCGCCGGCTTGAGACGGTGTGAGTGGAACTCCGTGGAGCTGACCGTCTCGGAAAGGACTCACCGTGACCGACCCGCAACGCGTCGCAGCCGGCCGCGGATTCCTCGACTATGACTCCCAGGCCCGTGCCGAGGTGCTGCTCGACGCCGGGTCGATGCGGGTGGTCTGCGGTCCTGAGGATCGGATCACCTCACCCTGGCTGGCCCCGCAGGGCATCGTGCCGCGAGCCGACGACGGCGTGGTGATCGCCCGGGGCACCGTGGACGGGCGGCCTGTCGTGGTCGCGTCGATCGAGCAGCGGTTCCTGGGCGGCGCGCTCGGCGAGGTGTCCGGCGCGAAGATCACCGAGGCGGTCCGGTCCGCCGCGCGGGACTCCCGCGCCGGGGTGCCGACCGCGGCGATCCTGCTGCTGGAAACCGGTGGCGTGCGGCTGCAGGAGGCCCACCTGGGACTCAACGCCGTCGCCGAACTCTGCTCCGCGGTGCTGGACCTGCGCCCGCTGGCCCCGGTGATCGGCGTGGCCGCCGGTGACCTCGGCTGTTTCGGCGGTGTCGCGCTGGCGGCCGGGCTGTGCACCAGGTTCATCGTCACGCCGCGCGGCCGGCTCGGGCTCAACGGGCCGGCGGTCATCGAACATGAGGCCGGGGTGGCGGAGTTCGACTCGTCCGACCGCGCGCTGATCTGGGCCATCGACGGCGGCGAGCAGCGGCAGGCCACCGGGCTGGCCGACTTCCTGGTCGCCGAGGATCCCGACGACATCCGGGAGGCGGTGCGCGCGGCGCTGGCAGCGGGCGTCTCCCCCGCCGGAACGCATCGCAGCGAACGCCTCGACGTGCTGGCGTCCCGAGTGGCCACTGTGGACCCGGCGAATCCCCCGCAGCCACGCGAACTCCGGGCCCGTTGGGGTGCGAGCTACGAACCGGTCGACGCCCCGCGGCCACGGTCGCGCGGCGGAATTCCGGTGCCGGGCCGTGGCCGCACCTGGCTGACCGCGCTGGGTGGTGAGCCGACCGCGGTGATTCCCTCGGTGTTGCGCGCGGACGCCGACGACGCCGTGTATCTGGCCGTGGTGTCCGATCCGGACAATCCTTTTCACCGCGCGCGGCACGGCGAGGTCGGTCTGACCGAGAGCCTCACGCTCGCCCGCACCATCCGTTCGGTGATCGCCGAGGACCAGACCAGGGAACGTGACCGGCACCGGGCCATCGTGGCCATTGTGGACGTTCCCAGCCAGGCCTATGGCCGGGTCGAGGAGATGGTCGGGCTGCACCAGGCGATCGCCACGACCATCGACGCCTACCATGCCGCCCGCGTGGCGGGGCATCCGGTCATCGCGCTCGTGGTGGGCCAGGCGTATTCCGGCGGGTTTCTCGCGCATGGCCTGCAGGCGCACAAGATTCTCGCTCTGGACGACCCGGGAGTGGAGATCCACGCCATGCACCGGGACACCGCGGCGCGTATCAGCATGGGCAGCGTCGAACGGCTGGACGAGCTCGCCGAGATCGTGCCGCCGCTGAGCTACGACGTGCGGGTCTGGGCCGATCTCGGATTCTGCGCCGGGCTGGTCGGTGTCGGCGACGCCGACACGCCGACACCGACCGACGTCGACTCGGCGCGCCGCGCGATCCGGGACGCCATCGCCGCCGCCCGCCGTGGCCCCGACGACCTCTCCAACCGGATGGACAGCCCCGCCGCCGTGCGCAACCGCGCCGCCTCCCGGGCGGTGCGCGACGTGTTCGCCCGCGAGTGGCCGGCTCGCTGAGCACGGCCTGAGCAGGTCACCGAGGTGACTCGCTGCCGACCCGATGACCCTCACCAACGGCCACGACATGACAGTTTGATACCCCCTGGGGTATGGTGGTTGGCATGTCCACACAAGAGATCACGCTGGCCAACCTGACCGACACGGTCACCAGCAACGACATAGTGCTGCTGGATTTCTGGGCGGCCTGGTGCGGTCCCTGCCGCGCCTTCGCCCCCGTGTTCGAGAAGGCGTCCGAGGCGCACCCCGACATCGTGTTCGGCAAGGTCGACACCGAGGCCGAGCAGCAGCTCGGCGCCGAGTTCCGGATCACCTCCATCCCGACCCTGATGGTGTTCCGGGCCGGCATCATCGTGTTCGCGCAGCCCGGCGCCCTGGACTCGCGCTCACTGGAGCGTGTGATTCAGGCCGTGCGTGACCTGGACATGGATGACGTGCGTGCCCAGATCGCCGAGCGGCAGGCAGAGGCGGCTCGATGAGGATCGTTGTCGTCGGCGGTGTCGCCGGTGGGATGAGCTGCGCCGCGCGGGCTCGGCGACTGGACGAGGACGCCGAGATCATCGTTCTGGAGCGCGGCGAGCATGTCTCGTTCGCCAACTGCGGACTGCCCTACTACGTGGGCGGCGAGATCCAGAAGCGGCAGAGCCTGCTGGTCCAGACCCCCGAATCGCTGCGGGCGGCACTCAACCTGGACGTCCGGACCGGGCACGACGTGGTCGGGCTCGACACGGACGCGAAGACCGTGACCGTGCGCACGGCCGACGGTGTGGGCACCGTCGGTTACGACGCGCTGGTTCTCGCTCCCGGCACCCAGGCCGTGCGGCTGCCGCTACCCGGTCTCGACTCCCCCCGCGTGCGCACCCTGCGCACCGTCTCGGACGCCATCGACATGCGCGAGGCCGTGCTCGGCGGCGCTCGGAACGCGGTGGTGCTCGGCGGTGGGTTCATCGGGCTGGAGGCCGCCGAGGCACTGGCCGGCCGTGGCCTGCGGGTCAGCGTGGTCGAGCTCGCGTCGCACGTGCTTCCGCCGCTGGAGCCCGAGCTGGCCGCCCTGGTTACCGACGAGCTGCGCGCGCTGGGTGTCGACGTGCGGGACGGCATCGCGGCCGAGTCCGTGTCGCGCGGCGCGGACCAGGACACCGTCATCCTCAACGACGGCAGCGGCATCCCCGCCGACATCATCGTGCTGTCGGTCGGTGTCCGGCCGGACACCGCGACCTTCGAGCGGGACGGCATCGCCTGTGAACGCGGCGCGATCGTCGTCGACGAGCACGGCCGTACCTCCGCGCCCGATGTCTGGGCGGTCGGCGACGCGGTGGTCAGCACCGACGCCGTGACCGGGATCCGCCGGCCGGTGGCCCTGGCCGGTCCGGCGAACCGAGCCGGCCGTGAGGTGGCCGACCACATCCTGCGCCCGGAGCGGGCCCGGCCCATCCCGGCGCCGGTCGGCACCGCGATCGTCCGGGTCGGGCAGCTCACCGCGGCCCTGACCGGCGCGAACCGTGCCGCCCTGAACGCCAGGAACATCGCCCACCACACCCTCCACATGCACCCGACCCAGCACGCCGGCTACTTTCCCGGTGCCCGGCAGGTGCACCTGATCGTGCACTTCCGCGCCGGCGACGGGCTGCTGCTCGGTGCCCAGGCGGTCGGTCTTGAGGGCGTCGACAAGCGCATCGACGTGCTCGCCACCGCCATCCGGAACCACATGAAGGTCTCCGATCTCATCGACCTCGACCTCGCCTACGCGCCGCCGTATGGCGCCGCGAAGGACCCGATCAACCTGATCGGGATGGCCGGCGAGAACGTGCTCAACGGCACCACGATTCTCTGGTACGCCGACGACATCGACGACGTGCTGGCCACCTCGCTGGTGCTGGACGCCCGCGGTGTCGCCGAGTTCAACACCGGTCACCTGCCGGGTGCCCTGAACATTCCGCACACCGAGTTGCGGGAGCGGATCGACGAGGTCGTGGAGGCCGCCGAGGGCCGCCCGGTGCGGGTGATGTGCGCCTCCGGCATGCGGTCGTATCTCGCGCACCGCGTGCTCGCCCAGCACGGGATCGACTCCGCCACCCTGTCCGGCGGCATTCTCACGCTGCGCGCCGTGCTGGGTTCACGGGCGGCGGAACTGCTGCGCGTCGAGGAGGTCGCGCCGACCGCGTGACCGCGTTTCGCGGAACCACGCTCACCTTCACCTCCACATCGCGGTAACAGACAACAAACCGATATCCG
Organism: Pseudonocardiaceae bacterium; assembly: GCA_036384655.1. Taxonomy (GTDB): domain Bacteria; phylum Actinomycetota; class Actinomycetes; order Mycobacteriales; family Pseudonocardiaceae; genus DASVLX01. The sequence continues at coordinate 36,514 of DASVLX010000061.1, forward strand.
AGAGGAATCACCATGTGTTATGCCGTCAAGTGCCGGACCTGCGGCAAGACCACCTGGGCCGGCTGCGGCCAACACGTCGACCAGGTCATGCGTGGCATCCCGCAGAGCGAGCGTTGCCAGGGACACGACAAGGAGCCCTCGTCCGGCGGCATCTTCAGCCGGTTGTTCGGCAAGTGACTCGGACCCGGCTGGATCCCAGACCGGGTCCGAGGCCAGGCGACTGACGAAGATGTCGGCGCGGGTGGGCATTTCCCGATCAGTGGGACGCCCGCTCGCGCCGACCTGTCGCACGGGATCCGTGCGATACCCTTGGGGGTAATAGAGGAGGATGCGGTGCGGTTGAACGACGACGCCATGGATGACGTGCTGAAGCGGTTGCGCCGGGCACAGGGTCAGGTCGGCGGTCTGATCCAGATGATCGAGTCCGGGCGTGAGTGCCAGGACGTGATCATCCAGTTGGCCGCCGTGTCCCGCGCGCTCGACCGGGCCGGCTTCCGGCTGATCGCCAGCGGCCTACAGCAGTGCCTTTCCGAGGACACCGCGGCCGCCGAGGTCGACCGCGCCCAACTCGAAAAGCTCTTCCTCGCCCTGGCATAGGCCGAACCGACGGCATCCCCCGGCGGCGGCACACTGTCATATATGTCCCGGCCTTCTTGAGGACTTGGTCATTCCTGTTGCCCGTCATAACGGCGGTAGGGTCGCCGGCGTGCAGGACACCGAACTCGTCGGAGTGCAGAAGACACTGAGCCCCGTGCTCCGGGCCAAGGCACTGGACAACCGGCTGCCAGACCCGATCCTCGGCGACAAATACGCCGAGCGGACGATGCGCCGCCTCGACCCCGACTTCGACAAGGGCACGTTCGGCACCAGCCAGATGGGCCTCAACGCCGTGGTGCGCGCCAAGGTCCACGACGACTGGGCCAGAAGCTTCCTCGCCGATCACCCCGACGCGGTGGTCCTGCACCTGGGCTGCGGCCTCGATGCCCGGGTGTACCGGATCAACCCGCCCGCCACCGTCGACTGGTACGACCTGGACTACCCCGCGATCATCGAACTCCGGCAACAGTTCCTGCCGCCGCGCGAGCACTGCACCCTGATCGGTTGCGGCGTCACCGACCTGACCTGGCTGGACCGTATCCCCCGTGGCCGGCCGGTGCTGGTGATCGCCGAGGGACTGGTGCCCTACCTGACCGAGACCGACCTCCGGCGGCTGCTGACCAGCGTCGTCGACGCCTTCCCCACCGGCCAAATACAGTTCGACACGGTGGCGGCCTGGGCGTGGCGCAGCTCGAAATGGTTTCCCACGCTGCGCCATTACGACAGTCAGTTCCACTGCGGGTTCGACGATCCGGCCGCGCTGGCCGATTGGCATCCGCGGCTCGAATACGTCGATGAGGCGCCGATGAACGACTCACCGCTGCTGATAGCCAAGGCACCCGCCAACATCCGCCGCATGTTCCGCCTCCTGAACCTGCTGCCCGGCATGAAACGGTCCACCCGCATCGTGAGGTTCCGGTTCTCATGACGGCGCAGCGGATTCTGCTTTCGATCGCGTTGTTCGCGGTGGCCGCGTTTTGTGAGATCGGCGGTTGTTGGCTGATCTGGCAGGCGATACGCGAACATCGCAGCTGGATGTTCATTGGCGCCGGGGTCATCGCCCTCGGCATCTACGGATTCGTCGCGACCTTCCAACCGGACGCGCACTTTGGCCGGATTCTGGCCGCCTACGGTGGAGTCTTCGTCGCCGGCTCACTGCTGTGGGGCATGGTCGCCGACGGTTATCGGCCCGACCGCTGGGACATTGTCGGTGCCGCGATCTGTCTGGTCGGGGTC
>DASVLX010000062.1:0-17824 GCA_036384655.1 Pseudonocardiaceae bacterium
GTCCTCGGTGTAGGTCCAGTGCAGCGGGACGGTATTGCCTGTCGCCGCAGTCGTGATCAGACTGACCGCAGGCTTTGTATCGCCCTTGGCGGTCTTCAAGCCTGCGACCTGAGCGAAGGGTCGCTCCTCGTCAAACAGATCAAACCGGGGCCGCCACCGGTCCAAGTACGCCGCCACACGGTCGCGGTCTTCGCCGATCAGTCGCCCGGCATTAAATAGCGCAGACCACGCCGCATCCTTGCGAGGGGCGTCGAGCGCGTGCAGCAGCACCGGCAGCAACACCTGCCGCAGGATCGCCGGGGCCTGTGTCGGGAAATCCACCGACAGACCGTCAAACTCGTCGGCGCGCAGCAGAGCGTCACGCAGCGACACATCCAATCGTCCTTGGCTGCTCGACACGACGGGCACCCACGGACGATCGACCAGATCGAAGCTGGTCAACTATCGTATCCTTTCTCCGAGAGCGCTGGCCCTTCACAGTCGATTACTTCAACTAGCTGCTTCGCTAGGACGCGGTGCCGGGCAAGGTCAGCGTGAGCCTTGTTCAGCTCCGCGATCAGGTGTGTGCGCTCATAGCCATCTTTCCAGTCGCGCACCGTAGTTGGTGCGACCTTGAGATGACGCGACACCACCTGGGTGGACACGTTCAGCTCACAGGTGAGCCACTCGACCAAATCACGACGGAGATCCTGGCTGGGGAGGAGATCTCCAGTCCCGCCCAGACGCGGGAGCGCGGTTTGCTTGTTGACCACGGCGGGAGCGTATCACCAAACTGAGCACACGTAGTGGCAGACTAAGCACATGTTGAGGCAAGGGAGACACTCTGCGGTGCGAACGCCCCCTGTGCGACGATGAGGATGCCCCGCTGCGGCGGGGGTAGTTCTTGAGCACAGGTCGTGAATGCTCTGGGACAAGAGATCGTCCCCGCCAGCTTGCGGGGGTTACCGCACCATCGGTTGGGTTCGTTGGTCATGAGATCGGTGTGTCGACGAGCCCGAGCTTGTCGTCGTACTTGACGTGACGGCCTTTGAGGGGTCGTCCGTCGAGTACGAGCGCGGGCGTGTGCTTCAACCAGGGGTCTTCGGCCCAGCCCGGCAGAGGATGGAGTTCCTTGCGTGCGGCGTCGGTCAGCCTCTTAGGGAGCCGAGTTGTGGAGGCCATAACGGCGTGCAGATGGTCTTTCGCGAGTTCGCCCCGGGTGCCCAGCGGAACGTCGTAGACGGTGGAGTAGCCGTCACCGTCGCGGTGCATCAGCACGACCTCGATGTTGGGTTCGCCGTCGCGGACTAGAACCCGAAGGTCGGTATCCTCGTCACCGACGAGCGTGGTGTTGCCGCGGTGCAAGCCCTCCAGCGTCGGCGCGCTGAAGGAACCTTGCGTGGACAGCAAGAACTCCACCGCCTTCGTCGCGCGCTCGTTCCGCTTCATTGCCCATTCGTCGCAGGCGGCCGTCTCGTCCTGACTCCAACCGGCCGGCACAATCGGCTCGGCGCCGTACACGCGAGCGACCAACGCGGGAACGTCGGCGGGGATGGACCAGCCATGCCCTGCGGCGGCCCGCAGCACCTGGGCGGCGGTACGCAGCAGCAGGTACCGGCCGTAGATCCGCTCGCTGTTTCCCACGATCCACGGCGGCGAGTTGTCCGTGCTGGGTCGGAAGCCGGTCACGATCACCCGGGGCGCGACCAGGCCCGCGGGTCGCGGCACACCCTCAAAGCGGTGCAGCCGGCCGATTCGTTGGAGCAGAAGATCGATGGGAGCCAGATCGGTGACCAGCAGGTCGCAGTCGATGTCGAAGGATTGCTCGGCCAACTGGGTGGCCACGACGATCAACCGACTCGGCCGTGCCGGGGGTGAGTCAGGGCTCCAGCTCAGGTCGTCCAGGCATCGCTTGGTGCGGTCTGCACGCTCCTGTGCTGTCAGCCTGGCGTGCAACAAACGGAGCTCGGTTTCAGGGAAGTACTCCCGTAGCTTGCTGTAGGTTTCCTGCGCACGGTCGACGGTGTTCCGCACCACGAGGGCGCATCCGCCCTCGATCAACGCCTGCTCCAAGGACTTGGCGACGGCGGTCGAGTCCTCATTTTCGGGCTCGGGCAACACCGTGACCTCCACGGGCTGCGATCTACGCCAGCTCTTCGCCGTCTCGCAGGCGAACTGAGCAAGTCCATTCTCGGCACAGGCAGCGGTGATTTGCGGATATCCAGCTGGTTCGGGCAGGCCCTCCGCCTTGTAGTACGGCTCGGTCAGGGCGCCGCCCACATAGGCAGCGATCAACTTTCGTTTCTGCTCGGGCGACAATGTAGCGGACAACACGATTACCGGCACCCGGGCCTGACCCAGCCAGCGCAATCCTTCGTGCAAGAACTGTGACATATACACATCCACGGCGTGGACTTCATCCAAGATCACGACCTTGCTGGCCAGCCCGGCCATGCGCAGCATCACGTGCCGCACCCGTGCCGCAGCGAACAGCAGCTGATCGATCGTGCCCACCACACACGCCGTCAGCAGACCCCGGTGCCGGCCGAGGAGCCATTCCGCTAGTGCCTCGCGCTCCGTCCGCTGCCCTCCACCCTCATCTTCGTGCACGCTCTTGAAGCGGTGGTCCGGCTTTGCATCGGTGCCCTCGACCAGTCGGTGCCATTCCGGGTTGAACCTGCGCTTTCCATGCAACAAGGCCACCTCGCGTTCCATACCAGGCCGGACGCGGGCCACCCAGGCCCGAACCTGGTTGAACATCGGGTCACAGGTGGCCTGAGTGGGCATCCCGAGGAAGATCCCGTCCGCGCCGAATCGCGCCGCCAACACCTCGGCCGCCGCGAGCGCCGCCCTCGTCTTGCCCTCGCCCGTTGGTGCCTCGATGATCAGCAGACCGGGCGTGGCCATGCGGTGGGCCATCTGGATTGCCGTCGTCTGGCACGGCCGCGCGGCCTTGTTGAAGCGCAGCCGGATCAGATCACCGCTCGGCACTGACAATTCGCCCCAGCCGCCGTGCAACATCAGTGCGTCCCAGGCATCCCGAGCACGTTGCTGCGAGCGGGCCATGCTCACCTTGGCCAGATCATCAACACCGACGAAGCACCGCTGATCACTGGCGATCCAGTCGGCCATGATGATCAAGCCGCTGAGCTCAAGCTGCACCGCCCTCGGCGGTATCCATACCGGCTGGACTGACGCCAGATCGGCATAGCCCACCGCGCGCGTCACCAACTCCACGACCGCCCGCTGAGCCTCCGCCCAGATTTGACCGCCGCAGTACTGCGCCGCACGAACCTTTCGACCGTCGAGAATCCCCGCTCCTGGAAAGAAACCGTGGTGACCAGCCACCAACGGCCACAGCCAGTCGCAGTGCTCAGCGGACCAGCCAGCTGCCCGCATCGACTGAAGCAAGACAACCGCGCCAGCGTGCTCATGCGGCCACCAACCGACCCGTGCCAAATCGCGATCTGACCAGGTCAGCTTCGAACCACGCACCACAGCGGCCAACGCCGGGTTCAGGGCCTGGAATGTCAGGGTCGCCTTACCACAGTCATGCACAGCGCACAGCCACATGAAGAACTTGCGACCTCGACCCCCCGAGATCCGATCCAACAACGACCGCGTCGCCGGAGCCAGGAAGGTATCCCACATCACCCCGGCCACGGCGGCCGCATCGAATAGATGCGACACCAGCAAGTTCGTCCGGCCCCCGGCCCGCTCAGGCGACTTACCCCATAACACCCCTAAGCCGGCCACCACGTCCGGACCACACGCCAGGTCGCCGAGCAGCGCCCCAGCCGATCTTTCATCAGACACGAGCGCACCGTAGCGCCAGCCACCGACAATCCTGTGGAACGTAGCGCGCCGGCGCGTCTCGCCGTGATCGACACCGTCCTGCACCAACAGTGCGGCATCATTCCGCAGCTGCCCGAGGCCGAACTATTCCCGCCTGCGCGGGGATGACGAGCCATCGTCTTCTGTGGTCTTGGTTGCGGCGGTGGGGTCGCGGAGGGTGCCCGGGCGGAGGGCGAGGCTGACGACGAGCCCCACTGCGGCGATCGCGGCGGCTGTGAGCAGGGCAGTGGCTGTGGTCTTGGTGAAGGCGGTCAGGAACGGGGCCGCGAGGCGGGGGTCGGCGTGTGTAAGGAAGGCGGCGTTGCTGGACAGCGCGCCGGCGAGGGAGGCACCGCTGTGCTGGCCGGATTGATGAAGGACGGCGAGGATCTGGCGGTTGGCGGGGTCGGCGGTGACGGTTGTGTCGGCGAGCGCGGCGGCGAGCTGCTGGTGGAGGCCGGGATCGGCGAACGTTGCCGTGAGGGCTTGGGGCAGGCCGTTGAACACGATGGCGATGAGGACGGCGGCCCCGAAAGCGCTGCCGATGGAGCGCACGAAGGTAGCGGTGCTGGTGGCGACGCCCATCTGGGTGAGAGGCGCGGTGTTCTGGCTGATCAGGGTGAGGGATTGGATGAGCACTCCGATCCCGACGCCGAAGAATACGGTGCCGGTAAGCAGTGCCCACAGGGGTGTGGCGAGGGTGAGGCGGCTCAGCGCGGCGAGTGATGACGTCAGCAGGATCGCGCCAAGGACGGGCAGGAGACCGAATCGTCCGGTGCGGGCGATGATCCGGCCGGCACCGATGGTGGCGAGCATCATGCCAGCCACGGTGGGCAGGAGCAGCAGACCCGCCTGCATGGGGCTGGCGCCGCGCCCGATCTGCAAGTAGAGAGGGATGATGCTCAGCCCGCCGAGCATGGTGAACCCGAGGACCACCCCCGCGAGACTGGCGAGCAGGAATGCTCGATCCTGGAAAAGACTCAGGGGCAGGAGGGCAGCGTCCCCGGAGCGGTGTTCGGCCCATCCGAAGACCGCCCAGCCGCCCAGCGCCGTCAGGTAGCAGACCCAGGACGCTGGGGCGGCCCAGCCGTAGGTGGCGCCCTGCTTGGCAACAAGCAGGAGGGGGACGATGCCGACGATGAGGGCGGCGGTCCCGGCCCAGTCGATGCGGGCGCTCTGGAGTTGCTGCGGGTACCGGAGGTTGGCGGCCACCAGCCAGAGGCTGAGCAGCCCGACGGGGAGGTTGATGAGGAATGCCCACCGCCAACCGCTGATCCCGAGGATCTGCGGCGCCCCAGCGAACAGGCCGCCCAGCAGCGGCCCGATCACGGTGGCCAGGGAGATCACGGCGAGGAACACACCCTGATATCGGGCGCGGACCCGGGGCGGGAGGACATCGGCGATAACCGTCAGGGGCAGCACCACTAGGCCGCCCGCGCCGAGGCCCTGCACGGCGCGCCAGCAGATGAGGACCAGCATCGTGGTGGAGGCCCCGCAGAGTATCGACGCCGCGCAGAACACCAGGACGCACACGGTGAACACCGGCCGGCGTCCGTACAAGTCGGACAGTCTGCCTGCCACGGGAGTAACCACTGTCGACGCGATGAGGAACGCCGTGGAGACCCAGGCCTGTTGGGCGAGGCCGCCCAGGTCGTCGGCGATGGTCCGCATCGCTGTGCTGACCACGGTTTGGTCGAGGGTGCTCAGGAACATGGCGCCCAGCAGACCGGCTAGGAGCAGCAGCAGTTGGCGAGGCCATGCCTGCGCTTTCGTCGACGGGCGAGAACTGGTGGTCATCAGCGGCTCGTCTTCGTTGGCCTGGATGCGAGTTCTCGGGCGAGCGGCGCGGGGATGGGTATGTCGTGGTCGGCGAAGTAGGTGTGGCACGCCTGAGCGAGGAAGAAGCGCACCGCGGCGATCAGTTCCCGTGATTCACGGGTCCAGCGGCTCACGTCCGTCCCGGCGGAGAGCAGGGCCTCCAGCAGACTCGGGTTCGAGCCGGTCACCCGTTGGACCAGTTTCCACCAGCGGTCCGCGAAATCCTGGCCTGCCCGACCCTTCGGGTCCGTGCCCTGGCGGTACAGGCGCACCAGCTCGGCGGTCAGTTCCTCGATTCGCTCCGACGTCTGCGGATCGCCTCGCCCGGTCCGGGTCAGCGCCCGCAGTTGCACGTCGGACAGATAGTCCAACACCGACGTGTAGGGGAAATCCTGCTGGCGCAGCTCAATGAGCAGCATGAGACGGGCAAGACTCACCTCGCCGCAGCGCTGTACCTCCGGGATCATCTCGTCCAGGGTGGACACTGATTCCTGGAGCCGCTCGATTTCCCCGACCAGCAGCCGTCGCTGTCGGGCGAACATGGCCACGAGTTCGCCAGGGTCGTTTTCACCGATCAGACGGTCCTTGATCTCCACCAGGGAAAACCCGAAGGACTTCAGGAACAGGATCTGCTGCAGTTTGAGCACATCCTCGCGCCCGTAGTGCCGACGGCCCGCCGAATCCACCCCCGCTTCCAGGAGCCCCTGCCGGTCGTAGTACTGCAACGTGCGCACCGACACCCCTGCGGCGCGCGCCAACTCGCCCACCGACAGCATCTCCGGCTCACTCGCCTCCTGCTGTATGGCGTCACCTCGCCACTCCGCCATATCCGCGTCCCTCCGCTCGCTCCTGTCGTCCACAGGCACGAGTCCTACGACATGACGTCGCGTCACCAGCAAGTCCAGGAATCGCGACCTGCTCCCGCTGGCCCTGCCGCTGATCGCGCCACGTGCCCCGAACGGCCGGTTGAGCGGACGCTGTGCACTGGCACCAGTGGGCGGTTTTGGCTTTGTGCTGGTCAGACGGAACTAACGCGCTTGGGCGGAAACGACTTCGAGATCGTCGCCACACCGATCCCCGAGATCCGATCCAACAACGACCCTGTCCCTAGAGCCAGGAGGACAGTCGACCTCACGCGAGTCACTGCGGCCGTACCGAACCGACTGAAATCACATGACGTCTGTTGTAAAGTGCCAGGTCACGAAGTGTCGTCCCCGCGCACGCGGGGGTAGTTCCTCACTCAGTTCCTTCGCGCTCACACGCACATCGTCGTCCCCGCGCACGCGGGGGTAGTTCTCCGGCACCCCTGTCTCATCGAAGTTGCGGAGGGTCGTCCCCGCGCACGCGGGGGTAGTTCCGAGCCATGGACGGATCTGACCCGAGACAACTCGTCGTCCCCGCGCACGCGGGGGTAGTTCGCGTCGCCAGGAGCACGAGGAGCGGCGGTCGGGGTCGTCCCCGCGCACGCGGGGGTAGTTCGTGCGGGCCGGCGCACCCCCAATCCCCGAGAGGGTCGTCCCCGCGCACGCGGGGGTAGTTCTCATCAGCGATGGCACATCGGACGCGGACGGATGTCGTCCCCGCGCACGCGGGGGTAGTTCCGGTGAGACGTCCGACAGTAACGCCCTGCCGGAGTCGTCCCCGCGCACGCGGGGGTAGTTCTCATTGGGGAACCTGGGGATATCTCGATTTCCCGTCGTCCCCGCGCACGCGGGGGTAGTTCCACCCACCTGTGGTGCATGTCGTAGACGGGGCGGTCGTCCCCGCGCACGCGGGGGTAGTTCCTCGACCATGTCCCGGTACGGTCGACGAAGGTGGTCGTCCCCGCGCACGCGGGGGTAGTTCCGGCATGGGTGAAGTGGGAGAAGCACGGCGTCAGTCGTCCCCGCGCACGCGGGGGTAGTTCGATCTTCCTCGGGCCGAACGGATCATTGAAGGCGTCGTCCCCGCGCACGCGGGGGTAGTTCGGTTTGACGCGCTCTGTGAGTTCCCGGGGGCGTCGTCCCCGCGCACGCGGGGGTAGTTCGTCTCGTTCGAAGACCCTGATCCGGATCAACAGGTCGTCCCCGCGCACGCGGGGGTAGTTCGATCGCGGTTGCCGAGCGGCGAGCTGCTGTGGTGTCGTCCCCGCGCACGCGGGGGTAGTTCTGGATAGCGGATGCCCCGCCACCGAGGGGAAAGGTCGTCCCCGCGCACGCGGGGGTAGTTCCCAGGACCGCTCACTGTCCAATCGGACCACGGCGTCGTCCCCGCGCACGCGGGGGTAGTTCTCACCGCCTTGCAGGCGTTCATCACCCCGCCAGGTCGTCCCCGCGCACGCGGGGGTAGTTCGATCGCGAACGAGCTCGCGTCCCGCGGCGTGGTGCTGGTAGCCGCTGACGACCCCGCCATCGAAACACCTCGTCGTCTCGATCCGAAGGGCCACCTGCGCGATCGTGTGTGGCGCTGGTCGGTCGAATTGGGGCCAACGGAATCCGCTTCCCTCGCCGGCCTGGCCGCTGCCGAATCGGCCGCCGCCGCGCCCGCCACCAACCTGGACGAGGAGGACTGCCAGTGAGCGCGCGCAAACACGACGAACGCTCGTCCCCACGACCGCCGCGCGGACCCGCTGCCGGCCGTGGCGAGCCGGCCGACACCGCGCCGCCGAGGGTCGGCCGCACGACATCCGGGTGGCGTGTGGAAGACGAGCCGCCGGAGGCGGTCTTCGAGATCCAGGTGGCGGACGGGGCAGAGGGCGAACGGCTGGCTCACCTCCAGGCCCGCGTGCTGTGGGAGGTGACGGCATGGCTGGCCCGGAACAAATCCGAGCATGGGCAGAAGGACGCCGAGTAGGCCATGCCCGCAGTCCCTACCAGCGGACCGACGACGACAGTGCCGTCAAGACGCCATCGTTGCTGCGGTTTGCCTGGGCCGGCCGCACCTCAACCTATGACCAGCAGGACCCGACGCTGTCCCTGCCGCGTCAGTTGCGGGCCTCCCAGATGGTCCTGCCTGAGGACGCGTTGATCGTCGCGCACTTCTACGAGGTCGTGTCCGGCCGCAAAGAGCTGGCCGAGCGCGGCAGTAGCAGGGCCCACGAGTTGTTTGATATCCCGATTCCGCGCGATGGTGGCCTTGAGGATCTGCTGGCTGAGGCGGAAGGGCCGGACCGGCGCTTCGACTACGTGATCTGCGAGTCCATCGACCGGATCGCCCGCCGAACCTACATTGGCACCGAGATCGAGCATCGGCTCGAACGCGCCGGGGTGCGGCTGCTGGCTGCGGACGAACCGTTCCAACTTGGCGCGGCCGACGGCCGCAAAGCCAAGGTCGCGGCGCAGGTCCTGACCCGCCGGGTTAAGCAGGGCATCTCCGAGTTCTATGTGCTGGAGATGTTGGAGAAGTCCTGGGATGGGTTTGCTGTCCATACCGAAGAGGGCTTCAACATCGGCAAACCCTGCTACGGGTTCCGCGCGAAGCGAGTCCCCCATCCCGTTCCGGCCAAGCGGGCAAAGGGACAGAAGAAGACTTTCCTGGAAGCGGACCCGGTCCAGGCGCCCGTGGTGAAGAGGATCTTTCGCTGGCGGTTGGAAGAGCGGCTGTCCTACCAAGACATCGCCGACCGGCTCAATAAGGATCTGGCGAGCAATCCGCCACCCATCCCCGTCAACCCCGACCGCGCGGCCGGTCGCTGGACCTACTCCAACGTCCACGACATCCTGACCAACCCGAAATACACCGGGCACATGGTGTGGAACCGGCACGCCCGCAAGACCGGCCGCAACCTGCTCAATCCGGTCGCCGAGTGGATCTGGTCACCGACGCCAGTGCATGACGAGCTGGTCAACCTGGGCACCTTCATCCAGGTTCAGCAGATCAGCGGCCACCGGTTCGGTTCCCGCAGCGCGGCCGGCCCGAACAAGCATCCGCAGACCAAGCGGTCATACCGACTGCGCACCTACCTGTTCTGTGACCTGTGCGGGCGGCGCATGTTCGGCAAGACCCGCCATGCTCACGCCTACTACGCCTGCATCCCGAAGAAGGGCTACATCCCCGAGGGCCACACAGCGGGCGGCACGATGCTGGTACGCGAAGACGCCCTCCTCGACCGGCTCAACGAGTTCCTGTCCCGCCACGTGTTCGGCGAATACCGCCGGGCGCTGTTGGACGCGAACCTTCGTGCCCTGGACGCTGCCGCCCACCAGGGACACCAGCAGCAGATCGAGGCGCTGCGCCGCAGCATCACCGACACCGACGTCAAGATTAAGAGAACCATCCGCAATCTCGAACTCTTCGACGACCCCGATCCCGACCTGATCCGCGACATCAAGGCACGCCGCGCCACGCTACTCGCCCAGAAGCAGCAGTTCGAGACCCAGCTCACCGAGGCCGAAGTCCGCGTCCACCAAGCGCTCAACCCCGGGCTGATCGACGCGCTCCCCGTCGGCACGGTCGAGGTTGACCAACTACCCGAGAACCTGGCCCGGAAGATGTTCGAGGCACTACGCCTGGAGATCCGCTACAACAAGATCACCAACCGAGCCGTGTTCCGCGTCACCCTCAGCGGCCCCACGGTATCGGCCACCCGCGACACCGTCTCAGACGCGGTGCGGATGCCGACCCAACGCGCCATAGCAGCCCAAGGTCACAAACGAGCAACCGCCGTGAACCAAACTGGTCCACGGCGGTCCCATCCTTGTAGTGCCCCCGGTAGGATTCGAACCTACGCTCCCGCCTCCGGAGGGCGGTGCTCTATCCCCTGAGCTACGGGGGCCCGCTGCTCAAGTGCTGCCGTACAGCGTAGCGCACCCCGCCCTCGGGCTCGCACCGCCTGTCACGTCTGGTGCACGGTGCTCTCCAGCCGCCGCCATGTGACCATGGGATCTCTTCAGGCGGCCGTTGGCGTCGTCGCAACGGGCGTAGATGTCGGCACCGGGCAGGTGTTGGCGGCGTCGGAGAAGGTGCGGGTCGCATGGGCCAGACCCCGCAGATCCGCCGAGGCTTCGGCGGCATCCTTCCGGGGATCATCGAAGGCCGGCATGATCGGGCTCCTCACCTGTCAGGCAGCCCCCGGAGCATCCGGGACGCCCGAAAGGTGCGCCGGCAAAGCGGTTTTCGCACCGTCGGCACCCTCGCGCAGGGAACGGCACATGACTTGCAGGATCCGAAACGCATCGGTCTGCTCGGTCTCGCTCAGGTCGGCCAGCATTCTGAGTTCGACGGACCGAACCGCCGCGGACGCCTCCTGGAGGCTCCGTTGGCCGCGGGGTGTGAGCCGGGTGGGAAGAGCCCTCCCAACAGGCGCCTCCGCGGGCCTGGTGACGTAGCCGCCTCGTTCCAGGGCCTGGAGCAGCACGCTCATCGACTGCCGCGTCACGAACGCGCCCCGCGCCAGTTCCGAGTTCGACAAGCCAGGGCGCTGTGCCAGTAATTCGAGGCATGAGTAGTGCGTCACGCTCATCCCGAGTGGCCTCAGCACCTCCTCCATGGCGGTGCGCAGCGCACTCGACGCCTCTTTGAGCAGGTAGCCCAGCGACGTCTCCAAGTCGATGCCGTCTTGACTCATGTCAGTATCCTGACATACAGTGGGCTATGTCAGAAACCTGACACGACCGAAGGAGCATCATCATGCCCGCCACCGGCCCAGACTTCGTCTCACTCCAGGTCCGCGACCTCCACGCCTCGCAGGCGTTCTACGAGCACTACCTCGGCCTCGTCCGCTCGCCGGCCGGCCCTCCGCATGCCGTCGTCTTCGAGACCAAGCCAATCACGTTCGCGCTTCGCGACATCGTTCCCGGCACCGACCTCGCCTCCGTCACCCAGCCCGGTATCGGCGCTGCGATCTGGCTGCACGCCACCGACGTCCAGGCCATCCATGACGCGCTCGCCGCCGACGGCCACACCATTGTCGCCGCTCCCATCGACGGTCCCTTCGGCCGGACCTTCACCTTCGCCGACCCCGACGGCTACCAGATCACGCTCCACGACCGCGTCTGACAGCCACACGCCTAACAAGTGCACCGCCTCCGGCGCGCGGGTCGCCGGGTGTCCTTGGCTACCGGGTAGATCACCTGATGGTGAAGCGCCCCGGTGCATGACGGTCGGAGGTCATGCATCGGCTGACTCCAGCGACGCTTCTTCACCGATGGTTTCGGTGCGGCCGGCCTGCTTCTTCTTGGGCATGAGGAACGCCAGGGCGAGTGGGATGGCTCCGAGGCCGAAGGCCCACCAGAAGGTCTGGTTGAACGCATGGAGTGCGTCCTCCGAAGAGGTCGCGCGGGTGAGCAGATTCTGCAGGATGACGGCGATGACGGCGACACCGAACGGAGCCCCAACGCGCTGCACGACGCTGAACGCGGCGCTGCCGTGAGGCGCTTGCTCGTGGCTGAGACCCGCGAGGGCGAGCTCCATGACGGGGAACGTGGTGGCGGCGAACCCGAGGCCTTGGGCGAACTGACCCACCATGAGCAGAGCTTCATTCGCGTCAGTGCCGGCGAGCGCGAACGGCAGCGCGCCGAGCATCGTGAGGGCGGCGCCGGCCACAACAACAATGCGGCCGTCGACCCGCTGCGCGAGAGGGCGCAGGGCCATGAAGAACGTCATGGTTCCCAGCCCCTGCGGGATGAGCAGGAGGCCGGTGTGGAAGACGGTCTCGCCGCGGATCTGCTGGTAGAACAACGGCAGCAGGAACGACAGGGCGTAGGTGGAGAACCCGCCCATGAAAGTGATCAAGCTCCCCACACTGAAACCGCGGCGGGCGAAGACGCGGACGTCGATCAACGCAGGGTGCTTTCGGCGTAGGGCGTAGGCGACGAATGCGACCAGCAGGACGGTGCCGGCGGCGATCGGGAGCCAAGCCTTGAGGTCGGCGAAGCCATCCTTGCCCGTCGATTCGCTGACGCCGTAGGTGAGCGCCGCGACCCCGGGCGTCATCAGGATGAATCCGATGAGGTCGAATCGGTGACCACGCAGGCCCGGAGTTTTGGGGAGCAGGGCAATGCCCAGCGCCAACGCGGCAGCACACACCGGAACGTTCACGAAGAACAGCCAGTGCCAGCTCCAGTACTCCACGATCGCGCCGCCGATCACCGACCCAAGGACGGGACCGAGCAGCCCTGGTAGTGCGACGGCGACCATCGCCCGGCTCATCCGCTCCGGGCCTGCGGCACGCACGGCGATCGACATGGTGATCGGCATGATCATCCCGGCGCCGCCGCCCTGGATGATCCGGAAGACGACGAGCACGGGCAGTGACCCGGACAGACCGCACAGCAGGGAGCCGATCCCGAAGAAGCCGATGGCGAGTAGCCAGGTGAGGCGGGATCCGATCCGCTCGGAGAGCCATCCGCTGATCGGGATCGCCGACACCAGCGCGAGCAGATAGCCGGTCGCGACCCATTGGGTCTGCGCGACCGTGGCCTCGAACACCGTGTGCAGTCGGTCGATCGCGACATTCACGATCGTGGTGTCGAGCAGGGTGATGAACATGCCAAGCGCCAGCACGACGCTGACGGCGGCCAGGCGCCGGTCGGAAAGCCGGGAAGCAGGTGCGATTGTCGTGGTCACAGGACTAAACTAAACGGTTCAGTTCAGAGATACAAGACTGAACCGTTCAGTTCGATCGGCTGTAGCATGAGGTGCCCAGCAGAAGGGGGTAGCGCTTGACCGTCACGCGGAAGCAGGTCCGAGAGGGTTCGCCCACCAAGCGGGCGGCGATACTCGCGGCGGCCCGCGACTTGTTCGTGCGGCAGGGCGTCGATCGAGTCAGCATGGATGCCGTGGCCGCGACGGCGAAGGTGTCCAAGGCTACGGTCTACGAGTACTTCGGCGACAAGCAACGGCTGTTCCAGGCGATCCTCGACGCAGCGTCGGAATCACTCGACGCCACCGCCCGCAAGGTCCTGGCCAAACATCTCGCCGACGACGCCGGGATCGCGAGCGTCCCGGCGTTGGAGCAGGCGCTCACGGCGGCCGCCGTCGACCTCGGCACCACACTGGTTGGTTCCGCCGAGTACGCCGCCGCATTCGCCCTCGTCGCGCAACAGCGCTGGCAAGACCCCGCGACGGGCGACGATGTCGCCACCCAGGCTGCCGAAGATCTGTTCGCGGAACGCCTCGCCCACTTCGCCGAGCAGGGGCTGCTGGAAACCGATGACCCGCGCCGAGCAGGCGCCCACTTCTTCGCCCTGACCATGCTGCTGGCGTACAACGAACAGCCCATCCCGACCTGCGTCGACATCGAACGAGTTCGCCAGACGATGGTGGACGGGGTTCGGACCTTCATCCGCGCCTACGGCGTGCGCTGAACAGCGCAAACCTTCGTACTCGCGGCATCTGGCAGGCGGGGGGCAAGCAGCCATCTGGTCGCGCGAGCGGCTTGTCGCGGCACGACTCCGTTGCCGAGCGCGGTGAGCCGCCGCGCGGCGGTTACCGATCCTTGGTGGTGTCCCCATCCTGAGGGGTGAAATAGAACGTCGGGTTGATGGCTGCCGAGGCGCGGACTCCTCCGTCATACACGCCGGTCATGAGCTGTAGGAAGCGAATGGCGCGTTTGAACTCCTGGTTGACATTGGCAATGCCCATGACACCCTCGGCCAGAATTCCCCGGCGCAGCTCTCCGTAACGATCTGTCAGGGTTCTTCCCCGTTCGGTTACCTGAAAGAGAGTGGCGCTGCCCGCCCGGACCCTCTCGAGGAGGCCGAGAGAGACCAATTTGCGAAGGTTGTACTGGATATTGGGGAGGTCGTCCCGGTTGACGAGCTTGGCGATGGCGGCGGCGTCCTTGGGGCGTTCCTGCATACGGACGACGTTGAGGGCGACCACCTCGTTGAAGCTGATGTCCTCGTTGCCGACGAGCCGTGCGACCTGCACCGCCCACCGCTGGTAGGCCTCGTCGACCTGCATCAGGACAAACTCGAAGGACGTCAGGACCTCTTCCGTCTCGCTCTGGACCAGGTGCCAGACCTTGGCGGGGTCAAAGTCGTCCTCCTGCACACGCTTCACGGACTGTTCCTCAACATCGTCGTTCATGCGCCGATTCTCCCCGGCGGAGGTGCTCCAGTACATGTACCGACGGGAGAAAATTCATCGATTTTCAGTGCAAATTCGATTGTATCGACGTTGAGTGGGTGCCCTGAGCCAACCCCCGGCCCGTCATCGCACACAGCACACCGCCACGCCGGCTGACCGGCGTGGCGGTGTGTCCCGAGACGGTCGTGGGGGTCTGCTGCTCCGGTCAGCGTGTGCGTTGGAAGGTGAGTTCGACGGTCCGGGCCTCGCTCGTGCCCTCCTCGATGCGGCCGCTTTCGACCAGCCGGTCGCCGTCCAGGCTCAGCCGCCGGCGTTGGTCAAGACCCACCCAGTTCGGGAAGATGCTCACCTCGACGCGGTGCACGACGGTGTCTCCCTCGACGTCTCCCTCGACATCGAAGGATCCGCTGTAGGCGAGGGTCTCGGCGTAGGCGCCGGCCTTCTCCTCGTCGGACGCGTCCCACTGGCCGCCGGTGCGAAACGGTTCCCGGTCGGCCCTCGACAGCAGGGCCACCATCCGATCGCCAACGTAGGTGAGACCGCCGACCGGGTTCTCACCCATCGGACGCACCACCCGGCCATCGTCGTAGCGCTGCTCCCAGGAGACGACCTGCCAGCTTCCGTGGAGGTCTTCGCGTGTGATCACTTGTCCTCCTCAAGGAATTCCACGACGAGTCGGCAGAACTCGTCGGTGTGCTCGATCTGCACCCAGTGCCCGCACTCCTCGATCATGACCAGCCGTGCGTTGGGCATCGCCACGGCCGCGGTCTCGCTCGCGGACGGTGGGATGACCTTGTCGTCGCGCCCGTGTACAAAGAGCGCGGGCGCGTGGATGGTCGCGAGGCGGTCCGATCACCGGCCGCCAGTTCGCCCAGGCGCTCACGCCGGGTCCGGAGCCGTGGATCAACAGCAGAGGCGCTCCCTTGCCGTGGTCGTGGTAATTGACCGTCAGATTGCCGAGCGCGACCCGCTGTCCGACCTCGGGCACCGCGGTCCGCTGTTGGGTTGTCGGCGGATTGCTCATGGGTGCTTCAGGCCCTTCCTGCTCGCTGTGTACGGCGAAACCGCGTAGGCGTCGGTGCCCTTCAGGCCGGAGAACCATCGGCAGTTGAGCCCGAGGTCGTAGTTGCCCTCCTGGACGTGAACCGGGGCGCGGCTGCCGCGCTCGGCGGCCTCCATCCGGATCTTGCGTGCCGCCGCCCGGGTCGCCTCGTCGAGCCAGCCGCGCTCGTGGCCCCACAGACTGGGCCCGTCGGCCAGCTCGATCGGCTGCCAGCCGTCGGGGTCGATCGTCCGGCCGCCCCAACCGCACTCGACCATGAAGGGCGACGGAGTGTTGGCATAGAAGGAGAACATGTTGTCGTTGCTGTGCCGGCCGAGCGTCACGTTCACGGTTTTCTCACGGGTCCGCGCGATGTCGTAGGCTTGGCCGACGTCGTCCAGCATCATCATCTCGACCATCAGGTGGTGCATTCCGATGGACGGCGCCTGCACCAGCGCGAGCGAGTGGTGGCGCGGGTTGAGATGGAAGAAGCACGCCTTGAACGGCTCGTACATGTAGTCGCTCACCCGGAACCCGAGCACCTGTGTGTAGAAGCGCGCCAGGCTCTCGACGTCCGGAGCCGTGAGCACCGCGTGCCCGAGCCCGAGCGCTCCGGTTCGGAAGCCCGAGATGGTGCGGCCGGGACGGAACGGCTCATCGGTAGTCTCCGGCCCGTATACGATCTCCAGCAGGTTCCCCGCCGGGTCCCGCAAGGCCAGGCCGTCGCGGACGAACCGCTCCCCGGTGAGTCGGCCCAGCGGCTCGTGGGCGATCCCGTGCTGGTCCAGCCGGTTCGCCACCTGGTCCAGGGCAGCGGCGTCCGCCACCTCCCAGCCGAAGAAGCCACGCGGGCCGTCATGAACGAGGATGCGCTGTCTGCGGTCGTCCATCCGGAACGCCCGGGTGCCGCGGCTGTTGTGAGCCAGTTGCATGCCCAGCAGCCCGGAGGCGAACTCGTGCCAGTCGTCCAGCCGGTGCGAGGCGACACCCACGTAGCCCAGTGCGGTCAGTCCGACAGGGTTCGACGTCAGATTCTCGAACATTGGTGCTCCTCAGATGACATCGGCGAGGATGTCAGCGATGGCGAGGGTGTGGTCGTCGCCGCCGATCGGTCCTTCGATCGTGAGTCCGACGGGCAGCGCGGCGGTGGGTCGGGATACCGGGATGGAGACCTGCGGTGTGCCGGCCAGGCCGCCCGGTCCCACGTTGCGGGTGGCGGTGGGGAAGAGGTCGCGCTCGACGCCGTCGTAGGTGATGGTGAGTTCGTTGCCGAGTTTCTGGGCGAGGTAGGGCGCGGTGGGGAAGATCAGGCCAGCCACGCCGGATTCGGCGAACATGCGCTGGTAGCGGGCGCGCAGGTCGTTGCGCGAGGCGTTCGCCGAGGCATACTGCTGGGGAGTGACCTCCTGGGCGGCAATCCGGCGGAAGATGCCTGTGACGTCCGGTGAGCCGGTGCGTTCCGCGATCTGTTCGATGGTGAGTTTGGCGAACCGCGGAGCGAGGTGGGTGACGTAGTCGGTGATGTTGCGGTAGGCCTCGAAGAAGACCATCGGGAAGCCCTCGTCGTTCAGCCTCCCGGCGCCGGGCACATCGACGTCGACCAGCGTGACGCCCGCCGTGCCGAGCCGTTCCAGCGTGTCGTCCATCGCTGCCGCGACCTCGCTCTCGAGGTCCTCGTAGCGGCTGCGAGGGACGCCGAGCCGCAGTTCCCCGGTGGTCGGGGCGGGGTCGCGCCTCGGTGAGCCCCGGGCGATGACGGAGTCGAGCAGGCGTATGTCGTCCACCGTGTTGGCGTGCAGGCCGATGGTGTCCCGGGTCCAGCACAGGTGGATCACGCCGTCGCCCGGATACCGGCCGGTGGAGGGCCGGTATCCGACGATGCCGCACAGCGCCGCGGGCAGGACCACGGAGGCTCCGGTGTCCGTGCCAAGGGCGAAGGGCACCGTGCCCAGAGCGACCGAGGCGGCCGAGCCGCCGCTGGAGCCACCAGCGCTGCGGGTCCGGTCGTGTGGGTTCCGCACCGGTCCGAAGTAGGCGTTGTTGGAGGTCGTGCCGAACGCGAACTCGTGAAGATTCGACTTGCCGACCGCGAGGGCGCCCTCCGAGCGAAGAGCGCTGATCACACCGGCGTCGATCTCCGGG
>DASVLX010000063.1:0-2910 GCA_036384655.1 Pseudonocardiaceae bacterium
ACGTTACGGCCCCACGCCGGAACGGACCGGGGCCGCTGGCACCCGGGTGCGGTCGGCGGCGGCCGAACGCGCCTACGCCCGGCGAGCCCAGCGCACCCAACGCGCCTCGGCTGGTGCCTCGACCCGGCCCGGCACCAAGGCCGAGCGGGGGACGAGTTCCGCCGCCCGGGCGGGCTTCGTGATCCTGGTGATCGGCCTGCTGGTGTCCGGCGTGGTGGCCACCCTGTGGCTGTCCACCCAGGCCACCGCGGACTCGTACAAGCTCGCGCAGGCCCAACAGAACACCGCGGCGCTGCAACAACATGTGCAGAGCCTGCAGCAGCAGGTGGCCGAGGCGAACGCGCCGGACGCGCTGGCCTCCCGAGCCCAGCAACTGGGGATGGTGCCCGCCGGTGACCCGGCGCACCTCATCGTCGGACCTGACGGATCGGTCACCGTGATCGGCACGCCGGCCAAGGCGACCGCGCCTCCGGCACCACCGGCGCCGGCCACGACCACCCCGGCGGCGCCATCGACCCCGGCGAGCGGTGCCGCGCCGAGCACCTCCACGGCCCCGACCACAGCGCCGACCACAGCACCCAGCACGGCGCCGACCACCAGCAGCGCACCTCCGGCGGGAGGCTGAGGATGCCGCAGGCCGCGTACCCGGGCAGGCCCCGCCCCCGGCCCAGACTCCGACCGCGACGTCGACGACGGGGGATCAACCCGAACTCCCGGCCGCGCCTGGTGCTCGGCCGGACCGCGCTGGTGCTGGTCCTGGGGCTGGCCGGCCTGCGACTGGTCGACGTGCAGGCCTTCCAGGCGCCCGAACTGTCCGCGAAGGCGGAACAGCAGCGCGCCACCAAGGTGTATATCCCGGCGCAGCGCGGCACGATCAGCGACCGCAACGGCACCAAGCTCGCGTTCAGCGTGGACGCCAAGGCCCTGTACGCGCAGCCGAAACAACTTCTGGCCCAGTGGAACGACCCGCAGAACGCCAAGCAGCACGCCGGCGTCACCTTTGAGCAGCACACCCAGGCCATCGCCGACGAGATCGCCCGGCTGGTTGGCAGTTCGGTCAACGAACAGGACCTGCTGACCAAACTGCGGTCCACCACCACGAGCTTCAGCTATCTCGCCTGGCCGGTGGACCCGGCGGTGGCGGCGAAGATCACCAAGGACTTCCCGGAGATCGGCGCCGAGGATCGTTCGTGGCGGGTGTACCCGGACGGCACGGTGGCCTCCAACATCATCGGCGACGCGAACTGGCGGATGAACACCACGCCGCCCGGCCTGCACGGCGTGCTCGGCCTGGAGAACTCGATGGACGCCCAACTCGCCGGCCGGGCCGGTGTCGAATGGGTGGACACCCAGCAGGGCGACAACCAGGTCGTAATCCCCAACACGGTGCGTGATGTGACGGCCGCCGTGCCGGGGGAGAGCGTGCAGCTCACCATCGACTCCGACGTGCAGTACGAACTGCAGCAGAAGCTCGCCGAGTATGTCGCCAAGACCGGCGCCAAGGACGGTTCGGCGGTGGTGCTCGACGCGCACACCGGCCAGATCTACGCGCTCGCCAACGACACCAGCTTCAACCCCAACGATCCGAACAGCCTGGCCAAGGCCACGCCCGCGCAGCTCGGCGACGCCGCCGTCACCACGCCGTACGAGCCCGGCTCGGTGAACAAGATCGTCACGGCCGCGGCGGCGATCGACCAGGGCCTGGTCACGCCGACGTCGTTGATAAATATTCCCTCAGAACTTCACGTCGCCGACCGGGTGATCCATGACGACTGGGTGCACCCGAACCAGACGTACACGGTCACCGGGGTCTTCGCGAAGTCGTCGAACATCGGCGCGGACGAACTCGCCCAGAAGGTCGGCGAGCAGAACTTCTACAACATGTTGATGAAGATGGGCCTGGGCCAGAAGACCGGCGTGGAGCTGCCCGGTGAGAGCGCGGGCTTCGTGCCGGCGATGAACCAGTGGTCCGGTTCGACGTTCGGCAACCTACCCATCGGCCAGGGCCTGAGCATGACCGTGCTGCAGATGGCCGGCATGTACCAGGCGATCGCCAATGACGGTGTGCGTGTCCCGCCGCGGATCATCGAGTCGGTGACCGAACCGGACGGAACCGTGGTGAAGACGCCGCAGCCGGCGGGCGTCCGGGTGGTCAGCCCCCAGGCCGCGCAGACGGTCCGGATGATGATGCGCGCGGTCACCCAGAACGCCAGGACCCCGCAGGAGGGCACCGGCGTGTCGGCGGCGATACCGGGTTACCAGATCTCCGGCAAGACCGGCACCGCCCAGCAGGTCGACCCGAAGTGCGGCTGCTACAGCTACACCAAGAACACGGTGACGTTCGCCGGCATCCTGTCCGCCGACAACCCGCGGTTCGTGGTCGGCATCATGCTCGACGCGCCCAGCGACGGCGCGGAGGGCGGCCAGACCGCGGCCCCGCTGTTCCACGAGATCGCCTCCTACCTGGCGCAGAAGTACCAACTGCCCGTCTCGTCCACGCCGACGCCCTACGTGACCCTGGTCCAGCAGTAGGTTCCGCCCCGGTACGCCACAAGTGATTGAGGCGAGAGGGGCGCGAGCTCGCTCGCGTCTCCGAGCCGATTGAGCTTGTCGACTGTTGGGTCGGGGCGAAGCGCCGACCCAACAGGACCACGCGTCCCGTGGCCGTGCACCGCGTCCACCCGAAACGCCGGAACAGTCTGGAACACAGCGCGCCACGATATGGGTGCCATTTCGGTAGCTCAAGCGCCCGTAAGCGGCCCCCTCCCGCCCGGCAGGGTTCCGTCAAAGTCGATCACCCAAATGAAAACGGGCACGACTCCTAGTTGATCATGTGAGTGTCAAAGTCCCATGATCACTGTGAGAGAGCCGTGCCCGCCGTGTCATCCTGCCCGATCCCCCGCATCGTTG
>DASVLX010000064.1:0-5901 GCA_036384655.1 Pseudonocardiaceae bacterium
CGCATCAGCCGCTCGACCGTGCACCGGGCGACCTCGATGCCATCCCGCCTCAACTGGCACCAGATCTTGCGTGCTCCGTACACGCAGAAGTTGTCCTGATAGACTCGCTGAATCTCCACCTTCAGTTGTTCGTCCCGGACCACCCGAGCCGACGGCGGCCGGGACTTCGCGGCATAGTAGGTCGACGGAGCGATCCGCAATTCAGCGCAAATCGGCTCGACTCCGAACGATTCCTTGTGCTCGTCGATGAACTCGACTACCGCGGCAGTCGCGGGTCGAGCTCCCGCGCGAAGAAAGCCGACGCCAATTTCACGTTCAGCAACCTGGAGTACCAGGCACTATCGAATCTCGACGGCTATCCGACGTATGCGGATTTTGTCATCCCATGCACGGAAACAGCAGGCTTCGTGCGGTCAAATCATCTCGCTGAAGTCGCCAGCGAGTGGGACCTGCCGAGTGTAGAAGATCTCGATTTTTTCGCCATAGATCATGAATGGCGGGACGAGAAAACCCAGAACTCCTGGTACGAGCGACCTGCTGGCTCGACCGCGACGCTGCAGATCCTGGTAGCTGAATCTTCCTCGTGCCACGTGTATTTGACCGCTGTTGATCACTATTGATCAGCGAACTGGCGGTCCCCGGTCCCGACGAAATGCCGGAGCCGGGGACCGCCAGTCGGGGTCAGGTCACCAGCCGCGCTCGGCGAGGCGGTGGGGCTCGGGGATCTCCTCGACGTTGATGCCGACCATGGCCTCACCCAGGCCACGCGACACCTTGGCGATCACGTCCGGGTCGTCGAAGAAGGTCGTCGCCTTCACGATGGCCTCGGCGCGCTTGGCCGGGTCGCCGGACTTGAAGATCCCGGAGCCGACGAACACGCCCTCGGCGCCCAACTGCATCATCATCGCCGCGTCGGCCGGGGTGGCGATGCCGCCGGCGGTGAACAGCACGACCGGCAGCTTGCCCTTCTCGGCGATCTCGCGGACCAGCTCGTACGGCGCCTGCAGTTCCTTGGCCGCGACGTACAGCTCCTCCTCCGGCAGCGAGGACAGCCGGCGGATCTCCGCGCGGATCGCCCGCATGTGGGTGGTCGCGTTGGACACGTCACCGGTGCCGGCCTCGCCCTTGGACCGGATCATCGCCGCGCCCTCGGTGATCCGGCGCAGTGCCTCGCCGAGGTTCGTCGCCCCGCACACGAACGGCACCGTGAACTTCCACTTGTCGATGTGATGCGCGTAGTCGGCCGGGGTTAGCACCTCGGACTCGTCGATGTAGTCGACGCCGAGGGACTGCAGAACCTGTGCCTCGACGAAATGGCCGATCCGCGCCTTGGCCATGACCGGGATCGAGACGGTGTTGATGATGCCGTCGATGAGGTCAGGGTCGCTCATGCGTGCCACGCCACCCTGCGCCCGGATGTCCGCGGGCACCCGCTCCAACGCCATCACGGCGACGGCGCCGGCGTCCTCGGCGATCTTGGCCTGCTCGGGGGTGACCACGTCCATGATCACGCCGCCCTTCAGCATCTCCGCCATACCGCGCTTCACACGCGCGGTACCGGTCTGCGGGCTGGCGGTGCCGGGAGTCGGGGTGGCATCGACGGTAGTCACGAAAGCTCCTTGTCAGTTACAGCGGATGTCAGCGAACCGAAATCCACGGGGAAACCGCACCTCAGGGTGCGTCACCATCCATCGTACGGCGCACGTGGACCGCTCAGTACAGCCAATTCGACCCGTTCTCAGCAGGCCACTTCGAGGTCCACTTCCCGGGCCGTCGACGCTCGCCAGCGAACCACTGTGCGCCTGCCGTTGACCCGCCGTTCGTGGGCTTGTAACAAACCCCAAAACGGGTGTCTGATCCAGGTATACGAACAGTGTCCGACACCGACGGACGGCGTGGTCCTCGTCGGGGGACGGCGTGGTCCGCAGGAGGTGGATCATGAGCACCAAGCACGTGGACAGTGGTCCCGCCACTGGCCAGAACGGAGCGGCGGTCGCTGTTGATGACCCCGCCAGGGTGCGCAACATCGCACTGGTCGGTCCCTCCGGCTCCGGCAAAACGACCCTGACCGAATCTTTGCTGGCAGCCACCGGGGTGCTGCCGCGGGCCGGCTCGGTCGTCGACGGTACGACGGTCTGTGACCACGATCCGGCCGCCATCCACCAGCAGCGCTCGGTGGGCCTGGCGGTCGCGCCGATCATGTCCGACGATGTCAAGATCAATCTGATCGACACCCCCGGATACGCGGACTTCGTGGGCGAGTTGCGCGCCGGGCTGCGCGCCGCCGACGCCGCGTTGTTCGTGGTCAGCGCGGCGGAGGGCGTTGACCCGGCGACCGTGGCGCTCTGGCAGGAGTGTGCGGAGGTGGGCATGCCGCGCGCGGTGGTGATCAGCAGACTCGATCATCCGCGCGCCAACCCGGGCAACGAGATCGCCGCCTGCCGGGAGGCGTTCGGCGGCGCGGTCCTGCCGATGTATCTGCCGGCGGTGGACGGCTCGCCGGCGCTGATCGGCATGTTGTCCGGCCGGTACTTCGATTATTCGTCCGGCGGTGAGCCGGTGATCAGCGAGCCGACACCGGCGCAGGCGGCCGGGCTTGAGGAGGCCCGCAACGAGCTGATCGAGGCGATGATCGGCGAGAACGAGGACGAGTCCCTGATGGACCGCTACCTCGCCGGCGAGACCATCGACTACCAGACTCTCCTCGACGACCTGGAGAAGGCGGTCGCGCGAGGCACGTTCTATCCGGTCATCCCGGTGTGTTCGGCCACCGGGGTCGGCCTGGCGCAACTGCTGGAACTGCTGGTCCGTGGCTTCCCCTCCCCGCTGGAACACCCGCTGCCGACGGTCACCGCGGCGGACGGCAAGGCGCATGAGGCACTGGTGCCCAACCCGGGCGGCCCGCTGGCCG
Organism: Pseudonocardiaceae bacterium; assembly: GCA_036384655.1. Classification (GTDB taxonomy): domain Bacteria; phylum Actinomycetota; class Actinomycetes; order Mycobacteriales; family Pseudonocardiaceae; genus DASVLX01. The sequence goes on from DASVLX010000064.1 coordinate 2,912, forward strand.
CCGAGGTGGTGCGCACCACCGTCGACTCCTACGTGGGCCGGGTGTCGCTGGTCCGGGTGTTCTCCGGAACGCTGCGCCCGGAGGCGCCGGTGCACATCTCCGGACACGGGCTGTCCGACCGGGGTCACGCCGATCACGACGGCGACGAGCGGGTGGCGCACATCTACTCGCCGCTGGGCGCCAACCTCCGCGAGGTGCAGTACTGCGTGGCCGGCGACCTGTGCGCGCTGACCAAGATCGGAACGGCGGAAACCGGCGACACCGTGTCAGATCCGGGTGAGCCGCTGCTGATGCGGCCGTGGACGATGCCCGAACCGCTGCTGCCGGTCGCGGTGCTGGCCCGCAAGCGTAGCGACGAGGACGCGCTCGCCCGCAACCTGGCCCGGCTGGTGGCCAGTGATCCGACGCTGCGGATGGAACGCAACCCGGAGACGCACCAGTTGGTGTTGTGGTGCATGGGCGAGGCCCATGCCGACGTGGTGCTGGCCCGGCTGCAGGCCGGCGGTGTGGAGGTGGACACCGAGCCGGTGAAGGTGCCGCTGCGGGAGACGTTCGCCGCGCCGGCGAAGGGCCACGGCCGGCATGTCAAGCAGTCCGGCGGGCACGGCCAGTACGCGGTCTGCGACATCCAGATCGAGCCGTTGCCGCGCGGCACCGGGTTCGAGTTCGTCGACAAGATCGTCGGCGGCGCGATCCCGAACCAGTTCATCACCAGCGTCGAGAAGGGCGTCCGGGCGCAACTGACCGCCGGCCTGCGGGACGGCTGGCCCGTGGTCGACATCCGGGTCACGCTGCTGGACGGCAAGGCACACAGCGTCGACTCGTCGGACGCCGCGTTCCAGACGGCCGGGTCGCTGGCGCTCAAGGACGCGGCGGCCAACGGCAAGCTGACCCGGCTGGAACCGCTGGACGAGGTGCTGATCGACATCCCGGACGACCACCTGGGCACGATCCTCGGTGACCTGTCCGGCCGGCGCGGCCGGGTGCTGGGCACCGAACCGGGAGACGACGGGCACACCGAGGTCAGGGCCGAGGTGCCGGCCAGTGAACTGCTCCGCTACGCCATCGACCTGCGGTCGATGACCTCCGGTGCGGGGAAGTTCAACCGCCGGTTCGCCCGCTACGACCCGCTGCCGCTGCACCAGGCCGCCGGCGCCGCGCCCGCCTGATCAGGCCGGTTGGACTGTGGTCCGCCCGGAGCTCCGCTCCGCGGCGGGCCGCGCCCCGGCAGGGTTGTCGCCCCGGGCCGACTCGGCCCGCGCAGACTCCGCCCGCGCGGCGGCGGCGATCGCCTCGGCGAGCACACCCAATGCCTCGTCGGCCTCCTCGGCGGTCACCGTCATCGGCGGTGACAGGCGCAGCACGTTGCCGTGCAGTCCGCCCTTGCCGACCAGCAGCCCGCCGTCCTTGGCCGCCTGCACGGCGGCCGTCGCGGCGGTGGGGCTGGGCGAGCCGTCCGGCGCGACCAGTTCCACTCCGATGATCAGGCCTTTGCCGCGCACCTCCCCGACCACGTCGTAACGGTCGGCGAGGGCGCGCAGCCCGGTCAACAGTTTTCTGCCCTGTCGGGCGGAATTGCTCTGCAGGTCGTGCGAGAGCACGTAGTCGATCACGGCCAGTCCGGCGCTGGCGGCGAGCGGGTTGCCGCCGAAGGTCGAGATCGAGTTCGCGCTGAGGCTGTCCATCAGGTCGGCGCGGGCGACGACACCACCGATGGCCAGGCCGTTGCCGAGTCCCTTGGCGAAGGTCATCGCGTCCGGCACCACGCCATGCGCCTGGATGCCCCAGAGATGCTCGCCGGTGCGGCCCCATCCGGTCTGCACCTCGTCGGAGATCAGCAGGATGCCGTACTCGTCCAGGACCTCCTTGAACGCGCCGAGCAGGCCGTCCGGCAGCACGGTGAAGCCGCCGACGCCCTGGATCGGCTCGGCGATCAGGCAGGCCACGTCGCCGGCCGTGCCGGTCTGGATGACATCCCGCAGGTCGGCCACGCAGGCCGCGATGTAGTCCGAATCGGACAGATCACGGAACGGGCTGCGGTACTTGTAGCCGCCGTGCACGAAGGCGACCCGCACCGGTGACAACGCGGACGCCGACCAGCCACGGTTGCCGGTGATGCCCATCGTGCCGAATCCCCTGCCGTGGTAGGAGTTCCGTAGCGCCAGCACCTGGTTGCTGCGCCGGTACTGGGTGGCCAGCAGCAGCGCGGTCTCGTTGGCCTCGGTGCCGGAGTTGGTGAAGAACACCTTGGCGTTGGGGATGCCGGACAGTCTCGCGATCCGCTCGGCCAGTTCCACCTGCCGGCGAATGAGATACAGCGTCGACGTGTGCACCACGCCGGTGTCGAGTTGCCGGCGAACCGCGTCGCTGATCTCCGGGATGTCATAGCCGATCGAGTTGGTCAGGATGCCCGCGAAGAAGTCCAGGTACTCCCGCCCGGTGGCGTCGGTGACCCGCCGGCCGGAGCCGTGGGTGATCTCGATCGGTTCGTCGTAATACAGCGTCAGCCAGCTGGGCAGCACCGCGCGGTGCCGGGCCAACAGATCATTTTCGCTTGTCGGGGTGCCCATGGACCCATCGTGCGCGCCCGGCTATCCGGCGGCGAGTTCACCGAGCAGCCGCCAGGTGCGCCGCCGTGCGGTCTCGCCAGCAAGCTGGGTCTGGGTGATCAGCAGTTCGGTGGCGCCTGCGTCGAAGTACCGGCGCAGCTCGGCGGCCACCGTCTCCTCGTCGCCGATCACCACCAGGTCCGCGACGCGCCGGGCGCCGGACAGTTCGACGATCCGCCGGTAGGACGGCACCCGGTCGTAGAACGCGGTCTGGGTGGCGGCGGCCTCGCGGGCGGCGGCCACGACGTCGTCCGAGCCGCCGGTCACCACGGCGGCGACACCGGCGATGATCCGGGGCGCCGGCCGTCCCGCCCGCTCGGCGGCCCGGGTGATCTCCGGGACGATGTGCTCGGCGATCGCCCTCGGACCGGCGAACAGCGG
>DASVLX010000065.1:0-8815 GCA_036384655.1 Pseudonocardiaceae bacterium
GGACGCGGTGGTCACCGCCGGCAGCACGGTCGGTGCCGGTGCCGAGGTCGCGGCCGGCGCGCGGGTGTCCGGCTCGGTGCTGTTCGACGGCGCGTCGGTCGCCGAGAATGCCGTGGTGGAGCGCAGCGTGCTGGGCCGGGGTGTGCGAATCGGCGACGGCGCGGTGGTGGCGGACACGGTGATCGGCGACGGCGCGGTGATCGGCGCCCGCTGTGAGCTGCGCTCCGGCGCCCGGGTCTGGCCGGGAATCACGCTCCCGGACTGTGCGATCCGTTTCTCCACCGACGCCTGACCCGCCGTCCAGCGGGCGCGGGCCTGCGTTCCCACTCGCTCAAGCGCCCAGTAGCCAGCCCCCGCCCGCCCAGGGGGCGACCCCTTGGCCAGTCTATCGACGCAGGTCAGCGTCACAAAGCGAGAAGCCAGGGGGTGTGGATAGATCAACACACCTGTGGACAAAGCGAGCGGCCGACCCCGTTATCTGGTATAGGACGGGCGCTCGGCGGGCCGGGGCACAGGGCGGCATGGTGTCGGTCGCTTTCCGGCCTTGCCCACACCATTCTGGTTCCGCCCCGCGTCGCGGAACCGCGCTCAACGCGCCGGGTCCGCGACGGGCAACCCGACCCAGCCGGTCAGCGCCCGTTCGCGTTCGGCCTCGCGCGCGACCGGGTCGGCGGTCCGGGACGCCCAGGCCACGTGGCCGTCGGGACGGACCAAGAGCTCTCGGACGCCCCGTAGTTCCGCCCGCTCGTCGTGCTCGGCGACGGCGACAACCTCGACGCGGCCGGCGACCTGCGAGGCGAGCCGGGGACTCCCACCGGTGAAGTCGAGCAGGGCGAACCGGCCGGCGACGAGGAGCTCGGAGACGTGGGTCGACCGCCGGTCCGCCGCGATGAGGCCGAGGTCGGGCATCCGGCGCCCCACCAGCGGGTCGTCGCCCGCCGCCGCGGGGTAGCTCGTGCTGAGCGCGGAGACGCGCCCCGCGAGCAGGCGGTTGACCTCGTCGAGGCCGAGGAGCTCGTCGAGCAGCGCGCGCAGCGCGGCCGCCGGGCGGGCGTATTCGGGTGTGAGCGTGAGCTCGCCCAGGAGCAGTTGGATCTCCGTGTTCTCGGTGAAGTCGCGGCCCGCCGGGCGGCGCTCGGCGTCGTAGCTGTCGAGCAACCCGGCCGGGGCCCGGCCGCGCACCTCGGCGGCGAGCTTCCAGCCAAGATTCATAGCGTCCTGGAGCCCGGTATTCAGCCCCTGACCCGCTGCGGGGAAGTGGATGTGGGTGGCGTCACCGGCAAGCAGAACGCGCCGCTCGCGGTAGCGCTCGGCCACCCTGGTGGCGTTGCCGAAGCGGGAGAGCCAGCGCGGCGCGGCGATGCCCAGGTCGCTTCCGCACAGGCGGCGCAGCGAGGCACGGAACTCGGCCATCGTGACCGGCTCGCTCGATGGCCTCCGCATGCGCTCAGGGTCGATGACGACGAGGCGGGTGAGCCCGTCCCCCGCCGGGACGATCAGGACACCCGCCGCCCGCGCGGCTTCCAGAGCCGCGGGCGAGGGCTCGAGCTCGGCGAAGTCGCCGAGCATGCCGGTGAGGGTCTCGTCCGTGCCGGGGAATCCGATGCCCGCGGCCTGCCGGACGAAGCTGCGGCCGCCGTCGCAACCCACGACGAAGAGCGCGCGGTCCTCGGTCACGCCGCCCGCGACGTCGCGAACTTCGACCGAGACCCCGGCTGCGTCCTGCTCGAGCCCGACGACCTGCTGTCCGCGATCGATCCGCACGCCGAGTTCACGGGCACGCGTCTCCAGGATGGCCTCGGTCCGCGCCTGTGGCAGGACGAGCGTGTAACCGCGGCGGCTGTCCAGTCGACTGAAGTCGAGCGGGGTCGGCAGGTTCGCGAAGTGCCAGCCGGGTGCGGTCGGGCCTTCCGAAAGGAAGCGCCGGGCAATGCCGCGCAGGTCCATCAGCTCCACGCTGCGCGGGTGCAGCGTGAGAGCCCGCGAGTTCCGCGTCGCCTCCGTCCGGCGCTCGACGACGCGTGTGCGCACGTCCGCCAGTGCCAGCTCGGCGGCGAGCATCAGTCCGGTCGGGCCGGCGCCCACCACGATGACCTCGAATCCCATGCCAGTCACTCCCAATTCAGCGCATCATTTAGTGAACGACGTTCACGTGAACGATGTTCACTATAATGACCGCATGACCACCACGCAACGACCCGGCCGCGGCAGGCCAGCACGGATCGATCAGGCGAGCACCGTCGACGCGGCGCTGGCGCTACTGGACGACGTGGGCTTCGACGCACTCACCATGCGGCGTCTCGCCGCGAGGCTGGGCGTGCAGGCGGGCGCGCTGTACCGCCACTTCGCGACCAAGCAGGAGCTGCTGACGGCGATGGCCGAACGGATGCTCGCCGCGATCGCCGAACCGCCGGCCGCGGCCGACTGGCCCGAGCAGCTCAGCGAGCTCGCTCGGGCGCTGCGCCGGGCACTTCTGGCGCACCGAGACGGAGCCATGGTCTACGGCGGCACGCACTCGACCGGACCGCACACGCTCGCCTTCGCGGAGTCGGTCGTCGGGACCCTCCGCGTCGCCGGGTTCCGCGACGATCACGCCGCCCGAGCATTCCTCACGATCGTCAACTTCGTGCTCGGCCACACGCTCGAGGAGCAGGCTGTGATCCAGGAGAACCTCGAGGGGGCGCACGGGCCCGGCCGTTTGCGTAGTGCCGTCCTGGCGGGCGACTACCCGAACCTGGCCGCCACGATGCCCATCATCACCAGCACGGAACAGGACGGGCACTTCGAGTTCGCCCTCGCGCTGCTCATCGAGGGCCTGCGGCCCCTGGTATCCGCTCGCCACTGACCGGAAGGCATGAGCGGATACCGTGCCGGGGCACGCAGTGGCCGACACACGTCGGCCAGGTCGCCGTCGCTCGTGGACACCACGTTCGTCGGACGGACATCGACTACGTCTCCGCCGGGTTCGGCTGGTACTTCGTGCTCCGCCAACGTCGCGTTAGGTGGCTCGGCTCAAGGCGGCGGTGACCAGGCCGGGGAGGTCGTCGGGCTTGTCGCCGTCGGGCAGCGCGTTCACCGGCCACCAGCGCAGGTCCACCGACTCGTGGCTGCGCACCGGCGTCGCGCCCTTCGGCGCGCGGGCCAGGAACCGGACGTCGAAATGCCGGGTCGGCACGCCCAGCGAACAGGTCACCGGACACACGTAGAGCTGAACCGGCACCGGATCGATCGCCAGATCGGGGATCCCGGACTCCTCGGTGGCCTCCCGCAGCGCGGCGCCGACCAGGGTCGTGTCATCCGGCTCGCAGTGCCCGCCCACCTGCAACCAGCGCCCGAACCGGGGATGCAACGTGAGCAGCACCCGCTCGCCGGTCTCGTCCAGCACCACGGTGGACGCGGTGATGTGGCCGGGCACGTTGCGGCGCAGGCAGGCCTCCGGGCAGGCGTCGAGAAACCCCAGATAGGCGTGGCGCAACGACTCCTGGCCGTGATCGGCCGGCCGCCACGCCTGAAGGACCCGCACGGTGTCTTCATGCGGACCCACGGCGGCAAGAACCTCGGTCACCGTTCCACCAGGTCCGGGCCGAGATCGCGGGGCGGTCTCGGCCGGATCGGGCCGTCGGCCGGATGACCGATCGCGACCGCGCCCATCGGCAGCCAGTCGTCGGCGAGATCGAGCGTGGACCGGACCACATCGGGCGCGAAGATCGTCGACGACACCCAGCAGGAACCGAGGTTCTCGGCTGCCAGCGCGACCAGCAGGCCCTGCACGGCGGCGCCGGCCGCGACCGTGAACATGGTCCGCTCGGCGGCCCGGCGCGGCTCGTCCGGGTAGTCGTGCGCGCCGTCCGGCACGCAGAACGGCAGCACCACCTCGGGCGCCTGATAGAGCAGCTCACCTCGGGCCAACCGGCGCTCGATCGCGTCGTCGTCCCCGCCGTCGGCGCGCAGGTCGGCCCGCCAGGCCGCGCGCATCGCGTCCAGCAGCTTGACGCGGGACTCGCGGCGGCGCGGCCAGACGAACCGCACCGGCCGGGTGTGATGTGGCGCAGGCGCGGTCAGCGCGACCCCGATCGCCCGCCGCACCGCCTCCGGGTCGACGGGGTCCGGCGTGAAGGCGCGCACCGACCGCCGCAACAGCACGGCCTCCCGGTGGCCGGCCGCGATCGCCTCGGCGGTGCCGAGCCGGAACAGATCATCCTGGGCCGGGCGCAGCAGGTCCCGCGCCGTCGAGCCGTCGTCGTGCACGGCCAGCCCGCGCAGCACGGCCACCGGCACGCCACCGAGCTTGCCCTTGACCAGGTCCGCGGCCGCGGCGATCTCGTCAGCCAACGCCATCTCGGTGACCGCGAGCTCATTGCCCTGCCGGTCGATCGCGCCCGCGTAGCGGTGCAGCACGGTCAGCCCGGCCGCGCCGATGGCGGCGTCCGTCTGCCCGATCCGCCAGGCCCGGCCCATGGTGTCGGTGATGATCACGGCGACCTCGACACCCAGCGTCTCGCGCAGACCGTCACGCAGCCGGCGCGCGGAGGCGTCCGGATCGATCGGCAGCAACGCGATCTCGCCGGTGGACACGTTCGACCCGTCCACGCCGCTGGCGGCCTGCACGATGCCCAGCCGGTTCTCGGTGATCATGAAGTCGCGGTAGCGGGCGACGACGCGGACCGCCTCGGATCGCACCGCGTTCCGGCGGGCCGCCTCGCGCGCACCCGGATCGCCGGGCACGGAAACCAGCCGGCCCTCCGTCTTGGACACGATCTTGCTGGTCACGACGAGCACATCGCCGGTGCGTAGCCAGGGCGCGGCGGTGGCGATCGCGGCGGTCAGGTCGTCGCCAGGGCGGAACTCGGGCAGGTCGGCCACCGGCAGGATCTCCACCCGGTCGCTGGCATGGTCGGGAACCGGGTCGGTCATGTCCGCCCTCTCGCCTTCCTCGGGTCGGCTCATACCGGCGTTCCGGCCAGGTCCAGCGCGGTGCGCGCCATCTCGGCGGTGGCGTCGACGGAGGACATCAGCAGCGGCACCGACAGCACCTCCACGCCGGGCACCTCGGCGGTGTCCTTGGTGTGGATCAGCCAGCCGTCCAGCAGGCCGTTCTCGGACTCGGTCCGCGAGCCGTACCAGCGACCCACCGCCTCGGCCGTGGTCGGCACGCCGATCGCCGTCAGGCAGGCATCCGCCATGCCGCGCAGCGGGCGGTCCGCGACGATCGGGGACACCCCGACGATCCGTGCGCTGGTGTCCCGCAGCGCCGCCCGCACGCCGGGCACCGTCAGGATCGTGCCGACGCTGACCACCGGGTTGGACGGTGCCAGCAGCACGGCGTCGGCATCCCGGATGGCGTCCAGCACGCCCGGTGCCGGCTTGGCGTCTTCGGCGCCGACCGACACGAACGATTGCGCGGGCACCTCGGCGTGGTAGCGCACCCACCACTCCTGGAAGTGGATCGCGCGGCGCCGCGACGCGCCGGATCGATCCGCGCCGGAATCCGCTCCCGGCAGGTCCGCCGTGTCGATCACGACATGGGTCTCGACCCGGTCGTCACTCATCGGCAACAGCCGCACGCCCGGCTTCCAGCGGTCGCACAGCGCGGCGGTGACATCGGACAGTGAGTAGCCGGCGCGCAGCATCCGGGTGCGCACCAGGTGGGTGGCGATGTCCTGGTCACCCAGCCCGAACCAGGTCGGATCCGCGCCATAGGCGGCCAGTTCGGTGCGCACCGCCCAGGTCTCACCGGCCCGGCCCCAACCCCGGCCGGTGTCGATGCCGCCGCCCAGGGTGTACATGCAGGTGTCCAGGTCGGGACAGATCCGCAGCCCGTGCATCCACACGTCGTCGCCGGTGTTGACCAGCGCGGTCACGTCATGTTGGGCGTCCTCGGTCGGTCCGACCGGTGACAACCCCAGGGCGGCCTTGACGCCGAGCAGGAACCGAGCCCCGCCTACCCCGCCTACGAGTACGACGACCTTCACGAACACCAATCCTTACACGTCGAGGTGGCCGTCCGTGCTCGCTGTGGCCGTCGCCGCCGCTACAGGGGCGGCAGCCATGCCATGAAGCTGCTGTAGCCGGCGGCGGCGAGGCTGCCGTTGCCGCCGATGTGGTCGAAGATCCAGTACGACGCGCCGAAGAACGCGTTCTGGAACGGCATGAACCCGATCATCAGCGCGAACACCAGGAACGGCATCCACTGCCGGACCTGGCCGGCGAAGCGGCGCACGTTCGGTGAGGTCCACGGTTCGATCACACCGAAACCGTCCAGACCGGGCACCGGCAGGATGTTCAGCACAAACGACAGGATCTGTAGCAGCGCGAGAAAGGACAGTGCCTGCGCCAACGGGCTGAAGTACGCGGCATCAAGAGGGAAAGCCAGCTTTACGCATACCGTGAGTAGCACACCGATGATCAGGTTCGTCGCAGGTCCAGCCAGTGAGACCATCGATTCCACTCTGCGTGAGCGCAACAGGTAGTGATTAATCCAAACGGCGCCACCCGGCAGGGGGATGCCGCCCATCAGCAGGAAGATCAGCGGCAGTACCAGACTCAACACGGGGTGTGTGTACCGGCGGATGTCCAACGTCAGATAACCCTGGTCGGCGACGCCTCGATCGCCGCCCCGGTAGGCGACCAGGGCGTGCGCGAACTCATGCAGGCACAGCGTCACCGCCCAGCCGGCCAGCACGAGCAGCACCGTGCCGCCCTCGATCAACGCGGTCATGGACGCGGCGGAGCGCGTCGACACGGTGAGTAGTACGCCGCCGAGGATCGCGGCGGCCAGAATGCCGAGGAAGACGGGACTTGGCCGAAACCCTGATCGGTTGGATCGGTACACGGCGCCAAGTCTGCCCGTTTCTGATCCGCGCTATCCCCCGACCCGTGTACTCCGCTTGACCGCCGGGAAGTACACGGGTGTAATCACATTGGTGTCATTCGCTGCGGACAGGGTTTCTCCTCGTCGTGGCGAGTGGTGTCCGCCATCGGGGAGTGCGGAAGCGAGGAGGGCGGACGCGGATGTGGAGCAGTCAGGAAGACCGCGCCGTGGAGTGGGATGACGACCCAACCGAGGAGTTGGGCGTCCTTGTCGACCTGTTCGGGGTCGCCGAGGAGGAGCAGGAGTGGCAGGAGAACGCGCTGTGTGCCCAGACCGATCCGGAAGCGTTCTTCCCGGAGAAGGGTGGGTCCACCCGGGAGGCCAAGCGCATCTGCCAGGGATGTGACGTGCGGGCGGAGTGCCTGGAGTACGCCTTGGCGCATGACGAGCGCTTTGGCATCTGGGGCGGTCTGTCCGAGCGGGAGCGCCGAAGGTTGAAGCGGCGCGCTGGGTAGCGGGCATTGGGCGCTCGTTGCCCGACGGAGCGCCGCTGGCCGGCGTTACTGGTCGGGGCGCTGACCGCGGTCGCGCTGCTGGCCAACGTCGGCAGGCTGGGCGGCCAACTCGCCGGTGGCGCGCTGCTGCCGGTGCCCGGGTTATCCGCCGTCTGGTCGGAATATCTGGCGTCCTGGCATGCCGTCGGCGGCGGCAGCACCTCACCGGCGCCGCCGACGCTGGCCGTGCTGGGCATCCTGGGGGCGATCTTCTACCCGGTCGGCGGTCCATCGACCGCGGTCGCCGTGTTGTTGTTCGGCGACGCGCCGCTGGCCGGACTGTTCTGTTATCTGGCGATCGGTCGTGTGCCGGTGACCAGGCCTGTTCGGGCGCTGGTCGCGGCCGGTTACGGCCTGCTGCCGACGGCGATGGTCGCGGTCGGCCAGGGCCGGCTGGACGTGGTCATCGCGCATCTGCTGCTGCCCGGCGTGCTCGCCGGCGTGGCGGCGGTGGCCCACTCGGCGGTCCGGTTGTCCACCGCCTGCGGTGCCGCGCTCGGTCTGGCGGTGATCGGCGCGTTCCAGCCGTTCGTGCTGCTGACGGTCGTGCTGTTCGCGCTGGCCTGGTTCGTTGCCAGGCCGGGCGGCGGACCACGCCGGGTGATCGCGCTGTTCGTGATCGTGCTGCTGCCGCTTCTGCTGCTGGTGCCGTGGCCGGCCGCGTTGGTCCAGCATCCGGCGCTGCTGGCCCGAGGAGTCGGGGTGACCGTCGGGCCGGGCCCCACCGGGCTCGTCGCTGGCGTACTTCCGCAGGCCGTCGCGCTGATAGCGATCGTCATCGCGGTCCTGGTCGCGGTCTTGATGAGGCGACCCGTGATCCGCCCGCTGCTGCCGGCACTCGGCCTGAGCCTGTTCGGCACCGCCGGGGTGATCCTGCTGCTACGGCTCGGATACTGGTGGGGACCGGCGCTGATCGTGCTGGCGGCCGGCCTGCTGTGGATGCTGCTGACGGCCTGTCGCACGGACCTGGGCACGCGCCGGCCGATGTCGTGGGTGCTCACCGTCCGGCCGCCCACCGGCCGAGCGCTGGCCGGCCTGGCGGTGCTCGTCTTGGTGTTGTTCGTGGCCGGGGATCTCATCGCCGGCCGGTCCGGCCCGCTGCGGCCGGACCGTGACGGGCTGACGCTGGCCGCGCCGGTGGCGACGGAACTGACCGACACCGGCCGCTCGGTGCTGGTGCTCGCGGCGGACGGCCAACCCACCAGGCAGTCCACCGGCGGACTGCCGGCATTCGGCCACGACGACCTGCTGGCCTCGCCGGGCACGCCCGCAAGGCTGGCCGCCCGGGACGAGGGGCTGCGTTCCACCGATCCGGCGGTCGCCCGGGCCACGGTCGCCCGGGCCGCGATGGCCGGCGTGCTGTACCTGGTGCTGCCTGACCAGGCCACCGCCGACCGGCTCCGAGCCGCCGCCGGCACGGAGGTCGGCACCGCGCCGCCCACCTCCGGCG